>CAYHRT010000057.1:6916-18295 GCA_964359085.1 uncultured Bdellovibrio sp. | reverse complement strand
GTCGAGAGCATGAAAACTATGACCAGAACCAACGACTTAAAACCCTTGGATTTAGAAAGTGATAATCGTGACATCGTTCCTCCCGTTTGGTTTCCAGAACCTCAAAGTCCTGCAAAAATAATTTAATCTGTAAAACGGCGAAACTTTATCATAGAAATAGCCGCACCGCACCGTCGTTCAAAAAAGGCCCGTAAACCCTGTAATAATTTCAAGAAAACAACTAAATAATGGGAAGAATCCCTAATTAGGCTACACTATGGTACATATGGTTAATTACTTTAAAATTACTCTGTTAGCTCCTCTAGTGGTCTTCTCCATAGGAACGATAGGAACTTTGACTGCGCATGGTGCGACTGTTCAAGACTTCTTTAGCGCCATTTCGGCCCAAAAAATCTCTCAAGTCAAAAAATTAACCAAAGAACTTGGGACTAACATCCAAGATGAGAATGGTAAAACTCCATTGATGGCCGCTGCCCAAGCGCCGCTACGAGGACTGTTTACCTTGAGCGGACGCAAAAATAGAAAAATTGTTCAATACCTTTTAGAGCATAAGGCCAACGTCAATCAAAAGGATAACGATGGGCAAACGGCACTCCACTATCATGTTAACAAATATAACCTTTATAAATATGATCAAAAGAAACTTGATCTCTTCCTCAAGGCAGGTGCCGTGGCGGATGAGAGCGATGCCTATGGAACCTCTCCCCTTCTTCTGCTTGCTAAAATCGCCCTTCCCCATAATGCTAACGGTCCCTACCATGTGGCAATTGCCGCCAAACTGCTATCCCACGGTGCTGAGGTAAATCGCCTAAATATGTCAGGTGAGACACCTTTACTTGCGGCCACCGAAAATGGAAATCTGGAAATGGTGACGCTACTCCTTGCAAAAGGTGCCGATGCCAAATTTGTAGATAGCAACGGACTTTCGCTTCCGGAGCGCGTCGCCCGCGATCACAATATTCAATCATCTGATGTCAAAAAAATTATTTGCCTCTTGATTAAGGCCGGTGCCGATGGTGGAGATCTGACTCCTATCTGCAAATAAATTATTGCCCCGCGAGTGCCTGGCACTGCTGCCTAGTTACACGTACGTTGACAGTTATCTCCTGCACTTATAATTTGCCTTGTTATTAATTTGAAGTAAGTTTAAAATTACTCATGAGTAAAATGACATTGTTGTACAATCACTAACGAGCGTTTATGAAACAAATTCGCCAATTAGCGGCGGCAATTGAAGAAGATTTGGCAAAAAAAATGGTCTTTATTGGTGGGCCACGGCAGGTGGGTAAGACGACCTTGGCAAAATCGCTGACTGTTGATGAGGCCTATTTAAACTGGGATTTTCCAGATGATAGACAGAGAATTTTAAAGCATGAGCTTCCAACGAAGTATAAATGCTTGGTCTTAGACGAAATTCATAAATACAAGAATTGGCGATCTTTAGTGAAAGGATATTACGATAAATTTCATGAAAAATTTCGAATTGTTGTAACTGGATCAGCACGTCTTGATCATTTTAGAAAAGGTGGCGATTCACTTATGGGCCGTTACCATTATTATCGCTTACATCCCTTTACTGTTGATGAATTGCCACTTCTCCCCAAAAAACGGACCCTTCAAGATTTATTTAATTTTGGCGGTTTCCCGGAGCCATTACTTGCACAAAATGAAAGAGAATTGAAACGGTGGCATAACGAGCGTATTTACCGTGTCATCAACGATGATGTGCGGGACTTGCAAAACGTGAAGGAAATATCACAAATTGAGTTGCTTGCTACAATTCTTCCAACAAAAGTTGGTTCGCCATTATCCTTTAGATCGATTTCAGAGGATTTGCAGGTGGCCCCCAGAACTGTTGAATCATGGATTGGTATTCTTGATAACCTTTATTATATTTATCGTATTTCCCCTTATGGTGCTCCGAAAATTCGTGCTGTCAAAAAGGAGAACAAGCTTTATATGTGGGATTGGTCTCAGGTTGAGGATTTAGGTACGCGTTTTGAAAACATGGTCGCCGGCCATCTGCTCAAATATTGCCATTATTTGGAAGATTATAACGGTGAGAAGATGGAGCTGCGCTTCTTACGAGATACGGATAAGCGTGAAATTGATTTTGTTGTTATTAAGAACAAAAAACCAATCTTTGCAGTTGAATGTAAAACGGGAGAAAAACAACTATCCCCTTGGATTAACTATTTTAAAATGCGCACACCTATCCCAAAATTCTATCAAGTCCATCTTGGGACTAAAGATTTTGGCTTGCCCGAGAATGGAAGAGTGATTCCCTTTGAAAAATTTATTACGGAATGCTTAGGAGTCTGAATTGAAAGGGATAGACTGCTGGTACCTTGCATCGCTTTGGAACTGCTACCTAATAATCCGTCATCACCCGTAATTTTTCATCACCGAGTTCACTTTGAAGGACACGCTGGATAAAATCCAAAGTTGAAGTCAAAGCATAGTTGCAATGGGTGCAGGCACCCTTATAGATCATGACAACCATCGGGGCATCAACATAAACTACCTCGGCCTCTCCCTGATCAACTCGAAGTGCAGGGCGGATATAACGATCAAAAACTTCATGCACTAATGTTTCCTGCTCATCACGATTGAGAACAGAAAACGCACCACGATTAATGATAGGCGTTCCGGGAAGATAATCTTGTCCTACCACAGGAGACTGTCTTTTTCCTCCACCACGCGGCCCTGCATTTTCTTGCATTTTCTCGTGTAATGGACCTAAAAATTCTAGTAGGGGAAAAAAAGCGGCATGCCCGCTCTGAAAAGCTGGTAGATCATTTTGATCACGCAGAAAACTTTCCACTTCACGCACAGTCAGTTGGAGAATTGTGGTGATCTTGCGCCCCTGCAGCAGCTCAACTGCCGCTTCCAAAAAGGCCAGGCTTGGGCCTTTCAAATTAGTAGCATATTGCAAACCAAGCAGAGGCCTTTCAATATGGCCCTGATCTACCAATCCAAAAAAATGGATGCTCTCAGGCACTTTTGAATGTTCAAAAACAAAATCAAAGGCACCCGGCCTTTTCTCTTCTAAAAAGATCATTCCATCATCCCGAGGAATGAGAAAATGAGCTTCCGTTAATCTTTTTACCGCCCTTTCAGACAACATCATAACTTATGCATTCGCGCTTATGTAGCGCTGCCTCTCAGTTTCAGGGATCTTATCCCACCATGTTTTACCAACACCCCAGTCACCTCTCTCGGCACCTGGCCTGGTGTAGTACCACCAGTTGAACCAACTTCCTATGGCATAAAAGACGGCCGCGCCAATAAAGAAGGGTATGGCAGAACCATAACTGGTTATAGAACTTCCAATCAAGGAGGAAAAGATAAAGGGGCCATAGGCGGCCCAGGCACCTGTCCAACCAAGGCTCTGTGCCCCTCTTCGCGGAGAAAAAGCAAAGACGATGGGGTATTGACGAAAAGTGGCAAAGTTACCAACACCTGCCATCAGGAAGATCCAGAGCATGATCCCAACAAAGGCCGGAAACTGATCAATGGATGTGGGTGTCAGGAATCCTCCAAAGATTAAAGTGAGGCACCCTAGAATCATCCCTATTCCAGAAATTTGGGTAAAAATACTGCCGCCCCATTTATCGGCCAATGGCCCACCCAAAAAGCGCACGGCCGAGCCGATGAGGGGGCCATAAAAGCATATTTAAGTGGATCGGGAGCAAGCGCCAAATTCATTCCGGGGATGGTTCCGTAGATGGTCTTGATCATGAGTGGAAAGGCGGCCGAAAAACCGGCAAAAGAACCGAAGGTCATAATATAGGTCCAGGTGCAGAGATATCCGTGTTTATTATCGGTCATGTCGCTTAGGATCTTGGCGACAGATGGCCTCTTCATCGGAACACTTTTTAAGTATACCCAGCACAAAATACCGGCGATAAAGAGCCATGGCACATACCAGAAGGCGGCGTTCTGTAACCATATATCCTTCTTAATTAACTTACTGACCACAACGTCGGTCACAACTCCGGCCTCATCTTTTTTAACCATGGCCTTCATACCCTTTGTCAGTTCACTCTGCGAAATGACAATGTCCTGGACTGCCCCTGAACCATCCTTCACAACAGTGATAACGCTGGCAAGATCCGCTTGGGCAACAACGACATCTTTGACGACCCCGGCATCTTTCGTAACCTTCACATCAAAGACCGGAGTTGATTTTGTAAAAAGTTGGGGGGCCCCGGCCGCGCCTACAACAGCAAAACCGATTATCCATGGGGTCACAAACTGGACAAGACTAACGCCAAGATTTCCGATTCCGGCCTGAAGGCCCATGGCCGTCCCCTGTAATCTTTTGGGAAAGAAAAGACTGGATGAAGGCATATATGAGGAAAAGTCTCCACCACCAAATCCGCAGAGAAAGGAGATAATCAGAAAATGGATGTAGGGGGTTTCAGGGTTTTGCACAGCAAATCCAAGCCAGAGCATGGGGAAAAGCTTAAGGAACGTAGCGACTGTGAGGGTGGCCCTGGTACCAAAAATGGGAATCAAAAAAAAGTGAATGGTGCGCATGGCCCCACCTGAAAGACCGGGCATGGCCGCCAGCCAGAAAAGTTGCATGGTATCGAACTTAAATCCGATCGCGGGTAAACGAATCACCACCGCACTCATGACAAACCAGGTAGCGAATGAGGCCATGAGACTAAAGGTGGTCACGCCCAGCGTTCCCCAGGCCCGTGAACTGCCTGCCTCTTCCCAGAATTGCTGATTTTCAGGTTCCCATTTGGCCAGCCAGGTCGACATAAGAGTTCTCCCCTATTAATTATTGATGTAAATGAATGCCTTCTTCTAAATATGGATCGTTATTTGCAACTAGATTTGCCTTACTTAAATTTTTCATCAGAACGAGAACAAAGGCCCCGGCAAAACCTAGGGCCATGAAAATCTCGACTAAGCCAACCGAATGCACCACTTTGGCGTGGGCAAAAATTTTGGGCGCAACCATGACATACAGGTCAAACCAATGGGCCACCAGCATAAAAATACAAACTCGTGTAAGTATCCAGGTATTGCGTTTACTCCCCCTCGGCATCAGGGCCAAGAAAGGGACGACCCAATTAAAAATAAGATTGGCATAAAAAAACCAATCCCAACTATTTTGATCTCGAATGACATAATAAATTGTTTCTTCTGGAATGTTGGAATACCAAATCAACATATATTGAGAAAACCAAATATAGGCCCAGAATGTTGAAAAACCAAAAATCATCTTTCCCAGATCATGATAATGATTTTCATTAATCACATCCTTCAAATAACCGAGATGTTGAAGAACCAGCAGACTCAAAACAACCATGACCAGGCCATTGACGAACATTCCCGAGAAACAATAAACGGCAAAAATAGTACTAAACCAATGGGGTTCAACTGACATGATCCAATCGAAACTGGCCAGCGCATAACTGAAGGCAAAGGTGATGACAAAAATTGCCGCCGCCTTGGTCTGACTACGCAGTAAAGAGGGTGTACTTCCCTTGAGATCTTGACGCCTGGACAAACGGATGAGCTGGCCTGAAGTTAAATACCAAATAGCAAAAAACAGACACAGACGGATAATGAAAAATTGCGGATTGAGATAGACAGATTTGGCCAAAAGAATGGGGTCATGCTGAACAACATCATGATGGGTCCATTCATAAAGGCTGTGAATACCCAAGAGAAGCGCTCCCATAAGAAGAAAACCATAAGGGAGAAATGCGGTAAAGGCCTCGGGAATGCGTTTAAAGGGAGAAATCCAACTCCCTCCGACCAAATATTGCAAAGAGATAATAAAGGCACCGCTTAAGGCAAGGGATATAAAGTAAAAATTATTAATCAAAAAATTGGCCCAGGCCCGTTCAGGATAGAGTTTCAAGGCCAAAATAAAGGCCAAAATTCCCACGATCACAAATGCCAGACAAAGCTTTTTATACGATGGCGGTGTTTTAAACTCCTCATTTATTGTCTTCATATTTACCTTCGTATTCATCTTCACCGGAACTCCTCTTTAGGAATTTTAGGAACTTTCTTAAGGCACTTTTTGCTTCTGCAATGTCCGAATATAATTCACAATATACCAACGATCCTGTTCGTAAATTTGATTGGCATAACTTTCCATATCGCCAAAACCAACCGTCATGGCATGAAAAATTCTGCCATCCGTATATAAGAGAAAGGTTTTGGATGTATAAGAAGGCGGATTGGGCATTTTAGGAATCATGGGGCCGTCACCTTTTCCCGCTTCACCATGGCATACCAGACAATAGGTCTCATATTGCAATTTTCCGCGCGCCAAATTTTGTTCATTGGCCTGGGTAGGATTCACCAGTTCCATGCCGGCGCGAAGAGCATCTTCAGGCGTTTTAAGGTACAGATATGGCATGCGCCCTCTGGCCACAGTCCCTTTCACTGGCATCATCATCGTTTTACCATCGGGAGTCAGAGGATTCTCAGAATAAGCTTCAAAGGCCACGGAATGAATCATGTCGGGAAAAATTTCCACGCCTTTTTGTTGGGGATCGTGCTGGCACCCTACTGTACCTAGCCCTAAAGTTAGCAGGAGTAAAATATTTATTATCATGTTAATTCTCACGCACTCACCTCTTTAACCACAACCTCACTGGCACCATGGCGCTGAAAAAGGGCCCGCAGCGTTTCAACATCGACACTCCAATCTTTTTTTTCAATCGCTACCACAAACCGATCAGAGCTAGCACGCAGATCAAGAATACAGGCCTCTTTGCCAGGAAATAATTTGCTGCGAAGGAAAAAAGCAAAAACCGTAATAAAAGCACCCAGCAAAACAGTAATTTCAAAGGTCACAGGAATGAATGCAGGCAAGGAATTAAAGGGCTTTCCGCCAACAATAATCGGCCAACTGACCGCCGACACCCAATATTGAAACCCTACCGCAAAGACTAGACCGCAAAATCCAGCAATAAAAGTAACATAAGGCAAACGACTGCGTTCAAATTCCATTACGGCATCTAAGCCATGCACCGGGAAGGGAGTGTAAATATCATGGATAGGTATCGATTTTTCTTTCAGTTCTTTCGCCACCTCAAAAAGAGGATGTTCACTTGTGAAAATACCTAAGATAAAACTTCTATCGCTACTCATTGGCGCCTCAATGCTTTTTAGAGAAATTTTTTACAGTTTTAATTTCCGCCACATTAATTGCGGGCAAGAACCGTACAAACAAAAGAAACATGGTAAAGAAAAGGCCAAGACTTCCTATAAACGTAAAGATCTCTATCTTGGTAGGAGAATACATCGCCCAAGACGAGGGAAGGTAATCACGATGCAAGGAAGTGACAATAATAACGAAGCGCTCAAACCACATTCCAATATTGACCACAATAGAAAGGAGAAATACCGCAACCATATTGGTCCTAACTTTTTTAAACCAGAAGAAATGAGGGGAAACGACATTGCAGGTGACCATGGTCCAATAGGCCCAAGCGTAAGGGCCGGTGGCACGATTAATGAATGTGAAACGTTCATACTCATTGGCGGAATACCAGGCCATAAAAAATTCAGTCCCGTAGGCCAGGGAGACAATCATGCCCGTGACAATCAACACTTTACACATGGCCTCGATGTGACTGACGGTAATGTAGTGCTCAAAATTCATCACTTTGCGCGTGATAATTAAGAGAGTTAAGACCATAGCAAAACCAGAAAAAACAGCGCCGGCGACAAAGTAAGGCGGAAAAATAGTAGTATGCCAACCTGGAATAACTGACGTCGCAAAATCCATGGATACGATGGTGTGAACTGAAACGACAAGGGGCGTACACAAACCGGCCAAGATTAGACTCAAGATTTCATAGCGATGCCAGGTGCGCGTAGAACCATCCCAACCAAAGGATAAGAGCGAATAAATTTTCTTGCGCAATCCCACGGCACGATCACGCAGTGTCGCCAAATCGGGAATCATGCCTACGTACCAAAATACTGCCGAGACACTGAAATAAGTAGAAATGGCAAACACATCCCATAACAAGGGACTGCGAAAATTTACCCACAAGGGTCCACGCACGTTGGGAAAGGGCATCATCCAGTGGGCCAGCCACGGACGCCCCATATGAATAATGGGAAAGATCCCGGCGCACATAACGGCAAAAATAGTCATCGCCTCTGCGGCGCGGTTGATCGAGGTTCGCCATTTTTGTCGAAAGAGAAGTAAGATAGCGGAAATCAGAGTACCCGCATGGCCTATACCAACCCAAAAAACAAAGTTGGTAATATCCCAGGCCCATCCAACAGTCTTATTGAGGCCCCACGTTCCAATCCCGGTTTTAATCTGATAGGCGACGGTAATCATTCCCAGTAAAAGGGCAGAGCCGGTTACTAAAATACAGGCCCACCATTTTGCATTAGGACCACGCTCTATGTGATGCAAAATTTCATCAGAGATCTGCCCATAATCGACGCTCTTGCTAATTAATGGCTGCCTTTGTTTTGAAGTATAATCATGTCCCATTCTTTAATCCTTATTCCGCATTCCGTACTTTGGTCAGATAACTCACGCGTGGGCGGACATTCAACTCTTCCAATAATTTATAGTTCCGTGGATTTTTCAAAAATTTTGCCACTGAACTCTTGGGGTCATTTAAATCACCAAACATGATGGCATTGGCAGGACAACTTTGCTGGCATGCTGTTTTGATGTCTGCCTCTTGTAACGCCCGCCCCTGCTTTTTGGCCTCAAGCTTTCCTTCTTGAATGCGCTGAACACATAATGAACATTTTTCCATGACTCCACGGGACCGAACAACGATATCCGGATTCAAGGCCATATTCTGGTACTTGTCATCATGTGGATAATCAAACCAATTAAAACGCCTCACCTTATAGGGGCAGTTGTTGGCACAATATCGAGTCCCCACGCATCGATTATAAACCTGCTGATTGAGACCATCAGTGCTTTGCACTGTCGCAAGAACAGGACAAACCGTTTCGCAAGGAGCGTTGTCACAGTGCTGGCACATGACAGGCATAAAAACCACTTTAGGATTTTTCTCATCGCCTTGATAATAGCGATCAAGACGAAGCCAATGCATCTCCCGCCGTCTCAACACCTCGATCTGGCCGACCACCGGCACATTGTTTTCAGCACTACAACTGATGATACATCCTGAACACCCGGTACATTTTGTTAAATCAATCATCATGGCCCATTGATGACCTTTTTGATCGTGCCCGGACCACATAGAAATCGGAGCATGATGATTCTCATTTCCTGCATTGGGGTCCTTCAAATATTCTTGCAATGTGGTCTCTTTGATAATTGACCGACCTTCCATGGAATGGTGAGTTTGGGTTAAGGCCAATTCTCGTTTCTTGCCAGTCTTTTTTATTTCAACCGCCAGTAACCCTTGCTTGGTACCGTCGATAAATGCTTGAAAAGGATAAGCGTTCACGCCCACTCCCATGCCAATTTTTCCCGCCACTGATCGTCCATAACCGACCGCCAGTCCCACTGTTTTGAAGTCTGTACCAGGCTGTATCAGCACGGGCAATTCCAGCATCCCATTGGCGGATTGAAGAATCACAATCATGCCCGTTACCAAATCATTGTCCCTCGCGGTTTGCGGAGAAATAACCAAATAGTTGTCCCAAGTCGCCTTGGTTACAGGGTCAGGTAGCTCCTGTAACCACGGATTGTTCCCCTCTCGTCCATCGAGAATCCCTACCTTCTGATATAGCTTAAGCGACAAACTATCGTTGCCTCCAA
This sequence comes from uncultured Bdellovibrio sp., assembly GCA_964359085.1. Classification (GTDB taxonomy): domain Bacteria; phylum Bdellovibrionota; class Bacteriovoracia; order Bacteriovoracales; family Bacteriovoracaceae; genus GWA2-49-15. The sequence goes on along the minus strand of CAYHRT010000057.1, from coordinate 8,547 downwards.
CTTGTTTAATAAATTTTCCAAAGGCCATGGCCACAGCTTCGGCCTTTAACTTTATTGGAGCGACTTGAGAAGTGGTCATCGTCACAACCCCATCATGCAGGGCCTTTTCCCATGAATATCCTTTTAAGTAAGTCGCTTGCGAAAATTTCTTTAAAAATTCATAATAATCGGCCCTGTCTCCGGTTTTTTCTCCGGTCTTTTCTCCCGCCAAGGTCAAAAGGGATTCAGGCCCCATGCGTGAACCAAAGATTGGTTGAATCACGGGCTGAGTAAAATAGTATGTCCCAGGTGCATGGAAACCATCGCCCCACGATTCCAAATAATAATTTGTAGGAAGAATATAATCGGCCAACACCGTGGTTTCATCAGGCGCACTACTTAACGCCACTTTGAGCTCTACTTTCTCCAGGGCATTCTTAAAAGTGGTGTGATCATAATAGTTATAAGCAGGATTGGTTTCATAAAAAATAACGGCACCGATTTCACCCAGGCCCATGGATTTTACAAGCTCTTCAAAATCACCATCATTGGCAGCGCGATAGTCGGGATTAGGATAGACGGACAAAGTATTGCCATAATTTTCAAGCAGTGAATTAACCGCATTCACCAATATCTGAAGATTTCTATTTTTCGAATCTGATAGCACCACTGATTTGCCACGTTTCTCAAACAAATTTGTAGCTAGTTTGGTTGCTAATACCACATCGGTTGCCGGCAGAACCACTCCTGTCGGCAACACTTGTTTTCCCACGAGTCTCTGCAGGTGAGATAAAATTCCCAAGATCATTGCCCCTTGCTCACTATCGGCCATGGGAATACGAAGATCAGCATTTGCACCAGTCAGGGACATCAGACTTTCAATCTGAATATGTTTCAGCATGGTACTCGTCAGTTTCAAATCGCGCCGGTCAGAGTATTGGCGAGTATATTCTTGGGCATGAGGCATAGTGCCTAAAAAATCAGCGCCAAAACTGAGGATTAATTCTGCCTTATCAAAGTGATAATTCGTTTCAACCGCCAAATCGAAAGTGTCTTTATTGGCCAGGATAACGCTTGATAATGAACAAGCATCGTAGACGATATGAGTTAGGGCGGAGTATTTTTTGGTCAAGAGAGAAAGAATCGCCACCAATGAAGGTGATGATACTGTAGGTGTAACGAGTGCAATCTTTTTGCCCGAAGTTTGAATTCTTGCCAAGGCCTCCAAGAGATCATGATCAACTTCCGCCCAAGAAGAATCCTGGCCTTTTTTTTGGGGATTTTTGAAACGATGCGAATCGTACAAACTGAGGACACTAGCTTGGTGAATCGCCATCAGGCCACCTTGACTGTGGGGACAAGCTGGATTGCCTTCAATTTTAATCGGTCGCCCTTCGCGAGTTTTTACCAAAAGTGCAGCCCCGCCATTTATGGGGTGGTAGGTGGCATACCAATTGGCAACTCCAGGCACCACGGTATCATTTTTATAGAGGTAAGGCAGGGCCTTTTTAACCGGAATTCGCATACACGAAACAAGGGGCATGGAAGCCAGTCCAATACCCATAATTTTTAAAAAATCACGCCGGCCTTTCAGTGCCTTATTAAACGTGTCAAATTCACCTTCAATAAATTCTGCTTTTAGTTCATCTTCC
>CAYHRT010000057.1:0-6816 GCA_964359085.1 uncultured Bdellovibrio sp. | reverse complement strand
CATCCTTTCCACTCATATTATTCTCCGAAACTAGTAATGGCATCTTGCACAGTCACTGGCACCCGCATTTTTGTGATCCGTGGGTGCAGCGATACCTTTAGAACGATGGCAATCCAAACACCATCCCATATTCAACATATTTTCCTGGCGTACCTTAACCATAGTTTCAACCGGCCCATGGCATTCTTGACAGGTCACTTTGCCGACACTGACATGCTGAGAGTGATTAAAATAGGCGAAGTCGGGAAAGTGATGAACCTTAATCCACTCTATCGTTTTACCCGTGCTTAAGGCATCTTTGAGTTTTGCAATTTCCGGCCGGTCAGGAAGCACCCGCTTGTGACAATTCATACAGAGTTCTACCGGCGGAATTCCCGCATGCCTTCCCTTCTCGGCCGCGAAATGACAGTAGAGACAAGGTATTTGGTAATCGCCGGCATGAAGCTTATGATTATATTTAACCGGCTGCTCTGGTTCATAACCCTGGTTATAATTTAAACGTTGAGCTTCTGTTGTAACTACGACAACACCCACTCCGAAGACAATCACGCTCATTAGAATTAAAAATTTCTTCTTCATCACTTTATCCAAACTTTATTCAAAACTAAAAATTAATTTCTTTTGCGTATCATTCTTCGATCATAATTCCATATCACGCGTTGCCAATTTCTCCACAAATAGTGAATGGGCACAACCAAGAAGTGCATAAACCTTGAGAATGGAATGAAGGCCATAATGAGAAGGGCACCTACCACGTGATATTTAATCAGATGAGGTAACGGTGCCACATAATTTAAATTTGGTGCCAGCGTAAAAACTGATCTGAGATACGGCACCAGAGAAACCGTGTACCAGTTAATTCCCCAACGATATAACAGCGCAATGAGAACACCCGAGAAAACCTGCCATATGAGCAGACATAAAATAAAAATGTCCATCCCCGTGGTCACGACCTTAATCCGAGGATTGGTAAAACGCCGATAGGCCAACATACTCACGCCAAAAAGCGCCATCATGCCAAAAATAAGGGCAGTGACTTCCATGATTAAAAGACGCGCGGGAATACTCCCAAACGCTAACACCTCACGTGGAAACAAAAAGCCGATCAGATGCCCTGCCAACACCACTAAAATTCCATAGTGCCAGGGTACCGACCCCCAAAACAATTGATTTGTTTCTAAAAATTCTGAAGAAAGCGATGAGAATTTGAAGCTATTTGTAACATAGCGATGAATCGCCATAACGAAAGCGAGAACAAAGGCCACATAAGGCAACACGGTAAATAAAAGGATATCAAGCATAAACAACCCCTTCGAGTTCGTGGACTTCGGTTTCAAGTTGAGCGGCAAGCCCCTGGAAAACAAATTTATATGGATTACAACGATCATCGCCTTCTGAAAAAGTGGCCAACATCTTCTTCACGGCGGGTATGACCGCAGACAAGAGCATTTCTTTTTTGATCTCACTATAGGGCATGACTGAAAGTAACTTCAACATATTGGGAAGATGATCGGCCAACTCAGTTCCGGCATCGACATTGAGTTGCCGTTCTAATTGGGACATTCCCACCAAAAATTCAGCACGCTTATAATCATCACCAAAAAGGACATAACCAACGTCTAAGCAGCAAATTCCCTGGATATCAAACGTTGAGGTGAAAAGTTCTTCCAATTCTGATAACTCTTTCTCTCTAATGGCCTGTCTAAACTTAAGCAGCCGTTCGTTGCCGTCGATGTTTAGAACATTTTTACTCCAAGACGGACTTGGATAACTGAGCAGGAGAATGTAATTTGCGTAATTAATCATTGCCATCATTGCTACCTTGGCTCCTTAGATTCTTTCCGGCCCATCTAGAAAACCAAAACCCGTTTCGCCTTTATGATCGAGAACCATCTTGGTCATTTCAATCGCCTCTTCACGATGAGATGCGGGAATCACAAAACGTTCTACAAAAGTGCATAGAGAGGTAAGTTTATATATTTCCTCGGCCTCGGAGGCAGTCAAACCCGCCTCTTTCAAAGATCCTTCGGCAAATTCAGGGGTCATGTCACCGACCTCAAGAGAGCGACGGTGAAGACGCACGGCCATTAACTTCTTTAGCACTGACCGTATCAATCCCTCATTCCCGACACCAAATAACTCCGCTAGATATTTTATGGGCAGGCGGCTCTGCTCAATAGACGTAAAGTAAGTTTTGTTTTGGTTGTTGTAGAGGCCTTCCGTCACATTCCCCATGATCGGAAGGAGTGGTGGAACATAAAACAACATGGGTAAAGTGCGATACTCGGCGTGCAAAGGCAGGGCAATTTTCCATTCTTTAACCCAACGATAAACCGGAGACTTTTGGGCCGCCTCTATCATGGCATCATGGATTCCATTGGCACGAGCAGCTTCAATAATTTTTAGATCGAAGGGATCAACAATCGCATCTCTTTGCCCCTCGATGAGCTGATCATTTTCCAAATGCACCAGTTTTTCAATTTTTTCCGCATCATAGAGTAAAACTCCAAGATAACGAATACGCCCGACACAAGAATGCATACAAGCGGGAATTTCACCTACTTCGATCCGCGGGTAACACAGAATACATTTTTCAGATTTCCCGGTGTGCCAGTTATAGAAAGTCTTTTTATAAGGACATGCCGTGACACACATTCTCCATGCCCGACATTGTTCTTGATTGATAAGAACGACCCCATCCTCGCCACGTTTGTAGATGGCCCCAGAAGGACAAGCGGCTGCACACGCTGGATTCAAACAATGATTGCAAATGCGTGGTAGATACATCATGACCAGACGTTGAAGATTAAACATGTCTTCCTGTTCTTTTTTGGAAAGAGCAGCAAAGTTGGGGTCATTTTTGGCATACAATTCTGAACCACCTAAATCATCATCCCAGTTTGGTCCTGCCTTAATCTCAATATGTTCCCCTGTAACCAGTGAAATAGGTCTGGCCGTGGGTTGATCATTGCCTTCGGGAGAGCTAATCAGATCGTCGTATTTATACGTCCACGGTTCATAATAATCGTCTAAAACAGGAAGGTGCGGATTATGAAAAATATTTTTCAGACCACGAAATTTGCCTGCGCCTTTCAGCTCGACCCGTTTGCCTATTTTTACCCAACCACCCTTATACTCCTCTTGGTCTTCCCATTTATGAGGGTAGCCGGTTCCCGGTTTCGTCTCGACATTATTCCACCACATGTATTCAGCGCCTTTTCGATCGGTCCACAAATTCTTGCAAGCGATCGAACAGGTATGGCACCCTATACATTTATCCAGGTGGAAGACCATTGAGATTTGTGCTCGTATATCCATAGCTTTCGTCCTTTATTATCTCGTTAATCTACCAGGTTGGTTTATCTAGTTTACGAACTAAAATATGAGTATCGCGATTGACTCCAGTAGGTCCCCAATAATTAAAATGATAAGTAAATTGGCCGTATCCACCCAGCATGAGATTGGGCTTCAAGTGCACTCTGGTCAGGGAATTATTCATTCCGGCGCGGCGATTACCGCGTAAAGGTGACTTGGGCACATGATAGGTTCTCTCTGTCGCATGATAAATGATACAGGCACCTTTCGGAATCCTGGCAGAAACGTTGGCTCTAGTCACAACCACACCGTTGTCATTGTAGATTTCGACATAATCGTTATCAACGACATCGATAGCTGCAGCATCTTCCGGGGAAATCCAAAAAGGCTCCGTACCGCGAGACAATGATAACATTCTCAAAGTATCACCATAGGTGGAGTGGATGTGCCACTTGCCGTGAGGAGTCAGGTAATTCAACATGATCGATTTGCCCTCGGGTTTTGTCAGCCGCAAATCTCCGTAGGCCTCAGGCGATGGCGATCGCTTATAGGTAGGTAAATTTTCACCAAAAGCGATGTAGCCCTCGTGATCAAGGTACAAATGTTGCCTTCCCGTTATGGTTCGCCAAGGCACCATCCGGTCAACGTTGTAAGTAAAGGCGGAATAAGTTCTTCCATCTTCAATAATTCCCGACCACATGGGGGCCGAAATAAGACGCTTAGGCGCTGCGGTTATGTCTGACAAATTCATACGTACATTGCGATTTTTTTCAGCGAGGTCCGCAAGTTTCAGACCGGTTTTTTCCTCCATACCTTTGTAGGCACGATAGGCCAGCTCTCCATTGGTGACAGAGGCGAGGTGGAGAATGGTATTAACAACTTCCGCATCTTCTTTTAATGAAGGATATTTTTGTCCATTGATTTCCACCGTGGGATGGGTTTTAAGCATCTGATCATAAAAATCATCGATGGCATAACTCACTCCATGGGCGCCTAATCCATTCTTGCGGGCCAGGGGGCCGAAGGAAATATATTTCTCATAGAGTTTACTGTAATCGCGTTCACACACGATTAACTTGTACATACTCTTACCGGGGACTGGTTCGCACTCTCCCTTGGCCCAATCCTTTAGGGTTGGTTGAGTTACTTCATCGGCAGTGTCATGCTGCAAAGGAACGGTCACGATGTCTTTAAACGGCTTAGGAAAATGGACTTTTGACATTTCGGCGGTTGCACGCGAAATGAGTTTAAAGGTTTCCCAATCTGATTTGGATTCCCATACTGGTGGAACGGCAGCATTCAGAGGATGGACAAAGGTATGCATATCCGTGGTGTTGATATCCGTTTTTTCGTACCAGGAGGCAGCAGGCAGAACGATGTCGGAATAAAGGGCCGACGTGTCCATGCGGAAGTTGATATCCACGACCAGATCCATCTTTCCAACCGGGGCCTGCTCATACCATTTGATTTCTTTAACACAATCTTTGGCGACATCAACCGCAATTTTGTTGGTATGAGTTCCAAGATAATGGTGCAAGAAATATTCATGCCCCTTAGCGGAAGTCCCAATCGCATTCCCTCTCCAAATATACCACACGCGAGGGAAGCTTTCGGGAGCATCAATATCTTCAATGGCTGGCGTAATCTCCTTGGCCTTAACTTTGCCTAAAACCCAGGCCTTAATCTCATCGTCGGTCGAAGCACCGGCTTGTTCTGCCGACTTACAAAGATGAATAGGATTTTGCTTATATTGAGGATAGAACGGCATCCAGCCGTTGCGTACCGCTTGGGCATTCAGGTCAGCGGTGTGCCCCTTAGAAATATTATTGCCGTCAGGCGAAGAGTTAATTTCCTGATAGACACCATCATAGCGCCACTGATCTGTGTGCATATAGTGCCAGCAAGGTGCGTTTTGCAACCGTGAGGGGCCTTGCCAGTCTTTGGCAAAAGCAATGGCAGACCAAGGCTCACCAGGGGCGAGTTTTTCCTGGCCTACATAATGGTTCAGTCCACCACCATTTTTTCCCACACAACCGGCAAAAATAAGCGCATTGGTTGCAGCACGGTACATTAAATTATTATGGTACCAATGATCAATTCCTGCGCCAATGATGACACAGCATTTTCCGTTGGTCTTCTCAGCAGTTTTTCCCCATTCACGAGCAAAACGAATTACCGTTTCTCTTCCAATCCCTGTGAACTTCTCCTGCCATGCCGGCGTGTACGATGAAGTCTGGTCGTCATAAGATTTTGGGTAATCACCGGATAATCCACGGTCTACACCATGCTGTCCCATCAGGAGATCATAAATAGTGGCCACGAGAATCTCACCTTTAGCAGTTTTCATTCTCTTGGCCGGCACTCCACGCATGGCCTTTTTATCATTTCCAAAATCTAAAAACTCGACGAGGGTCACTGCATCGTTGTTACCGACCAAAGAAAGGGCCGGATCAATTTCTGATCCATCGACGCCATCCTTTAGAAGCAAATTCCACTGACCTTTTTTCGCCTGCCAACGTTGCCCCATCATACCCATAGGCATTTTGAAAGAATTGGTTGTCGTGTCCCACATTAAAAACTTCCACTCTCCATGCTCTTCAGCGTGGTATTTTTCTAAAACATTGGCACGAACCATGCGACCGGGGCGATAGACCTCACCCTGCTTTACCAGTTCAACAACAAAGGGCGCATCGGTGTATTTTTTCTGATAGTCGAGAAAATAAGGAATTTGTCTCTCGCTATGAAACTCTTTTAAAAGTACGTGGCACACACTCATCCAGAAAGCACCATCAGAACCTTGGTGAACTGGCACCCATTCATCACTGAGTTTGGCCACTTGATTAAAGTCGGGCGCAAATACTGTTACCTTAGAACCGTTCGCACGGGCCTCAGGAATGTAATGACAATCTGGCGTTCGTGTCATGTTGAGGTTGGCGCCCATGACCGCGATAAATTTAGATTTATACCAATCAGCACTTTCGGCGACATCGGTCTGTTCACCCCAAATTTCAGGTGATGATGGGGGTAAATCGCAATACCAGTCATAGAAACTTAAGTTGACCCCACCGAAGAGTTGCAAAAAGCGTGCACCGGCAGCATAGGAGATTTGACTCATGGCCGGAATCGGTGAAAAACCAGAGACGCGATCTGGCCCGTGAACTTTGGCCGTTCTCAAGTTGGCTGCGGCAATAATCTCCAGCATTTCATCCCAACTGGCGCGGCGAAAGCCTCCTTTGCCACGTGCTTTCTGATAGCGGGAGCGAAGCGCGGGATCTCTTTGAATGGAATCAAAGGCATCGACGGGATCGGCAAATTTTTGTTTGGCCGCTCTCCATATATCAAGAAAGGCACCACGAACATACGGATACTTGATTCGAATGGGGCTATAGATGTACCAGCTATAGGAAATTCCGCGCTGACAGCCACGTGGTTCATAAGGCGGAACTTCCTTGTTAAAGATAGGATAATCGAGGGCCTGCAATTCCCAGGTGACAATTCCAT
>CAYHRT010000056.1:0-18307 GCA_964359085.1 uncultured Bdellovibrio sp. | reverse complement strand
GGCCTCCAGTCCATTTGCCGCCGTTCCGACGATTTCAAATCCAAACTCATTGGTCAGAATCTTTTTTAGCAGCAGAAGGATGCTGGGGGAATCATCAACACACAAAACTCGGATGAGCGACAACTCGCATTTTGAAGGGAAGGCCGAGGGATGTACTGACCGCTTTGCATTGGCATAGATTGATGGGCCCAGAGATTGTATCGGCAGTCCCAAACTTCGCAACGATTCCGAAATTCCTACGAAGAGCAGGCCTTCCGGCGTCAGTAACTTTATAAATTCACCGGCCACTTTTTCAATTTGCTGTGAGGAAAAATAAATAAAAACATTACGGCAAAAAATTATATCAAAGGATTGAGACAACCTCTTGGCCGACATCTCTAGCAAATTAAGAACTGAAAAAGAACATGCTTCCTTAATACTTTTCTTGGCCTTCACAAAATGTGAGATCTCGCCTGTCCCGGGGGCCCAATGATTGCCTAAATAGGCCATGGGAATTTCTTTCATCTCCTCTTTCAAATAAACCCCATTTTGTGCAAGCTGCACGCTTTTCTCGTCGACATCGGTACCCCAAATCTTATAGCGAAGATCAGGGGCCTTCTCTGCTAAAAAACGATTCAGCGCCATCGAGAGAGAATAGACTTCCTGCCCGCGACTACATGCGGCACACCAAAGGCGGATGGTCCGATCCTCTCTTTGCCGGGCAATTTTTATTAATGCCGGAAGTGTAACACTTTCCAGATATTCAAATTGCGAATATTCACGAAAAAAATAGGAGTGATGAGTGGTTAAGAGTGAAATTAGGGCCTGCGTTTCACTCTTTTGGTTCTTACTAAAAAAGTCAGCATATTCCTGATCAGACAATCCAAGATCAAGCAGATGCTTAAGCAATCGTGAGCTTACCATCGCCGTCTGGTGTGTCCCTAACTGTACGCCTGTGATTTTGGAAACTAATTCTGAAACAAAAGCAATGGACTGATCGGATACCTGAATCGTTCCGCCATCAGAAGTACCCCCTAGGGGGCCATGGCATGTTTGTTTGGCCTTGATAGCGTGGTTGGACATGAAGGGCCTCGCTCTCAGACATCTTTAAAACGCGGATCATTTTCAGAAGGTGGATTTTCTGCCCCAATCGCTTGCTTATAGGACACGCCAGGCATTTTCATTTCTTTTCTGACGCCTGAAAGTGTGGGCGACACCATGGGAAGCACCTTCGCTGTGTCATGCACATGTTCATGATTGCCGTTACTCACTTCATGCACTGACTCATGGTGAACGACACCCTTAGTGCCTCTTGTGATCTCTCCAAGCATTCTTACATGCGATTCCAATTTGATGGCCTGATCATTCAATTGGTGCGCAATAACCGTAGACTGACCGGCGGCCGTACTATTTCCTTGCGTAACAACTTCGACTTGATTCATGGCCTTAGAAATTTCATCCACCCCTTTGGCCTGCTCACTACTCGAGGTGGCCATCTCTCCGATCATTTGATTCATATCTTCAACATTTTTTAAGATGCTATCCAAGACGTCATTGCAACGGCGGGCGGTGGTAATCCCGGCATCAACTTTTTCCTTTCCCATCGTGATTAAATTGCCAACCTTTGATTTTGTGTCTTTGATTATTTTATCCACTTTTTTGATGCTACCATCGACCATCTGAGCGATCTCTTTGGCGGCCTGACCGCTCATCTGCGCCAGATTCCCAACTTCTTCTGCCACCACCGCAAAGCCCTTGCCATGTTCACCGGCACGGGCCGCTTCCACAGAGGCATTAAAAGACAACAGCTTGGTTTGAAAAACAATATCGTTGATTATTTTTGTTTTGCTGGCAATTTCGTAAATGACTTTCGTAATCTCGGTTAGTTCATTATTGCTCGTCTCCACCTGGCCTTCAATCGCTTCATTGCCGCGATGGATTTCCCCCATCGCCGTGATCATCTCAGTCACCGTATCCTTGCCCTTCTGGGAAGCATGAGTGCTTTCCACCGCAACCGACTGGGCCTTCTGGGCATTATCGGCATTTTTACTAACCATGGCGCGTACTTCCTCCAATGATGCCACCGTTTCTTGCAGCGCCGCTGCCTGTTGCGTGACCCCTGAAGAAAGCGAGGAAGAAGAATCGGCGACCTCTTGGGCCGAGGAAGTCGTCACTGACGTAGTTCCGGCAAGTTCCTTCGATACAAGGCCTAACTGAGATGCGACATCATGCACGATATACCAAGCAAAACCAGCGATCACAGTGCCAAAACAGACAACGATCGCAATAGAGAAGACGATGATCCATTTACTTATCTCACGCGCCCTATGGGCAGTTACCAACGCCTCCGAGGTCTGTTTTTTTATGAGGGCATCGAAGGCTGCAAGCTTTTGCTCAAAGACTAACTGCTTTGGACTATTTTCCCGTTTTACACCATTCGACCAGCTCTCAATCTCAGTTTTTATTTCACCCAAAGAACGGGCCAGGTTGGTGCCAGAATCGGCTATGACATTGTGATGATCAGATTGCCATACCAGATAATTTTGAATAATCAGTACCCAAGTTGTAAAAATCCATCCGAGCACCATGGGAAAGAGAAAAAGACGAATCCTTGATTCCAAGCCAAAGCGACGGATAAAAGATTGTACAAAAGACATGGCCATTCTCCTCATGCTACTTTAGGTTGCGATTGCTTCGGGCCTGCGACATTTTTATTCATGGCCTTGCGATCATCACCTGATAGGGTTTTTTCAATATCTATAATCAGAATCAATTTTTCTTGTAGTTTTTCTTGATTTCTAAAAACTCCTGCAACACATTCCAGGTTCAAGCTACCTTGAATCTCGGGTGGAGCTGAAATGCTTTCAGACGAAGGCGTAATGACGGCATTGACTGAGTCAATAAGGATCCCCAAATGCCCAGCATTCAACTCACAGATGATGACGGCATTCTCGCTTGAGGTCTGTGCTTTAACGCCTAATTTTTGGCGGAGATCAATAACCGAAATGACTTGTCCCCGCAGATTCATGAGACCTAAAAAGTAGGTCGGAGTGAATGGCATCGGGGTAATCTCTGGTACAGCAATAACCTCTCTTACCGACAAGAGCGGAATGGCGTACTCTTCCACTCCAAGAGAGAAGGTCAAAAATCGTTGTTCCTGCGTGGTTGTCATGCTCCTATACTCCTTACGGCCCGATTAGTAGAACTTTTCATCCCTAGATTGGGGTAGACACGTTCAACCAGTTCGGAAATATCCAGAATCACAGAGGGCAGACCATCACCTAAGATGGCGCTGCCTGAAAAACCCTTAATATGTTTCACTTCCGGTCCAAGTGGTTTAATCACGGCCTGAGTTTGTCCTGCCACCTCATCAACAAAAATCGCCAAAACATTATTTGAAGTAGGCCGTATTATCAAGGCGGCACCATTCTCGTTGGCGCTGATACTTTTACGACCAAGTAAGGTGGCCAAACGATAGAAGGGGATATTTTCACCTCTCAGCATTAAAACCTCTCCTCCACCCGAAATACTTTGTATCTTCATTTCAGAAGATTGCACAGATTCATAAATATGGTGCAAGGGAATAACAAAACGTTCGGTCGCCAGTCGAACAACCATGGCATCGATAATCGCCAGAGTCAGAGGCAGAGTAATGCGAAAGCATGTTTCCTTTCCCAATTTGGTTTCTATATGAATATGCCCACGCAATTGCTCAATATTGGTGCGCACGACATCCATCCCAACACCCCGGCCCGAGACATCTGTCACCACCTCTTTTGTGGAAAAACCTGGAGCGAAAATTAAATGATAGGCCTCTTCATCAGAAAGCTTGGTCTCTGGACGAATCAGACCCTTTTTGACAGCGCTGGCAATCAGCTGGCGTGCATCCAGTCCGCGTCCATCATCGGCAATTTCGATATTTACCTGCCCAACATGATGGTAGGCCTTAAGCTTGATCGTTCCCTGGATGGATTTACCAGCGGCTTCCCGCTCCTTTGGTCCCTCAATCCCATGATCGACGGCATTTCGAATGATATGCACAAGGGGATCACTCAATTTCTCAATGACTGTTTTATCTAATTCGGTATCATCACCAAACATCTCCAAACTAATTTCTTTTCCAAGGGCACGCGAAGTATCCCGTACAATTCGTTGTAGCTTCAAAAAGGTCGGTCTCATGGGCAACATCCTGAGTCCCATAGAAATATCCTGAACCTCACGGGTCACCTTACCCAATTGGTGAATAGTTTTTTTCAAAATAGTTGAAGCATTGCCACTCGACTGCTCATTTAAGACGGCATGTAAAATCACCATCTCCCCCACATTATTCAGCAGCCGTTCCAGGCGAGTTAAACTCACGCGAATGCTTTCATCAGCGGGCGCGGGCACAACAGTGACCGCCGCATGTGCCAGCTTGGGCGCTTCAGTCTGAGGAATAACTATTTCCTCTTCAGCCGGATGTGCATCCTCAAGTTCGGCCATGAGTGCCGTGATGGAATCCGCTTCTTTGATTGCTTCCTTCTCTGCCTCTGCTACAACCGCCATAACTTCTGGATTTTTGGAATTTCCACCTTCGAGATAATAACGGATCTCTTTTAGAAGTTCTTCACTATTGACTTGAGCATTAAAATCGGCCCGCAGCTGAGCTACAAAATATTTTAAGTGATCATTGCATCGGAGAAGAAGATCCACCACTTCTGGTTGGAGTTGCACATTCCCATTCTTTATTTTTAACAAGAAAGTTTCTAAATCATGTGTAAATGCCCCGAGGCCATCAAAGCCCACGGCCTTGGAGCTACCCTTTAAATTATGCGCCAGGCGAAAAATTTTCTCTAAAATGTCCGGCCCTGGCCGGCGCTCCAAGGCCAGAAAACATTGCTCGGTATCCGTGAGGTTCTGTTCTGCCTCATCCAAGAAGCAAATTTTAATTTCATCAAAATCATCCATAAGCGCCCCACAGCTTATAATCTTCTCGTAAGAACAAATAATAAGCATGAGGAAAAAAAATTCCCCCTAAAGATGATAATTGTTAGAGATCTTAAGTGATGCTTCCCTGGAAAAACCCGTCCAACATACTCAACAATGTGGGGTGAAATTTCTTCCGCATCGGTGAGGCACTGACATGAAATTTTTGTAAGAGATTCCACGCTTCTGAAGGCCCCACTCCGCGCTTACCGGGATGGGTGCTCTTAAAATAATCATAGCTGCCAACGATAGATAAAAGACCTGCTTCTACGGGAAGGAGTGTCCCTGACAGACCAGCTGGAAAACCGGTGCCATCATAATTTTCGTGATGATGAGTAATGATAAGTTCCGTGAGAGAGGTCAAAGGGATATTCATCGCATGCGTCATCTCGATGGCACGTGTGGTATGTTTTTGATACTCTTGTAGCTGCGCTTGAGTAAAATCGCTTTCGCTACAATTGATAAGTTTTTGATCAAAATCAGAAAGGCCAATATTGTGAATGAGGGCCGCAAAAGCAAGTTCTTGCACGGCAGCCAATTTGCAAACTTTGGCAAAAACGATGGCATAGATTGCGCAATTTATTCCATGGGCCAGAGGGCTCCATCGTGGGTAAGGAAGTTCTTCCAGGACATCATAGGCGGTGGGGAAAGTGGCAATTAGTTTTTCCAAACGCGTAACAATGTCCATTCCGGAATTGAACATCTCTATCCCGGCGTGCAGATGGCCTTCGCTGGAAAAATTAAAAAACTGCGATAGTAGTTGGCGGTATTGGTTCCGAATAGACGACAAATCTTGAGATCTGCTTAAGTTGAGTGCTCCTACCAATTTAGGAAATTCTTGTTCTTTGACAAAGAGATGATACACCTTCGATTTTGCAATTTTTTCTTTCTTTGCGTTGGTAAACGATTCTCCCGCTCTAAGAAAAACTGAATAGCGATCGGCCATGGGCATATAATGCCAGACCTCGGCCGGGATAAGGACATCCAGAGGCAGATCGCGGCCAATGATGCTGCGAAAAGTTCTCTTTCTCATAATTTGGATGACGTAGAGCATGCGATCAAGCGTAATCTCCTTGCGGTTCATAATCAGATTTGCACCACTTTTACGCGCAAAATCTCCGGCATTAGAAGGAAGCTTGTTCACAAGAAGAATGATCGTAAGGTGCTGATTAAGTTGTGAAGCATATTGGCATATTTCAAAAATCGAAGGAGGTTTTTCCTCGTCCGAATAGGGTTTAGCTTCAAGCTCCAACTCATCAACAATCATAATATGAAAAAGGCCCTGGTCTAGTTTAAGGAAAGCATCCCTATGATTTTTAGCGTAGTGCAATTGGCTTTCCTTGCCGAAGGCAGAGGATATCTGCGCTTCTATCTCCTTATCAGAAGTGAAGAGAAGAACTTGCTGAATCCATTTAAGAGCATTCATATTTTATGATCACTAAAAACAGTTTCTATATAAAAATCTCCTATCTTGGTTGAGAATTCAATGACAATTGTATCACCTTTTACGAAATGGCTAATCCTGTGCGCACGTCCGGTAATGATGGTGGGAAGAGAGTGAGCTAATTGATGTCCCATCTCATTTAATTGTGTTTTTGCCAGACCAAAAATCTGATTGCAAAGTTCCCCGATACAGGAACTATTCTCGTCGGTAATTTCGCTGTAGTTTTCACCCAGCATGCGATTGACTAAACTTAAAAAAACCGGTTGCTCAAAACTGAGCGCCATACTACCCCTATATTGGCCACCATGCAGAGGCAACAAGGCCGTGACATCGCCCTTCAACACATCATCTTTCCTAATATAAAGATTTTTTTTCTCCGCCGTGATCCCGGCATTGATATCCAAAACCTTGAGAGTGGCTTCGATGAAAGGATTCACTCGTTTCACATCAATCACGGTATGGGTCTTGGACAGCAGGGGCGTCTTATTAAAACACCGTTCTACATAGGAAGTCAGGGCCTCAGCATTAAACGGTTTGCCCATGAAGGAAAAGATTCCGCGAGCAGCAGGAATCGTTTTTTCGTTCTCAAAGCTGCTGGAGATAACCAAAACATGGGCGGGTCTTTGCTTTTCCTTCTGCTCATAGATGGCCCGCATGACTGTCTTGCCATCAACCTTGGGCATATTCAAATCCAGCAAGATTAAATCAAACTTTTGATTGTTAATCATGGTGATGCCCTTGAACCCATCCTCGGCCTCTAGGATTTGAACTGGAGAGCAAACCTTTTCCAATAATTCTCTCACCATGCGCCGAAATGTTTTATCATCATCGACAATGAGCACCGTTTTTTTAGTGCTGAGAAGCTCCATCACTCACGCCTCCTACGGAACCGGCCAGAAATTGGGCAGTGTCTACTCAGAGTACATTTCCTGTCCGCAGATAGCATTGTAACCCTCTCTAATTACAATACAACAACCAATAATTATGGCATCAAAAGTGCAAGATTCAATCTTATTGTATTCCATCTTCATACTCAAATTTTGAAGGGTTTTGCATGAATCGAGTATTTTGGTCAGTTGTCTTATTGAGTCTGCCTTTCACAATCCAGCTGCGCGCCAGTACTGGCACTGCGACTGACGAGCTGGCCTCCAATACTTCGAAAGTGGCAGCAATTTTGGCCCCCGACGTGCCCGCAGTTGTGGCAGGTACCTATGCCAATGTTGCCGCAGCAGAGAGTCCGGCACTCAACCCAAAAAATTGTCCCGAGTCAGCTCCCCCTGCGGCCACCTCGACCGAGGAAGAGCATGCCTTTGCCGAAGCCGCTAAAAAGAAGAAAAAAGTTGAATTCTTTTTTGATCTGCAATTTTTGGCAGTCGGCAATGATGGAAAAATGGCCATCGCCTCAACTCCCATCGGTCGGATCAATGTTACCAGTGTCATCACCGACTATGCCAATTCAACCGGAATGACTCGTGAGAAAATCTTGGCCATGACCGATGGCGAGCTTAAAATCGTGCTGGGCAACGGGGCCGGCGACTTAGAAGGACAGGCCAAGACTGATGCCATCAACAACGCGCTCCTGATTCTTCGCGCCAGCGCCCTTACTTCTGATGCCGACATGCTCAGCATGATTGCGGAAAAATCAAAAGATATGACTTTTGGTCGCAAGGTTGGCCTGATCGCCACTTTCCTTGCGGCCTTCAATGATAACTATGATGAGGCCCGCACAGAAAGCGGCCCCGCCAGCAAAGGGAGCGTTTCTCTACGAACCATGTTAAATGCTATCAACACCAATCTCACCACAGGAACACAAATCGACGCGGGTGTTTGTCGTGATATACATCAAGGTGCTGCCCAGTTGGCCCGAGCGATGGGCATTGATGAAGCCTTTACAGTTGGTTTCAGACTGGTTGGTGGTGGACATCGTACCTTAGTTATGACCGACCCCAATAATCGTACTCGAGTCTATCAACTCAACTACGGAAGCAGGACCGAGCAAACAGTTGGTGGGCCCTCGGCCCTTTCACAAAATGGTTCTCTGCCCGATGCCGGCATCCGTTTTAGAGTTTATGATGCCAATGGCAGACCTGCAATCATTCTTCCCAGTGATCGTGGGACAATCTTAAATTTAGTGACGGGAGGTTCCGACCAGCAACTCGATCTCCTGCTCCATTCCAACAATGCGCTTAATCAAGCGGGACTCAATACGCCTTATGGTACGTTTAAAATTTTTATCGCCAACGCCGCTCAGGGTAACGGGGAACAAGTCGTCGGCGCCGCCTACAATATTCGAGTCAATTACAATGATGTCTTTTACGGAGAATATGGCTTGGCCGGTTTCCAGGCGACACGTCCAACCGAAGCTGGCCAACAAAATGCTCTCGGCGTGTACGCCCAGACCACTCAAGGCGCGAATTTTAATATCTATCAACGCGATCATTTTCGTCTCTTTGCTTTTGGAGAACTGTCTCTACGTGGAAGCTACGCCTATACCACTTTGGGTGAAAAAAATGATCACGTCTTCGACTATGACGTCAATGCCCGCTATGGAGTTGGTACCGAATTTTATACCGGCCCAGTCCACCATACCTCAACCTTAACCCTGCAATCATTTGTCGATCAGGCCGATGCTTTGGATTCCAGTCGAGGCGTGGCCTTGCGCACTCCTACCGCTCTTTGGATGTACAAAATCGATGGTGAATTAGGCGGCGGAGTTCATGGATCACTGGGAGCTGGCTTGGCCTACCGCGATCTCGGCACGGATGATTATTGGCAATATGTCAGTGAGGCCGGACTTGACTCACGCAAGACAGGCACCTCGATTGCCCTTCGTACCGAAGGGGCCTTAAGTCGCGACCTTCCGCTTTGGGTTCCCGGCTCCGAGCACACTGGAACAGTGCGAGTAAATCAAAATATTTTAGGCGAAAATCTCAATCTAGGCGTCATGGGCCAGCAATCTTTTGAAAATGTTGGAAATCATTCTCTCTTCTTCACTCTTGGAGGACGTTTCTAGTTTTTTTAGAGTAGTATTGAGACATGCTGCCCTCATTGATCCGCCGACTCACTTATTTCGAAGCTATTTTTTTTGCCATCATGGTGGCCACCACCGAAAGCTACGCGCTCTATTATTTTACCAAAAATGGCTTGAACCACACCGAAATTGCAATCTTGGCGAGCTTTCCCCTCTTGGTTGGTGCCTGTGCTCAACTAGCGGTACCTTGGCTGACGAAACGTTGGCCGGTCGGCCTTACCTTAATCTGTGCCATCGCAGTCCAAAGTATCGGCATTGCCCTCATTCTGCATTTTCTTCTCCACCCCGGCCCATTTTGGGTGCTGGTTGCCTCCTTTATGCTCTACTGGGCGGGAGGACAGACCTCGGGGCCGATGTGGATGGACTGGGCCTCCGTGATCATTCCCTCCCAGGATTTTCCTCGATACTTAGGTCGCCGTAATATTATCGCAACTCTGGTAGTTCTTTGTTTTTATGTGTCGTGTTCTTTTCTCTTAAAAGAAAAAACATCCTTTGCCGTGCTTTTTGCGGGAGGATTAATGGCGCGTTTGGGTTCTCTTTGCCTGCAAACGTTTCTGGTTCTCCGATCTCCCCATAAATCTTCCAAAGCGGTCACGGAAAATAAAAACGATGCCATGACCTCACTTCCCTACGAGCGAAGAAAAATCTTTATTAGCTTTTTTCTGATTAGTGGTCTCTTTCGCATGGCCTGTTATCTTTGCTCACCGTTCTTTATGCCCTATATGATTAACGATTTGAAACTTAACACTGTCGATTACGTCTTGCTCACCGCCATTCCCTATATCGGACGGGCGCTCTTCATTCAAAATTGGGGAAGGGCATCCAAAGGTATTCGACCTTTTTGGGGGGCCCAAATTGCGGCGGTCTTCATCGCCTTTCTACCTCCGCTATGGACAATGGGGACGAATTTTTATTACTTAAGTTTTCTGCAGATTTTATCCGGCATCTTTTGGGGAGGAATGGAGATGACCATGCTCCTAGTGGTGCAAAATTTATATTATGGAAAAGCTCGTTTTCTGCTCTCGGTGCAAAATACCATCTTGGTTTTTTTTAGCGTGCTGGGTTCCCTGATCGGCGCTCAACTCCTCGGCTCAGGACTCACCTACTTCAACATCTTTTTAATTTCAGGCTGTCTCCGTTTCGTCATTGCTCTTTTTCTAATTTTCACCTTAAACAAATATCATCGCATCTCTCTCCATGGATGGAATAGTCGTGTCTACCTAACCTCCATCCTCTCTCTACGCCCCTCCCTCGAAGCGGTGGGACGAATAATCCTTCCTCCGCGCAAGAAGAATCCACAAGAAGAATCCACAAGAAGAATCCACCAGATAAATCAATAGCTTCCATGCAGTGTCAGAAAGGTCCCATGGATAATTCTACCTATAAGTTTTTCAATTTTCCCCCTAACGGCTTGATATTTTGTTAAATTCCGGCGGTTCAAAGAGGAGGATGCTTTGACCCACAAGATAATATTTTTATTAGTATTGCCATTTTTCCTTTTCGGGCCAACGAGCTTTGGTGCCAACCCGTTGCCGGGGATGATCCCGCTTTCCTATATGGATCGCCCCTCAACCGATTTACTCTATCAGGGCAAACCGATTTCACCCGAGGAGCTGCACCTCCTGTATCAACAGCAAGCAGGCGACTTTGATCATTCCGTGCTCGACCCCGTCACCTCAGGAATATGGAAAAATGAACTTGGACGCCCTTTAAAATCGGCCGATCTCACGAAAGTGGATATTGATTATTACGACGAAGTCCAATATTTATCGCCCCTTCTTTCTCGCGCCGGCAATTTTCGTTTTACCATTCAAAAGAGTATGAGTACGGGTGATGGCGGACGTCTCTTTACCCTGCTTGCCTCCAAACGCGCTCATAACGTCCTCTTACGTCAGGCCCTCCTCTATAAGTTGGGTTATCAAGTTCCCGCGATTAAGCACTTAAAGAAAATTCAACTGCGTTTTAAGACTGAAGATGAGAAAAAACTCTTCATCACTCAATTGGGAGAATCTACTTTTGGGTCTACCGATCGCTGGATTACCCGAGATGCTGATCCCACTATTTTAACTTTGCAAGATATGTTGGTCATTGATGACCATGGCTCCATGTATAACCTGAGCATTGGGTTCATGCCGCCCGAAGTGCCACAGGGGCGGCGAACTTTTCGCTCGCTCCTCATTCCTTACTCTTTGGTGGAAATTCCCGAGAGTGTCAACCTCTTCGACTGGTCGGCAGGCAGAATTATTTCTAACAACGTGATGTTGCCCTACGAGGACGCTGCCAATTTTGATTGTACTTATGAGGATGCCAAGTGGATCAATAGACGCATTTTACGTTTGACCCGTGCCGACTGGGATGAAATTGTCGAAGCCGCTGCTCTACCGGCTTCGGTAGCGATGTTGGTAAAAGAGAAACTCCTTTCCCGCCGCAATTCAATGGGTAAATTATTGCGCATGGATGCCGACGAGTTAGACTTCAATCCCCATATTAGTAACGGGACAGAGCTAGTTGAAGGCGAATTAAAACAAGAATTCTGGCCTGGTTATGCTGGCCGATTTTCCTTCGGTGACCCGGAAAATCCGTTATCTTCAAGTGAAGTGACTTCCTTCGTATTGTCTGAGGGTATTTCTAATGGTCTCTTGGCGGCAACCACGGCCTTGAATTCCATTCCGTATCTGGGCACTAATATGGACGATCAGATAATGGCACGCGAGGAGAAGCTTGCCGCGCAGGCCTTGGCGCAAAATGTGACTTTGGGAGAACCAAGCACGCGTGACTTTGGGGCCTATGTTTTTCCCATAGCGCGTGGGCAATTTATCCTCGGCCGAAAAGTCGTGGCCGGAACTTATTTAGGCACCAATAATCGTATCCAACTGGTCGACTCCATCGGCGTCTCCGTCTCTGGCGGGGCCTATATCGGCTTTGATGGCATTCCCACTCCTTTAACCATTGGCGCCAGTGCGCAGGCCAATCTCTCCCGAACCTATGCTCACATTCGCCCCATCACTGGGATCAAGCGCGCCCTCAAGTACCCCTTTAAGAATATTTTGGTCCCCCTTTTAAAACGCAAATATGGACACGCCTTCGATGATCTGGTCAATGTCGACTTAAATAAGTTGTCAGCGGAAGAAAAACAAAAACGCATTAATGATGCGCTAAAACTTTTCACCGAAAATATGGAAATTGGTGAGTCGATTATCATCACTGATTCTGTTTCTGCCGGAATCAGCGCCAATGTGGGTGTCAACTATCTGCGCCTTTTATCCGTTGGTGCCTCGGTCAATGCTAATGAAATTGTGATTGGTCGCCTGCATATCACGCGCAAGAGCGAAAATGTGGTTCATATCTACCGTGATTTGGGCAATCTCCATCAACTGGGGCTGGGAATCGTCTTTCGTGCTGGGATACCCGTTCTTAAGGCCCAGATGCGTACCACCCTGGGCACTGCCCGCAGTAAATTCATTGCCGTCAATATCGACAAAGAAAATCCTGATATCGTCAAAACTTTGGGAGCACTTCGACATGTCTTTTTCCATAACTCCCTTGAACGCATTGAAAAAATTGAGCGCCCCTATAAAATTAAATATAATTTTACCGAAGGCCGGCAAAGTCTGGGTTTCCTCATTTGGCGCTATGATCGCATCAACTCCAGCAATCGCTTTACCGTTACACATCCGGCGGGAGAATCAATTAATCTCTATCGCAAATACCGTGGACATACTTTAGGAAGTGATCCTGTCGGCGCAGCCACCGAGGCCTTGGCGGCCTTGCCGGCCATTTTCTTAAAAGGAGACTATGTTCCACCGGCCATTAGCGAGGGCAACGCCGGAAATAACTATTTCGGTAGAGCCGAGAATGTGATTTCCACTTTTGAAGGCGAAGTAACGGAGGCCGGTCTTGAGAAACCTTTTCTAAAGCTCTCCCGAATCTGGAATGGTTTTTCCGCCAGCAAGAAGAAGGCCCTCAAACTTTTAGATCAAGTCAAAGAACGCTATCGTTTTAATTTTTACCCAAAAACCGTTCTGAATGAAGCTGATAAGCTCTATCTCTACAATATCAACGTCAATTTCTTGGTCTATGCCAACGGTATCCAGAATATGTTCAATCTTCCCGAAAAAGAGATTCGTACTATCTTTGATAAAAACCAAAACAAAAAACGGTGGCTCTTATCAGGCGTAAGACGCTATCTCACCCTTCAGAAAAAATACCATAAGGCGCGCGAGAAAAAATCTTTAAGCGGCATGGCCAATGCCGCCACTCGTGCTCTTATCCTGGTTGAGGATAAGTTGACTCTCCAAGGACTAGCACAACTGGTGGGTGGCGATGAAAATCTCTATGTCTATTCCAAGCTAGAAGGTTTCCGGGTCGGCGATGAAAATGGTGATTCACCATATCTCTCAAATTCCTTGGGTGAATTCGGTGAGGAGGATATGGGTGGCCCGCTCACCCGTATTCAAAGACAGATCGGCATAAGCGAAGGTGAATTTTTCCTAAGTTGGTTGATGGGGAGACTCATATGAGTAGACCTTTAGAGCTGTTCATTCTTATTCTCTTGTCCCTCTTTTTTATCAAAAATGCATTAGCGGAAGTATGGATATTAGAACTTTCACGCCCCCTCACATCTCAAGAATCAGGACAAATTTTATTTGAGCAATTTAGCGATTATCCTACTGATTATTTTAGACGACTCTACCGCGCAGAAGGTAAACTCAGCTCTCTTGAAAAACAATTGCAAAGTTTAAGCGATGTTAAAATCAACAAAGCGGAAGGGGTCTATGCCATTGAGGCCCAAGGTCTGATTCCCTCTCCCGAGCGCAACTCCCTGGATATTTCAGTCGATCCGTTATTGCCCTACCAATGGCCAATTATTGGAAGTGGCCCCCAGGTCACCATCGATATTGACGATATTAATTATCATACCTTGTCGGCCGGTGACCATGTTGATATCGGGCTTAAAAATATCGCCGCCAAATTACCGTCGTTGTTAAAGCGCGAAGTGATCGTTGCCGTTATTGATTCAGGCATCGATTTCAATCATCCCGATTTAAAGGGACAGATTAAGAGAAACGAAACTGAGTGTGCCCCCGAAGGCGGAATCATCCAAGAAGGCACGGAAACAGAAGTCACCGATAACGATCAGAATACGCTCCATGGCGATTGCATGGGCTGGAACTTTATGGCGCATAAGGCCTCGAAAGAAGCGCGCTTCCCCATCGATGACACTGGCCATGGCACTCACGTCGCCGGCCTCATCGCCGCCAAGGCCAACAACATTGGAGTTCGCGGGGTACTCCCCCAAGTCAAAATTCTTCCCATCAAAGTTATGGGTGCCGCCGACGAACAGAATCAAGCCGCGACCTCAATGACCGATCGTCTGGCACGAGGGCTGCTCTATGCTATCAAGATGAAGGCCAATGTTATCAATTTAAGTTTGGGGTGGCCGCGTAGTATTGACACCCAATATTTACATCAGGCGTTTATGGAGGCCATCAATCAAGGCATTGTAGTGGTCGCCGCCGCCGGAAATAATAATACTTCTTCGCCTATTTTTCCTTGCGCCTATCATCATGTCCTGTGCGTTGGCGCCACTCAAATCAACGGTCAGCTTGCCTCTTTTTCTAACTTTGGCGGACACGTCGATCTGGTGGCCCCCGGTGATCATATTTTAAGCACCTATCCAACCAACTTTTTCCCTCTCAATTTCTCTCTTACCGGATATGAAATCAAAAACGGCACCAGCCAAGCCGCTCCGTTGGTTTCAGGTGCCTCGGCCATTCTCAAGGCCAGCTTCCCCGAAATCACACTGGATGAAATAAAAGCACGCCTCATGGCAGGCACCAAGAGCGTAACCGAAGCTATGGGCCCGCTCAGTCGCCCGCGCCCAACACTTTTTGGCACCCTCAATATAGAGAAGAGTCTTGAAGCCGCTCCTGCACCTTTTTTGACTCCCGTTTTCAAAGAACTTTCCCACATCCCCTTTCAAGCGAAAGATAAAAAATTCTTTATTGATCTGCGGATCAAAAATTTTTGGCAAGCGGCAAAAAACATTCGTGTCCAGGTAACCTTGCCACCTAACTTCACTCTAGAAAAAAAACTTTTTGAAATTTCTGAAATGCCCCAAGGTGAAAGTACGCTTATCCGCATGAGCGGCACACTCGATTCCCTCGAAGGAGATCACCAAATCCCCATCCAAGTGGCCCTTAGTTCCGAAGGAGTTCCAGAACGAACCTTCAACCACATTCTCCCCTTGGTGCGCGTTTTTAAAGACGACGAACAAATTACCCATAGCGAAGTTGTTCTCAAAGACGAGAATCATCGTTTGGCCGACATTCGAGGAGGGATTCTTTATCCCAACATCATGAGTGTCAGCGATCCCTATCAACTCCTCCCCCATCCTTTCTACTCGCTGGCAAGAATCGAAAGCGAGGGCCCAAACTTTGGCGTGCGCTATTTTTTCTTCGACCTTAAAGATGGCAAATTGAGCGAACGCGCAGAATCACTTTTTGTTCGCGGGGCCATGCGTCCCCTCGCTCTTACCATCACCGACACCAATTATGACGGCAAGGCGGATCTGGAAATCACCACTATGGCCAAAACCGGGAAAACGGAAACCGACAAAGAATTTCTGCAATTTAGTTATTATGACTTTGCACTCACGGAACTTTTCCCAGGGAAAAGTCACTGGCGCTATACGCCCAACACCGTGGCGCTCAATTCTGCCAATGTCTTTTTTGTACCTGCGCCGCTGCCAGGCATAGGCCAGGTGGCAACTCGGGCCTTTTTAGAAGTTGGCCCCTTGCCTTCTATATACCAAAGAAATAGTGTTTTTCGCGCCCCTGACCGTTCGGTTTATGTCCGTCTCTATGTCTTAGTACCAGAGGAGAAAGACGGAATCATCACCCTGACAACAAAATTACTGGACCCTCCCAGTTTTTATGAAAAATTTCGCAAAGATTTCAAAATTAAATGGAACGATCAAATCGCCGTTATTGCGCCTTTGGTAGTGGATCGGGCCACCTTCAAACGGGGCGAGGCACGCGTCCTTCTGTCAGTGGGCAAAGGATATCTACGTGAGGATTATCTGCTCACCTACACTTCCCTGGCCGAACCTAAAGTGGAAAAACTAAATCTCCAAGGGCGTCGGGTTGAACTGGATATCCATTACGCTGCCACTAAGCTGTCCTCTGATAGAGCGGTACGGGGCGGAGCCGATTTTTTTGTGGGCCATCAAGGTCTCACCTCGGTCAAGACTACGGCAATGCTGCGTGAGAATGTCAGTGGAGTGCAAGCAGTTACCAGTACAGGTGGCGGTTACTACAACTATCCCAGGGCCACCGATCACATCCTCGGTTTTGTAGGGGCCTATCAGCAAGAGAGTACTTCATCGATGATTTCCATTTTTCAGACAAAATCACGCTTACTCTTTATTGATGAAAAAATTAAAACATCTCTTCGCGGCCCTGCTGATCTGGCCCAGATCGAACGTACCGCCTATGATTATCCTATCGCACGCTTCAGCTTCCTTCCGGGCAAGCTCCTCAATGACCTCTTCTTCCCTATCATTTCTAAGGGTAGTACGGGACTAAGACCTGCCCTTTTTATTGATAACACCCAAATTAATGGAAATCGCGCCTACATTTTAGAGGCCCAGGGCGGTCAGGCACTAGTTCCGGCCAAGTATTCCTTCTTGGTGCCCGACAACTGCAAGGCCATGAACCCCGTCAGTATTCAAGGCCAGGCCCACCAACTTTTGTTTCTATGTAAATACAACGGCAACGTGTGGGGTATGAAATCATTTAAACTTGAGTGATTAGGTCCTGAACCTGTCTTGGATTGCCCTGTTCGCATTCACAGTCTATACTATCAAAAATTAAATGATTTTTTTCAAGGTGCGATCATGACACTGATCTTAAAACAAATGTTTTCATTGCTCAAATTGCTCAATTCTGAAACTGGCACCAATCAAATTGCGGCCGGCGTTGCCTTGGGATTTATCATGGGCATGGCACCAGCTTTCTCTCTACAAACAATCCTGGTTTTACTCTTGGCGCTGATTTTTCGTGTGCAATTTGGAGCGGCAGGACTCGCGGCATTTTTCTTTAAATTTATTGCCTGGCCATTTGATCCCTTGTTCGACCGTTTCGGACAAGTCATCTTAGAGATGGATAGTCTCCACTCGACTCTTACCTGGGCCTATAATTTACCAATCATTCCCTTTACCAAATTTTACAATTCGGTCGTCATGGGGTCAGGCGTTCTGTCTTTTATCCTCTTCCCTGCCGTTTTCTTTTTGGCCCGCATGTTGATTCAAAAATACCGCGAGTTGATCGTGGCAAAAATTAAAGACACCAAAATGTGGAAGGCCATGAAGGCCACTTCCCTCTTTCAATGGTATGAAAAATATGACCGACTCTACTAATCTTCCCCCTCTGCCTCCCCAAGAAGAACCACAAGAAAAAGCGGCCAAGGTCAAAAAAGTAAAAGGTCCGCCCGGCCCCATCCGCACTGGGGTGGTTGTACCTCTCGTCATCATCGGACTTGGCTCATTTTTATATTTTAAGTTTTTATTTGATGCCAATCTTCGCTGGGCAATGGAATTTGCCGGTACCAAAATCAATGGTGCACAAGTCGATGTTGGTGATTTTCACTCCAGCTTTCTCGGCGGAGGTTTTGAATTGACCGGCCTTCAGGTAACCGATAAAGAAAATCCTGCGACTAATGTTTTGGAAATTAAAACTATTGCCGCTAAACTTTTATGGGATGGCCTGTTACGTGGCAAATTTGTCATCGACAATTTCGCCATTAAAGGTATTTCCTGGCAATCCCTGCGCAAATCACCGGGGAAAGTTCTTCCGGTAGAACCGGAAAAACCGGCCGACCAGACCCCT
>CAYHRT010000055.1:0-18331 GCA_964359085.1 uncultured Bdellovibrio sp. | reverse complement strand
CCCAAGTCAATAAATCCGTTATTTGTTTTTTTAAGCGCGGGCTCCAGCCAGGTTTTAAGACCTACAAGATACCGTAACACCTTAGGTGGCACCTAAGGAGACATTGTAAAATCTTCACTCGGTGCACAAAAGAGATGCGCAGCGTATCAAATTTATGGTATGACATGTCGATTTTTCAAAAAACGTGCTCGCTGAAGGCCAATGGCCTTCCCCAAGGAGTGAAGTTATGAAAGTGAACAAGCAAAGATCAAAGGCCGTCGGTGTTCTGATTCTAGCGGCATTGTCGGCCCAGATGCTGATGACCGTCAGTCATGGGCAAGAGCTCCTAGATAGTACCGGGCTTGAGGGTGACGATGTGCTTGCCTCCCCCCAAATTGATGTTGATGGGACGCTTAATAAGAAAACGGAAGCGGATCGAATGCAAGAGTTGCGCAAGCGAATGGAAAAGCAGCACGAAGAAATGGTCCAGAAGAAGATCGAAGATATTCGTATGAAAGAGGAGCAACGCTTGGGAACGAAATTGCGGAGCGCTTTCAATGGTGCTCCGGCCGCAACCGATGAGGTGTCCACCGCCGCGGCAGCTCCCCAGAAGATCGAGACGCAAGCACCAGTTCCAGCACCTACCCCAGCAGAAGAGCAACCGAGTTTTAAAATTATTCCATCCTACGGTGTGAAAAATATTGCAGGAGATAGCATTGATCTCGAATCCAAAATCAATGGTCAGATATCTCTTGAAGCCATGGTGAGTCCACGAATATCGGTGGGAGTGACTGCCGGCTATACCTCACTTGATATGACTTCCCTATCTCAAACGGGATACGGTTCTGCTTACGGCTACAATTATAATAATAGTAGCTACTACAACAATTTTACTAACTACTATGCTCCATACTACGGAACTAGCTATGGTTTTAATAATAATTTTTATAATCAAAACTATTATAATACTTATGGCGTAAGTGGCCGTGAGATGACGTATGAACAATGGTCGTTGGAAATGAATTCGAAGTTTTTTGTTGTGGCGGCAGGACGTATTCGTCCTTATCTTGGTCTTGGAGTCAGCTACAACCGTGCTACTTTAAATTACAAGGAGGCCGCTGATCCCAATGCCGCCAACTACCAGTGGAATGGTTTCTCTCTTGGTGATGAACAATTTAGAACCAGCTTTGTGGGTGGCACCGCCATCTTAGGATCTGAAATCTATTTCACAAAGAATTTTGGCTTAAATTTAGATGTGCGTTATGCGCGTGCGATCACCAGCGGCATCAATAATCAGACTGGTAATACTTTCGCTTACAACCCTGATCAGGCGAAGCTAGAGCAAATTGGTAAGGAAATTCAGGAGACAAATACTTTTTCACTGAACGCCGGTATATTGCTGGCATTCTAAACAGTTTTTTTCTTGGCAAAGATTCCCATAACCCGAGAAGGTACCATGACCCCTTTGGGACACACTGCGCCGCTTCGCGGCTGCAGTGTGTCCCAAAGGGGTCATGGAACCTTCTCGGGTTATTATGATCAGGCTCCTTGTCCATAGGGTCCGTGGTAGTTTACACTCTCTAAATCATTTAAATTCAAGAAATTGGCCAATACTTTGAAGGAGGCCCATGTATGAGTGCGATTAAACTACGCGACGTCTATTTGGTGATGGGTAAACGTTCACCTCAGGCCAAAGCTGGGACTGAGTTGAAGAATGTTGGGGTGCCATACCTAGCGAGTTATTTGGTTCGGCATTTGATGGATACTTTTAATCTGCCATCGGATGAGGTGGATGAAGTGATCTTTGGAAATGTGGGAGCACCTGCTAAATATCCCAATATTGGCAGAGTGGTTGCTTTGGAGGCCGGTCTGGACAAACGTACCTCTGCCTACACTGTCCATCGCAATTGTGCCTCAGGTATGGAGGCCATGAGTCAAGCCTATATCAAAATCGCCAGCGGGCGTGCTGATCTCATGCTTGCCGGTGGTGTGGAATCTATGTCGCAAATGCCTCTCATTTACAATAAGGAGATGACAGATCTCTTCATACACCTGATGAAGGCCAAGTCTTTGCCTGAGAAATTAAAAGCACTCAGTGCTTTTCGTCCGCCGTTTTTATCCCCGATCGTGGCCATTGAACAAGGACTGACGGATCCATTTTGTGGACTCAATATGGGCCAAACAGCAGAAATCTTGGCCAGGGAAATGAACATTACACGTGATGAGCAAGATAATTTTGCCAATAATAGCCACCTCAAGGCCATACAGGCCCAGAGTGCAGGGAAATTAAAAGATGAGATTGTTCCCATTTTAATTGGCCCGAAGCTGGATAAACTTTTAGATATGGATACCGGCCCTCGCGCTAATAGTACGATAGAGGGGTTGGGAAAGATGAAACCTTATTTTGAAAGAGTCTCTGGTACAGTAACAGTGGGGAACTCTTGTCCCATTACTGATGGGGCGTCAGCTTTTTTGATGGCCAGTGAAGATGCTTTAATAAAATATAATTTAAAACCCATGGCCAAAATGAGTGATTACCATTTTGCCGGTCTTGAACCTGAGCGCATGGGGATGGGACCGCTGGTGGCAATAGATGGAGTGCTTAAGAGGGTTGGTAAAGAACTGCGCGAGATGGATGTAGTAGAAATAAACGAAGCTTTTGCCGCTCAAGTTCTGGGAATTTTAAGGGGATTAAAAGATAAAGAAGTTGCCCGCCGCTTTGGCGTGAGTAAGGCCTGGGGTGAAATTCCCGAAGGCAATTTGAATCCGAATGGAGGAGGTATCGCCATGGGGCATCCCGTAGGTAGTTCCGGTTGCCGAATTGTGGTGAGCTTGGCGCATGAACTTAAACGTCGCAAGGCCCGTTTTGGCTTGGCCTCTCTGTGTATCGGGGGAGGGCAAGGTGGTGCTGTCGTCATCGAAAACATTCAGTAACATAAGGGGTGCAATATGATTGGGAACAATCGCATTAAATACGAGATTAAGGAACAAATCGCCTATATTGGTTTTGGTTACAATAACGAAAAGGCCCAAACCGTACTTGATAGGGAAACTCTCTTGGAGTTGGCCAATATCGTCATGGACGTGAAGGAACAAGAAAAATCACTTAAGGGAGTTATCTTCCATTCGCTGAAACCAGGCTGTTTTCTGGCAGGTGCCGATATTAAAATGATCGAAACTCTTAATAGTGAAAGTGAAGCTGCTGCTGGTGCAGAAAAAGGGCAGATGCTTTACAACGGGATTGAGGATTTAACAATTCCGACTGTAGCGGTTATTGATGGGCCTTGTCTGGGCGGAGGCCTAGAGATGGTTTTGGCCTGTAAATCGATTCTTTGTTCGGACAGCAGCAAAACAGTTTTAGGTCTTCCCGAAGTCAAATTAGGTATTCTGCCCGGATTTGGTGGGACTTATCGCTTGCCTCGTAGAATCGGTCTGCCCAAGGCCCTGGACGTTATTTTAACCGGCAAGATGGTCAAACCGAAGAGTGCTTACAAAATGCATCTTGTGGATGGAGTTTTCCCCAAGGAAAGGTTATTGGCCCAGGCACTCAATTATCTTAAAAGATCTCCCAAGGGTAAATCATTCAAGGAGACCCTTGAATCTTTTGCGACTGATAATTTCATTACACGCAAAATTATTTTTCAAAAGGCACGTGAGAGTGTTTTAAAAAAGACTAAGGGATTCTATCCCGCTCCACTGAAAATTCTCGATGTGATGGAATCGGGGACAGGCAAAGCGCGAAGTCAGTATCTGGCACAGGAGGCCCAAACCTTCGGGGAGCTTTGTATTAGCGATACCAGTCGAAATTTGCGGCATTTATTTTTTCTGATGGAAGGGGCCAAAAAATATAATGGCCCTAAAAGTGAACGGGCCGTACCTGAATTAACCAGGGGAGCGGTTCTTGGTGCTGGAACCATGGGAGGGGGAATTGCCTGGCTCATGGCCGATCATGGCATGGCGCCACTCATGAAAGATCTCAATAAGGATGCGCTTGAGCTGGGCATGAAACAAGCTGCGCGAAACTTTTCCGGTGCCCTTAAACGTCGCAAGATGACACCCGATGAATTCGAGCGCAAGCAACGCTCTATTGTGCCTGTAACCGACTTCTCAGGTTTTAAAAAAGTTGATCTGATTATTGAGGCCATTGTCGAAAATCTGGAGATCAAGAGACAAGTTTTCCAGGAACTGGAACATCATATTCGTCCCGACTGTTTGGTAGCATCAAATACCTCCAGCTTGCGTGTTACTCAGATGGCCCAAGCGCTCGAACACCCCGAACGCTTTGCCGGACTGCATTTTTTTAATCCAGTTCATATGATGCCTTTGGTGGAAATTGTGACTCATGATAAGGCTGATCCCTCCACCATTGAAGCTCTCTACAATTGGGTTTTAAAGGTTAAGAAAACCCCCGTCATTGTCAAGGATGGGCCGGGTTTCCTGGTCAATAGAATCCTGATGCCTTATCTCAATGAGGCCGGTTATCTCTTGGAGGAAGGGGTGAGCATTAAGGATCTGGATGATGCTTGTTTAAACTTTGGTATGCCCATGGGGCCTTGTCGTCTCTTAGATGAGATTGGTATTGACGTAGCAGTGAAAGTGGCAAAAATAATGCATCATGATTTAGGTGAGCGTGCCAAGTCTAGTGCTTCCAGCCAACAACTTGTAGATAATAAATTTTTTGGTAAAAAGAGTAAAAAAGGTTTTTATCTCTACGATGACAATGAAAAAGAAATTGGATTGAATGAAGCCGTCGTGTCTGCTCTGCCTAAATCAAAAAAGATGGATGAGATTGACATTCAGATGCGTGTTTTTCTTCCGATGATAAATGAAGCTGCTTACATTCTCTCTGAGGGATTGGTATTACATCCTTCAGATGTGGATCTTGCTTTAATTTTTGGTATTGGCTTTCCGCCCTTTAGGGGGGGGCTGCTTCGTTATGCTGATAGCGAAGGACTGGATCGGATCTGTCAGGCCATCGAAAATTTTAGTAAGTCTGTCGATGCGAATAGATATTGCCCTTCACCTTTTTTGAAAAAAATGGTGGCGGACAAAAAGAAATTCTATGATTTGTAATATTGTCGGCCCATTATAATGTTTCCAAAGCAACTCTTTGGGCATTTTCTCACTTCAATTTTTCAGGCGAGATCAAGACAGAAATTGCTCGTGCTTGCGGCCTTTGGCCTTGCCATCTCTTCTTTTTCACTGATTACCTTACAGGGAGTTATGGGAGGCCTGCAGCGTAATTTGATCCTGCGATCCAAGGCAGTTTTAGGGCATGGGCATTTTATTATGGATCGAGATAGCTTAACCCTTGAGCAGGCAACAGAGTTACAAGACTATTTAACCGCCCAAGGCATACACGCACGTTTGGAGTATGAGATTGAACTTTTAGCTCGGGCGGGAAGTTCTTTATTGCCTGTTGTGGCCCACGGGATTAGCTGGAGTGCTCATGATCTGCGGCCACAAATTCTAAAGGGACACCGACGCGGCCTTGTCATGCCCTTTGACTTGGCGGTGAAACTCAAAGTCGGAGAAGGGGAACAAATTAACTTAATCGCACCCGGAGTGGTGGATTCGCTACTGGGTGATACACCCCGTATGATCAGCATTTCAATTTCTGGTCTGATTGCAAGCGATGTCCCAGAGGTGGATACTCTGCACGTTTGGCCGCCGTTAGAGTCTATCTGGAATTTGATAAAAATAAAAAAATACAATCGCCTGCGATTATTTGATTTATCGACCAATTTTGATCTCAAGAAATTCTATTCTACTTGCCCTGAATTTGCCCGCAATTTACGTTACATTTCGTGGGAAGAGCAAAATAGTGCCCTGATGTATGCTTTGAGGCTAGAAACAACGGTGATGGCCTTTTTGTTTGCCTCAATGACCATTTTGATTTCACTTTGCATTGTTGCAGGTGTGCATATTTATCTCGATAAGATTAAGGTTGATCTGACGGCCTTGTGGATTTTGGGTGCCAGTGAGCGAACTATTCAAAAATTGTATCGAAATTTCTTTGGAATTTTTGGCCCGTTATTTATTGTGGTGGGAGTGGGACTTGGTCTTATCTTATTAAAGCTGCTTGACTCTTCTTCATTGGAGATTATGCCGGCGGTTTTTGTAGAAAGAAAAATTCCGATTCATTATGGGCCATGGGCGGTGGTCATAGGCCTAGCGTTGCCATGTATAATTTATCTCCTGCTTGTGAGTTGGTCCCTCATGCAGTTCAAAAAATTAAATTTCCTTGAGTATTTACGCTCTGTGGGGCGCTAAGGGCCCTAAATTTTTTTGCAAGAAATCAGACTAAAGGTGAAGGCAAGACTATTGATGTCGCTGTCAGATAATAGACCTGAGGGCGCATTCGTGAGCATTTTTATGCCCTCAACTTCTGAGATCACGGGATTACGAAGTGATAATTTTAAAGCACTTGCGATGACGGTCATGGACCCATCTAAGACTGTCACATCAAAATTTTTAGCTGGGGCACTTGGTTCTGTATTGGTGAGATTATAAGTCTTCTCAATTTCCACCTCCTTTTGGCCATTATAGAGATTGACTGAGGCAAAGAGGATGGCATGAACAATAGCGTTCAGCTTACTATTGATCCTTACTTTTTCTGTTTCAAAACGATTATTAAAATAGGCAACATTTTTAGGCCCGAGACTGGTCTGTTGTTCCTCGCTTAGGGAAAACGAGATATTATTTTCAACTCCGACACTTTGCAAGTTAACAGTCCCATCATGAGTTCCCTTGAGCCGAAAAGACATAGGAGAGTTGGTGGGAAAAGTGCTTTTTGTGGGAGGAAGATCGGGGAGATAGGCACGAAAAATCTGCTCGGGCAAATTGCTTTCCAATTGACATGAGAAAATTTCATCAAGTTCGACTAAGGCCTTGGGGCCCATGTTCATTGGATGAATTGAGCGAAGGTGTAGATCTGTTACGTATTGATCTTTATTCATCATGTTTTCTCGTGAGATGTTCCGATAAGCTCCCTCAAGTGCAGTCCAGTCTGTTGGGATGGCCAGATTGAAAGAGAAGTATTTTATGCTTCCGTTTCTTTTTGGGTGTCCCCAAGTATATTTTAGTTGTAATTCCTGCTTGTTGGATCGTAAGGCTTCCACTATTTCATATTCGATTGAGAGATTATAGGTTTTGTTGATCTTAACGGGGAGTTCAATCGTTAAATTATTTTGAGGTGAGTATGTGTAGTAGATTGAAGGTGTAATGGCCGTGGTGCTTTTTGTTTCCTTACTCGATGGTTCTGGGGGCAGGGGAAGGATGGGCAGTGTTGAATTTTTCACTATATCGAGCAGCTCGATTTTCTTCATGACAATGATCTGTTTTTCACCAACATAAAAGGGTAGGATAACGTGCTGGTCTTCTTCTTCAAAGACAAGATCATGCTTCTCTTTTACGTAAGCCTTTTTATCACTAAAGACCTCCACACTCACATCCATATTTTTCCAGATAATCGCCAAGGCCGGAGAAGCATAAAGGGGTAATAGAAATGTTATTACTAATAGTAAGAGTATAGAGTTTTGCAATGACTCACCTTAGTTTAAAGTTTTTTAGGGAGGCAAAGGCGTTATTTTTTGGGGCGGTTTCATTTTTGGGTGCAGATTGCGCACTGTGAGAGGGGAAGATCTTTTGGACATTCTTTGCGACATGGTTGGGTTCATCACATTTTCTTGTCAGAGAAATTCGTTTGCGCTCAAAATCAATGGCCAGAATTTTCACTTTAACCTCTTCGCCAACCTTCAGTTCATCCATGGGATTAGTGACAAATTTATCGGCAATTTGTGAAACATGCAAGAGCCCCGACTCTTTGACGCCAAGATCGACGAAAGCACCAAATTGAGTAATGTTATTCACAATTCCAGGATACCACTCGCCAATTTTTAAATCCTCAAGTCGTTTGGCATCTTTTCTAAATTCAGTCGATTTAAAAGTTGAGCGTGGGTCTTGAATTGGGGCCTGAATTGATTTGACAATATCTTGGTGAGTGAAATCTCCCAATTTCGCTCGCACCTTGGTATCGGAAGCGAATTGTTGAATGAGTTTCGCCTCACTCGCCAGGCCCTTGATAGTCATGTTGTTGCTTTTTGCCCATTCTTCTAAGATTGGATAAGTTTCCGGGTGGATAAAAGTTGAGTCCAAGGGGTTTTCGCCGTTGTAGATGCGTAAAAAACCGGCGGCCTGTTGGAAAATCTTCTGCGTAAAGCGGCCAATTTTCAGGAGTTCTTGTCTCTGTTTAAATGTTCCCTTTTCTTCTCTATATTTGACGATACTCTTGGCCATACCAGGACCAATGCCTGAAATAAAACTGAGAAGGGGTGCCGAGGCCGTATTTAAATCAACGCCTACAAAGTTAACACAACTTTCGACGACACTTTGTAATGATTTTTTTAGTTTGATTTGATTCACATCGTGCTGATATTGACCCACACCAATAGATTTAGGGTCGATTTTGACCAATTCTGCCAGGGGGTCCTGAAAACGCCGAGCAATGGAAATGGCCCCACGGACTGTAGCATCCTTATCAGGGAACTCTTCCCGGGCAATGTCTGACGCAGAATAAACACTGGCCCCAGCTTCATTGACCAATGTCGCATGCACCTTGGATGATTTCACTGACGGAATATTTTCTTCGATATATTGCAAGGTTTCTCTGCCATGAGTGCCATTCCCAATCGCAATGTGATGAATGTTAAATTTTTCACACAAAGCATCAATGATTTTGGCCGATTCGTCTGGATTTCGATCTGGATAGAGAACATAATCAAAGAGAAATTTTCCAGTCAAATCGACTACGGCAATCTTGCAGCCAGTGCGAATGCCTGGGTCGATACCCAGAACAGTTTTTGCACCAAGATAAGGTTGCAGCAAAAGATTTTTTAAATTTTTTCCAAAAATATTGATAGCAAAATCGTCGGCAATTTTTTTGAGTTCGGTTTTCACTTCTAAATCCAATGAGGGATCGATATAGAGGCTGAAGGCCTTCTGGATAATATTTTCGAGAATAGGGCGAAGAGTGGGGTGACATGTCTGTACAATGAAATACTGTTCTAAAACAGTCCAGGCCTTTTCCTTCGGAAAATCAGCTTGGGCCGAGAGAACATCGACGGACATCCCGCGCCTAATGGCCATGAAACGGTGGGCGTTCTTTTCTAGTTTTAGCTCACTGATTTTTTGCGAAAACTCAAAGTAGTCTTTATATTTTTGGCAATCTTCAACTTTGTCGGCATCCTTTCGCTTATGGGTCACAAGAAGCGCATCACTCCAATAGTGTTGGCGTAGTTTTTCTTTTGCCTCGGCATGGTGGGCAATCTTTTCGATCAAGATCAGTCTGGCACCTTCTAGGGCATCCTCTTTGGTGTTTATTTTATGTTCGGGCCTAATAAAAGTAGAGGCGTCCTCCTGTATCTTGTTCCAGGGTAGTGCTGCTGCCAGGATGAGTTCTGCCAGAGGGAGGAGGCCGGCCTCTATGGCCGCTTGTCCCTTGGTCTTTTTCTTCGATTTAAAGGGGGCATACAGATCTTCTAGTTCTTGGATTGTTTTCGCTGTTTTAATATTTTTTTCTAACTCTGGCGTCAGAAGTTCCATTTTTTTGATGGTTTCTAAAATATACTCGCGACGTTTGGTGGTTTCTTGGAATAACTCAAAGCATTCCAAGATTTTAGCAATCATGACTTCATCGAGATTTCCTGTGACTTCCTTGCGGTAGCGAGTAATAAAAGGAATCGTGCATTCCTCAACCAGCGCCAGCTTTAAAACACTGCTAACCTGAGCAGTTGAAACGGATATTTCAGCGGCGATAGAGCGCAAAGCATCAGATGGTAGTTCCATGGGATTTATCTCCTAGGAGAACGTAGCACCTCCAATTGTCCGTGAAAATCCCCAAAAGACAAGAGGCCCGGGAAATCCCAGGCCTCTTTATGAACATGACTAAATTCTCGTGACCGTTATCTCGAAGGAAAAGGTCTAAAAGCATTGGCCTGTTCGGCGGCCTTTTTGTGAGGCTTGCTGATATTTTTCAATTGGGCCTTCAGGATTTTTTCGGCCTTATCAAGCAATCCATCAAACGATTTTTCATAGGCCTTGCGCATTTTACGGATGGCCTTGGCAAAGCCATATTCGCCGTCTAAAGCCTCTTGGCTAGCATTTTGAACCGCATAGGCGGCCAGGGCAATCCCTAGCTTCTCGTTTTGGGCGACTGAATCAAGCTTTGCTTTCATTCTATTGACGAATAGATTTGGATCTTCTTTTACACGCTTTAGGTAACTCTTATCGCGTAGTTTAAAGAATAAGAAGTGACGTGCCCCAAGGCTGTGGTCGTAGACGTCGGCCAAGGTTTCAGCTTCCTCTAGGTTGCGAAGTCCGGCAACTTTGAGCAGCATTTTTGTCTCGCTGTTGGCACTAAAATAACCTTCGGCGGAAACCCGGCGAGCAATTTCGTTAAGCAATTCGTCGGCAGTCAATTTAAGTAAGCTATCCAGTTTAGAAACAAGTGCAAGATTCTGACTGTCAACTTCAATCAGAGATGTTGAGGCGCTGAGATCACTTACTACCTCTGGCGAAGTGGATAGAATTTGGACAATTTGACCATCGAGATCAAAGGGAATCTTGGTGGCATGCTTGAGGTGTTCAAGACGGCCTTGGGCCTCATCGAGAGCGCCACGATTTGTTTCGTTGGCGACAAAGGCGAACATGATATTTTTAGTATTCAAGGCCTTATCGAGAAGAGGAACAATTGAATTTGTTCGATCATTAATCACATAGACCGTTTTGCCACTTAACTGGCGTTCAAGAATATTTTGATGGAAAGCTCCACCGGCCAGATCCAGGATTGAAATTTGATCAACTCCTCCTAAGTCACCGGCAATGTCTTTAAAGAACTCACGAGAAAAGCGGCCAGATGAATTTAAGACTACCACAGGGCGTCCGGCGCGTTCAGTATAGGGTGCCTTAACATAATCACGAGCGGCATTGGCGATCGTGCCAAGCAGAACACCATTTTTGTAAATAGATAAACTAAAGTCCAATTCTTGGAAAACCATTTCAGGGCGATTAATTAAAACTTCCGCCTGGTTGAGAGTGGCTTGTGCGGCCAGAGTATCAAGGTTGGCGTAGGTTTGAGTGAAAACACTTCGTCCAGCGGAAGAATCGAGATTGAGTGTGATGGGGCCACTAATGGTGCGAGAAGAAATATTTTGGAGCTGCGCAACCACTTGTGAAGGGTGGTTCAAAATAAGCGGGTTAGACAGATTGAGACCCGTTATTTGGACTGGGAGCTGGGCGGTGATTTGGGCCGAAATCTGGGCCTTCAGGATGTTTTGAGCGGTAGATTCAAAATGCCGACCTTGAATGGCCGCTTCAGAGCTGGTCAGATCCATCTTGAGTAAGGCCGAAATAGTATAGGCCTTCCCGAGCTTAGCTTTTGGATCAAGCAAGGATTTACCACCGCCGAGAACCGTTACTGTTGAGTGTGCAGGCAGTTCAGGTAGGGCAAATTTCTCACCGGCACCAGTAATGAGCGAGATACCTTTTGCTGTGACATCAGAATAGTTGGTTAAAGTTACGTTGTGGGCGATCGATTCACCAGGCATATAGATGTTATCGTTAATGCCCACCATTTCGTTTCCAATGTCTGTGAGATTGCCTGATTGAAATTTAACCACCGGAAAGCGCTGATAGATTTCAACAACTTCCTGTAATCGACGTTGACGGGCCTTCTCTGTTTCAGCGGCAATATTTTGATTGAAAGTTTCACGAGCGGCATTGGCGGCGCTGGCATCTTTAATGGCCCTATAGCGAGTTTCAAAGGCCAAAGTTTCTTTTGCTTTGTAGGCATTTTTGTAGACGGCCGAGTTGCGATCAGGGCGTGCCAATGAATCAGCACGGGCCGCTTCGAAAGTTTGACGGAAATAGATGTCATATTCACGTTGCCATGCTTTTTTGTATTGCTCATCTTTCCCTTGGCGGAAAGCATCAGGATACGCCTGATTAACGGCAGCTTGATAGTTTACTTGGTAGAAGCGATTGTAGGCTTCAGTATAAATGGCTTCAATATTAGCGTAATATACTTCTTCGGCAGCACGATCATAACCAACCGAGTAACCGGCAATGTAAGCTAAACGGATAATGCGACGAGAATGTCCTGACTCATCATTGCGGTAGTTTCCGCGTGCTCCTGGGAAAGCGGGGAGGTTTAATTTATTGGCAAAAGTTCCTGCAAAAGGACCACGCACCACTTCTGAACTGAGTGGGCGATTTTCCATTTGTTGTATTGCTTCGGCTTCACCTGCACCACGTCCGCGGCGTTCACCTTCAACTCTGGCCTGTTGTACACCTTCTTGCAGACCTAAGCGACGGCCGACTTGTGCGGCATCAGAACTTTCAGCGCGGGCCAACCCGGCCGCTTCGCCTTCCTTAGTACCGGCCAATTGATGGCCTTCTTCACGTCCACGTTGATCACCTTGAGCAAGACCATCCTCACGGCCTTTGAGTGCTCCTTCCTTTTCTCCTTGCTCTTTTCCGCGGGTATATTCTCGCGCACGGCCATCGGTAATGCCACGGGCCTGGCCTTCTGCCTTACCGTTACGCTCACCTAGATCGTCGCCGACCACGCGAGCAACTTCAATTCCGTCGCGTTGGCCGTCACTCCGTGATTTGGCATAACCCATGCGATTTGCAGAGAGAACATCTTCAATTAATTGCTCTTCAAGTTTCTTGAAAAGGTTTTGCTCGTTGGCGTAACCAACTTCTTGCTGGGTCACAATGTTTCCAATGCGGGTAACATCGCTTGAGAGCACAGTCACTTCAGCAGTCAATTTGTCGAGATCATGAGTAATTTCTCCCACCTTAGTAATAAGGAGGGGAATTTCTTCACGCAACTTTGTGTTCTCCGTAGTCAGAGTCTGGATGCGGGCCTGCTTTTGTTCCTTTTGTGTTTGCGAGGTTGCGATTGTTGATTGAGAAGTACTGATCGAACCTTGAGCATCGCGCACCAATTGATCATAGTGGGCAACTTGTTCGCCTAAATATTGCAGGCGTTCTTTGGCGCGATCCAGGTGGTGTTTGGCCACAATGACACTGGCCTCATCACTACAAGCAGTATTTCCACTTGTCTGGCAAGCTGCCAGGGCAGCATCGTAGGCCGCCTGCTTCTCATTTTTGGCTGCAGTGGCCTCAGTTAATTGATCCTTAAGAGGATTGAGGGTGTTGTTCAGGGTGATCAATTCGTTTTCTTTAATCCGAATATTGGCAGTATTGGCCGCAATGGCATTTTCATAAGAAGTCACTAAGGCCGCAGCGGTTTGAATTTCTGCCAGATTTTTTTCTAGCTTGTCATTTTTGGTCTCAAGCGACTTTCGTGTTTGATCGAGTTCCGTCACTTTGGCGGCCTTGGCTTGATTTTTTTGCGCCAAGGATTGTACTTTGCTTTGATAGAGTGCTTGAGTGGTATTCAGTTCGGTGAGAAGACCACCCAAAATATTTTGTTTTTCGGCATAGACTGTGTCATCAACCAAACGGAAGGTGATGGGGCCATAAAATTCTTTGGCCCAAGGTGGTCGAGGTGCATCGGCCATGGCCGGCGCGCTTGCAAATGACATTAACATGGCGAGAGTAGATAGGGTCCCGCCCAATCTTCTTGCCAACAGATTCCGCATTAGTGATGCCATAGGATAACTCCTTAAACTTTCAAAAGAGGTTAGGGCCTATTCCTATGGCCTTGATCGTCCGTGCAATTCTGGTGGGCCAGTGTGCAGGCCCCATGCCAGATTCAATTCTGGCGGCCATTGTAATGATTTTTTATATTATTACTTATGAAAAGTGATGGCCTTGTAAAATTTTCCGGTCTCGGATAGTGGGGAGAGCGGGGATTTCAATAAGGTGGGAGTGCTGAAACCCTCTATACAGCGAAGGAGTGAAGTCATTTCCAAAGTGGGACAGCGGCCGAGCAAAAAGGCCGCGGCGCGGGTCACGGCATAGCTTGACCCTGTGGGATAAATGGAGCTTTGGGGGGCCTCGACAACATAGTCGAGGCCATTTTGTTCTAATAACCCAGTGTCGAGTTGGCCCTGGGGAGTTCCCTTTTGTCCGGGTGTTTGATATCGGACATAACTTCCAAATAGGATTTTTTGCGCCGTTTTCGATGCCTGCGGCCACAGGAAGGCCGGATTTTGAATAGTATCATCCTTGGCACCAGCAGCGAGGAGAAAAATTCCATGAAAATTTTTCATACTTTGTTCCAGTCTAGAGTGGTCAGACCCGTAGTAGGTACTCGCCATGATGATGAGATCGGGAGGGACATTCATCAATCCCCTTAGCAGATCTTCCCAATCCTTTAGAGTGTACATTCCATCAGCGTCAAAAATTTTATAAGGATGAATCTCTATAATAAGGTTACCTGGGAGTCGCTTGGCCAACTCTTGGGTAAAAAGATGAAGCACATGATGGCCATGGGCCCATCTCTCCTTCGGAATATTCTTTCCACAGAGAGGTGCAGGAGGCGGGCCTGGATGGATGATAATTTTACTTTTAAGCTGGGGTGAAAGATTGATGTTGTTAACACAAAACTCGCTATCAATGATGGCGATGGCCACTCGACGGGTATTGCTTGCTAGGGTAAGATTATTTGAACATAAAAATACAATGTACAACAAAAAAAAA
This sequence comes from uncultured Bdellovibrio sp., assembly GCA_964359085.1. Lineage (GTDB taxonomy): Bacteria > Bdellovibrionota > Bacteriovoracia > Bacteriovoracales > Bacteriovoracaceae > GWA2-49-15. Next base: position 3,679 of record CAYHRT010000055.1, on the reverse strand, counting down.
ACGAATCTCGTATTGATAAGATTGATCATATTGATGGCAGATATTTAAAAGGAAGAATCGTATGGCAAAATTAAGTGAAAGTAAATTGTCTATGTGGCGCGCATGCATGGCCGTTTTTCATCTCGATGGCAAAATTACTTCGACCGAGAAAAAATGGGCAGAAGAGAAAATTAATTCCCTGCCTATTTCCAAAGAGGAAAAGGATATTTTACGGGCCGATTTTCTCGCCCCCCCAGCACTCAAGTCTCTGGTGGCCAAAATCACTCATAAACCTGACAAGGCCTTCTTGCTGCATATGATAAACGTACTGGGACATCTTGATGGTGAATTCCATGAATCTGAAAAGCAGGTGTTTGGGGCGCTCCAAAGTGAAATTATGGGAGGCCTCGATATGCCCGCACTAGAGAGCGAAGTAAAGAAAATGGAAGAAGATTCTTATGACGAGAAAGTGGTGTTTGCTATTCATAATAAAGCGTCATTGTTTGAGCACGTCTATAAGAGCGCATGTCAAAGTTTGAATCCAGGTGACAAAAAATATCCCAAGTAATAATGGTGGCCTGAGGCAGAATCGAACTGCCGACCTAGAGGATATGAATCTCTCGCTCTAACCAACTGAGCTATCAGGCCATTTTGAGGTAAGATCATAAAAGGAACTGCCGCGATACTAAATCAAGGAAATTATGTTCGTCAAGCAAACCAACAACTTAGCGGCCTTATCCGAATGGCCCTTTCCTTTTCAGCAGAATGGGCCTTTTTTCTTTATGAAAATGGCAACCTATCTTTTGCAATTCATGCAAAAGCACCAGATTTTAGAGGAAAATAATCGAGAGGTAGATTATTTTCTTGGCGTGTCTGGTGGAGTTGATTCGATGGCCCTGCTCAGTCTTTTGTGGGCCATACGCAAACTTAGACCTGCTCTTTTTCAATCCTTAACGATTGTTCACATTAATCATGGAACCCGCAATGCCTGTCAAGAAGAGCAGGATTTTGTCGAGCGTACAGCACTGCAATTGGGGATAGGATTCAAGGCCCATAAATTATCTTTGCACTTGGGCCAAGGCAACTTTGAGATGCATGCACGCCAGGAGCGATATAAGCTTTTTAAAAACTATATTGCGGGGCCTGGTCAGCGAAAATCTTGGTTTTATCTGGCCCATCAGTTAGATGATTCCTTCGAGTGGTCTCTGCTGCAAAGTTTTAAAAGTTCAAACCCGGCCTCTGCTTTAGGGATTCCCATAGTGAATGGGGCCTTTGCTCGACCTCTTTTGTGTCTGTCACGGCAACAGTTATTGCGGCTGACTCGCGCCATTGCACTTCCCTATAGGCATGATGCCAGTAATCTTGATCCGAAATTTGAGCGGGGATACCTGCGGCAGAAGATTATTCCCTCGATTCAAGCACGCTATCCACAATATCTTGCTAATTATGCATCCCGTGCCAATCAATTGGCGTCTTTTTTCAAAGTTCACCGCCTAGAGCACTCTGGGCCACGATGTAAGGTGATGAATGATGGATTTGGTGGGAAGTTGCTCTTGCTTCATGAAATTAACGGAAAAATTTCCCAGGTTGAAGAGGTCTTACGTCAGGGAATTGAGCAGCTTTCGAATCAGGGACGGGGGCGCTTAAGAAATCAGATTGGTCGACTCTTTGAAGCTTATGGCAATCATAAAATTGGTCCGATTCATTTTTCAGGTGGCGTTTTGGCCTATCTTTTACCTGGTTTGATTCATCTCTTACCTAAACAAAAAGTGCACTTATATCAGACGATGGATCAGCTCTTGGCAACCCACTTGTCGATGAGTAAGGGCGTGATTCAAGTGCTCCCCTGCTCCTCGCTTTCCTTTCTATCTTCCGATCTCTCTGCCCATCAATCATCCGATCCCTCGCAAATCTATATTTTACCTATGCCTGTGCGTGTAAAAACTAGGAGAAAAGGGCATTTTGCTCAATTTGGCCTTCATCCCTTGTTTCAGCAAAGCTCCCTTATTTTGCGTGAGCAAGAGTGGAGAATAGGAAAAAAGGGAAATGATCAGGAACTAGAGTATGGACTGAGCTGTATAAGCTTTATCTTAACTGAGGGGGCCCAAGATGTGCTGCGTTCTCGATTGCAGATGTTGGACACAATGACTATCCTTGAATTATCCCCTGCCGAGTTTTAAAATAACAAGTTACCAGCAGTAAAAGGAAAATATGAGGCCTCAACAACGCACAATGATTCTTTGGATTGTCATCATTCTTATGCTCGCCGTGGTTGCCCGTGTTGTAAACAAGGGAAAAACTCAAAGTCGCGCGCTCACCTATAGTAATTTTGTGAGGCATATAGAGGCCGACAGGGTGGCCGAGATTACCTTCAAGGGTAAAAACCAAATGTATGGTCGCTTTAAGGATTCTTACGACAATGGACGATCCTTTCAACTGACTGGCAACACGGGTGATGCCACCATCAAACTGTTGCGCGATCATGGGCTGATTGAAAATTATGAAGAAGAGGAAAAGGCCGATTTACTCACCACTATCCTGGTTAACTGGGGTCCATTTCTGCTCTTGCTGGTGATTTTTTATTTCTTCCTACGCCAACTCCAGGTGGGAGGAGGGAAGGCCATGAGCTTTGGGAAAAGCAAGGCCCGATTGCTCAACCCAAGTGATAAAAAAGTTGTCTTTGCTGATGTGGCCGGGGTGGAAGAAGCCAAGGAAGAGCTGCGCGAGGTCGTGGATTTCTTAAAAGATCCAAAGAAATATACCGCCCTTGGGGGCAAGATTCCCAAGGGTGTGATTTTGGTGGGGCCACCGGGAACCGGGAAAACTTTATTGGCGCGTGCCGTGGCCGGTGAAGCTGATGTGCCGTTTTTCTCTATTTCAGGTTCTGATTTTGTGGAAATGTTTGTCGGTGTTGGTGCTTCACGAGTGCGTGATCTCTTTGAGCAGGGCAAGAAACATGCACCTTGTATCGTCTTCATTGATGAGATTGATGCCGTTGGACGCCATCGTGGCGCTGGACTTGGGGGCGGGCACGACGAGCGTGAGCAAACCTTGAATCAACTACTGGTGGAGATGGATGGTTTTGAGTCCAATGAAGGCGTGATTTTGATTGCTGCGACTAACAGAATTGACGTTTTAGACCCAGCCCTCTTACGGCCTGGGCGTTTTGATCGACGAGTGACAGTGAGTCGACCTGATGTTCGAGGCCGATTAGAAATACTTAAAGTTCATACGCGTAAGACCCCGATGGGGGTTGCTGTCGATTTAGAAGTTATTGCCAAGGGCACACCAGGATTTACGGGGGCCGATCTCGCCAACTTGGTGAATGAGGCGGCGCTCGGTGCTGCTCGGAAAAATAAAAAGAAACTCGAACTAGAAGACTTTGAAATGGCCAAGGATAAAGTACTCATGGGGCCTGAGCGTAAATCGATGGTTATTAGTGACCGCGAGAAAAGAATTACGGCCTATCATGAGGCCGGCCATACCTTAGTGGGAATCAATCTTCCCCATGCGGACCCCATACACAAGGTAAGCATCATTCCGCGCGGCCATGCTTTGGGGGTTACCCAAACACTCCCGACTGAAGAGTTGCTCAATCTGACCCGCGATAAGGCCCATAATTATTTGGCCTTCTTGATGGGAGGTCGTTGTGACGAAGAGCTTATCTTCCAGCAAAAAACGACGGGGGCGGGAGATGATA
>CAYHRT010000054.1:0-18363 GCA_964359085.1 uncultured Bdellovibrio sp. | reverse complement strand
AATTTACGTCTGGTTTTTTCTATTGCCAAAAAATATACCAATCGAGGACTGCAATTTTTTGATTTGATTCAGGAAGGAAATATTGGTCTGATGAAAGCGGTTGATAAATTTGAATATCGCCGTGGCTATAAATTCTCGACATACGCAACTTGGTGGATTCGACAGGCGATTACACGGGCCATTGCAGACCAGGCCAGAACTATTCGAATCCCTGTTCACATGATTGAAACGATAAACAAGATGGTGCGAACAACTCGCCAACTCATACAGGAGTATGGCAGAGAACCGACACCAGAAGAAATTGCGGAACGCATGGAGCTACCGGTTGATAAAGTTAAAAAGGTGCAAAAAATTTCAAAAGAACCTATCTCTCTTGAAACACCTATCGGCGAAGAAGAGGATTCTAGCTTAGGTGATTTTATTGAAGATAAAAAAATGATTTCACCTGCTGATGCGGTTATGAGTATCACCTTGTCTGAGCAAACCCGTGCAGTTTTAGCAACCTTAACCCCACGTGAAGAGAAAGTCTTAAGGATGCGCTTCGGTATTGGTGAAAAATCTGATCATACTCTTGAGGAAGTTGGACAAGATTTCTTTGTTACTCGTGAACGTATTCGGCAAATTGAGGCCAAAGCACTTCGTAAATTGCGTCATCCAAGTCGGGCCAAGCTTCTGAAGGCCTACCTTGAAGGACATGCCGGAGTGGGCAGTGGTTTAGGTGCAACTGGAAGCGGGGGGAATGGTGAAGGTACTGGAAGCGCTGCTGGTAACTAGTACCGAAATAATAAAGTAAACAAATAGGTCCTTTATTTATTCAAGGCCTCATTATTGGGGCCTTGTCATTTGTAAGATTTAAAAGCTGCAAAAATCGGTTACAATAATCGTTTAACATTTATCGAAGGATGGCCGGCCTTACGATAGGCTTGCGCACTGTACCATGGACGATATTCCCGCTCCTACTCTAGATAAACCAACCGTTGACGGTGAAAAACTGTTCAGTGATACCTATCTTCGGCAAGCACGCAAATTGCTCATCCTCTCACGTCTTTCCATATCTTTTGTAAAAGAAACTGAAAAATATATTATTGTATCAGGCATCGTGCGTGAGAATCGCTCGCATGAGGCCAAAATCGTTTACCGTTTCCATGCTAATCATATTGATGGCGTCCTCAGTTCAAATTGCGACTGTGCCCATTGGAGCAAGGAAGAGCATTGCGCTCACACTGCGGCATTATTTATCTACCATTTTTTTTCTGGGCAATCAGGCGATCAGAATAGCTTATCTCAGGCCCGCTCTGAGGCCCTCAATATTTATCATGGGCTAAATCAGAACTTGAGTAACACTAACAGCGATGCCGAAATCAAACAAATGGGAGCGGTAACGCCCTTTGACTTTGGCACTGTAGTTAATGGCCCGAGTAAACTTCAGGGTGCTCCGCCAAGTGCTACTTACTCCACCCTCCAATATGTTCTCACAACAAAAAAAGCTGTGCCATTTCCCATTCCCAAAAACTGGGAGGGACGGCTTCAGTTGCATTACAACTACGATTTACAAACTGATAGTGGCAATGGGAACTTGGCCAATCTTGTACCTGAATTATTTTTTAGTTATCTTCACCCGGTCTCCAGTCAAGACACCGCCATGACTACTGAAAAGGAAATTTCTATTTTTGAAAATCTCTACCTCTTTAACTGGAAGACAGGGGAAACTTGGCATTTTCCGAGCGAAATCAAAGATATTATTCAAAAACTTCGATATTTAAATTTTGATATCACGATCAATCAACTCGTCTGGTTTACCACGCTGCCGGGTTTTTCTGATTATTGTGACTTAGTCCTGCAAGGAAAAGCGCTTCATCAGCATGAAGTTGCCAAAATAATACCGGCAATTTCTATCAATGCCTCCGATAAAAACACCCTAGATTTCGAACTCTCGTTTATAGATGACAACAAAAAGCTTTATTCTCCTCCCGAACTTTTCAATACACTTGTATTTGAAGACGGCCTACTCGGAAGCTTTAAAAAGAAGAAAGATGCTTATAGTTTTATTCTCCATCTGAATGATATTTTTAGAGGTGAAAATAACATCTCTTTTCGCTTTAATACCTTCGATCGTTTACGGCGTGATTGGCCTATCTATTTGCAATACCTGCTGACCCCAGGGGTACACTACCAATTTGATAATTTCAATCAATGCTTTATTCAAATCGAAAAAGATCTTCTCATTGATCTCTTTAAGTCCTTGATAGACGCTTTCGGTGATTCTATTTTTCGCTTTTCATCCTACCAAAAAGAACAGCTTAAACTTATTTATAACATCCAAACTGGGGTTGCTTTTCAGAATTTACGTAGCTTCATTGAGAAGGTACAACTGCGTGGTATCTCGGTTTATTTTGATCGCCGTGAGATAGGCCAATGGCATTCACGCGTTCGCTTTGAACGTCGCTCATCAACTACAAAATGGTTTGAACTTGATGTCACTCTCAACGCTGAAGATTATGCTATCTTAAAAAATGTCGACAAACAAACTGGCATGGCCATGTCAGATGCTGGACTTATCCTCCTTAACAGCGATCAACTCAACCTGGCAAAAATGCTGTCGAGGGTACTCGAAACTACCAAAAAAGAAGAACTAGCGGATCGCTCTTTACGGGAATATCGTTTTTCTATCCCTTATAATCGGGCACGCATCATCGAAATCTTTGAGTTAAAAAAAATAGGCATCGCCGGATTACTCACCGAAGAAGAAGAAAATCTATGCCACAAACTTTTAAACCTAAAGGAAATGCCGACCTATGATGTGCCCGAGATGTTAGCGCATGTTCTTCGTCCCTACCAACGTGTCGGGTATAATTGGTTGCGTTTTCTATATGAACATCGTCTTGGAGCATGTCTCGCCGATGATATGGGGCTTGGAAAAACGATTCAAGTAATTGCACTTCTCAAATCTATAGAAGCCTCACTCAAACGCGTGCTCATCGTATGCCCTGTCACAATTTTAATTAATTGGCAGAAGGAATTTGAAAAATTTTCCGACTTAAAAACTCTTATCTATCACGGAGGGCAGCGCCAGCTACCAGCGGATATCAAATTTGTGATCACAAGCTATGGAGTCATGAAAAAAGAAGCCGATACGACTTTTAAAGATGTAAGATTTGATATCTTCATTCTAGATGAAGTCCAACATCTGAAAAACATGCGATCACTTGGGGCGTGGTCGGCTAGAAAAATTTCTGCAGATTTCCGCATTTGTCTTACCGGCACCCCGGTGGAAAATGATTTGGCAGAATTTTATAACATTATTGATCTTGCCATTCCTGGCATTTGGGGCGACCTGCAGATTATTAGGACAATTTCCAATGACATTACCCGAGAGCGCGCACGAACTACTGCGGGCCCTTTCATTCTTCGTCGTACAAAGGGACAAGTCTTAACCGATTTACCTGCCAAGATTGAAAATAATGTGTACTTACAATTTTCGGAAGAAGAGCGAGCAGCATACCTCCATGGACTTTTGGAAATTAAAGGCCGCATCGAAAGTGCTGCCAGTAAGCGCAAATATGGTGAAATACTCCGTGGACTTCTCAGGCTTCGTCAAAGTTGTCTATGGCAGGGTAAGCAGTTGCAACCAGGGCAAGTTCCAAAAAACTTGAAAGATTTGCAGTCAACTAAAATTAAGTTTCTGCTCGACCAACTTGAACAGATTATAGAGGAAGGGCATAAGGCGATCATATTTTCACAATTCACTACCTACTTGGATATCATTCAGCATTTTCTACGGGAAAAACATTATCGTGTGTCCCGCATTGATGGCAGCCAACAACTCAAGGCAAGGCAACAACAAGTAGACCTTTTTCAAGAAGGAAATTCACAGATCTTTCTCATCTCGCTTAAGGCCGGAGGCGTAGGGCTCAATTTAACTGCCGCAAGTTACGTTTTTGTTATGGACCCATGGTGGAATCCGGCGGTGGAAGCACAGGCCATTGATCGCGCTCATCGCATTGGCCAGAAAAATACTCTCACTGTCTATCGCCCTATTATGAAAGATACTGTTGAAGAAAAAGTTCTGAAGCTCCAAGAAGTTAAAAAACAACTTTTTCTAGATCTTCTGCCCGATAATGATGAAAAAATCTTTTCAGGCAGGCTTAGCATGGAAGATTTCATTCAATTATTTAACTGATTCTTATATTGATGATGTGGCAAAAATTAAAAAAAAATATCTTTAAAATTATCTTTCTTCCTTATCACCTTGAAGAATTAAGCGTTCAGCAAGTCTTTCGAATTAGTTTTTTATTTTTGACCTTTTTCCACATCTATGCCGCTATTATGTCAGAAGGGTTTCACCGTCCAGATGAACATCTTGGCATGATTCGGATGGTTCTTTATAAACTCGGCAAATTAGATGTATCTCAGCTGAGCTGGGAATTTCCAGTCCAAATTCGTTCATGGGCGCAACCCTACTGCTACGTGGCCATAGCAAAGGTCTACTATTGGCTTGGGGCCTTAAATCCTTTTGTTCTTGCCACCATCTTTCGCTTGAGTAGTTCATGTTTGGCGCTCTTTGCCCTTTTTTTCTTTATGCGAGAAACGATTTCGTTGTATGAAAAAGATTTTGATAAAAAACTTTCCTTGGCATTATTTCCTTTCGTTTGGTACTTGCCTTTTTTTCACGCCCGCACTTCCACTGAAAATTTCTCCTCTTCCTTCGCACTTCTCGCCATTGCAGGACTCATTTATCTGCACCGAACGACTACAAGAGGTTTCTTTCTGCCTTTCTTGGTGGGATTATTGATGGCCTTTGCTTTTTATTTCCGACTGCAATTGGCCACTTGCTTACTGCCTGCGCTGATTCCATTTGTGTTCTTCCCTCCGCATCGTGCTTCGGGACAGTCCTTCGGGACTGACGTAGCTCGCTTCGGCCACTGTGCTTCAGCACACTGGCCGTCCTGCGGCTCCTTCCAGAAGGGGCACTGGAAAGTGGCATCAATTATTATCCTTGGGGGACTCAGTGGGCTACTGATTAATGTTTTAATCGATTATATGGGATACGGTAATTGGGTTTTTTCACCATGGAACAATATCTACCAAAACGTGTTCCAAGGCATGGCGAGCAGTTTTGGCATAGACCCATTTTATACATATTTTTCAAAAACCTTTCTGCGCGGAATTCCACCTATCTCATTCTTTTTTTTGGCAATTCCTATGATCTACTGGTTCAAAAGACCTAAGTGTATTCTGACTTGGGCCTTCCTTCCTTTCTTAGTGGCGCATTCATGCCTTGCCCATAAGGAATTACGCTTTATTTTTTTTCTAGGCCAACTGATTCCATCCATGACACCAGTTTTTGTTGAATGGTGTAAATCCCTGCCAGGTCTTCGCGCCATCTATGTTAGTTCTTTTCACCGATTGGTTAAAGTAACTCTTTTCCTCTCACTTGTATTGACTCTGGTTTCAAGTAGCAGAGATGCCTATTCTCACATGGGATTTTATAAATTTCTCTACCATCTGAAACCTATACCACAGAAAATATATACTCTTAATGTCGTCAGAGATGTCCTAGAGTTCTATCTGCCAGGGCCAATTGAGTTTGTTTATACCCAAGATCTCGATCAGACGGCCGAGACTAGTTATGTTCTCACTGATTCGTATGCGGATTTTATACTTCTCTCTTCCCAATCTCATTGTCTAGTTGAGTATTCCGAGTATTCCGTTTTTTTTCACAGCATCTTGCAAAAAAAAATCAACCCAAAGAATTGGGTTGTTCTCTCTTGCCCCGCACCATTGCCAGAATTATGAAACGCTATTTAAAATAACTTGGTAAGCCTATAATTAATAAGGAAAATAATAATACTTCACGGCCATCAGGCCACATGAGGGCCGACGGCACAAATGAGTACAAACGATACCAATTTTCTAAAAAATGAAACACTTTGTATTTCTCTAGTTGTACCTGTCTATTGTGAAGAAGACGTTCTGCCAGAATTTTACGCACGGACTTTTCGTGTTCTCACGGCCCTGAGTCCGTCTTACGACTACGAATTAGTTTTCATAAATGATGGCAGCACCGACCATTCCGCCGAAATTTTGTCCTCTTTGGCCCAGAAAAATGACAGAGTTAAAGTCATCCATCTTTCCAGAAATTTCGGCCACCAGAAGGCCATCACCGCTGGCCTGGATCATGCGAGCGGCGAGATTGCAGTTATTATGGATGCAGACCTCCAGGACCCTCCAGAAGTCATCCCAGAAATGCTTAAAAAATGGACTGAAGGATTCAAAGTAGTTTATGGAGTTAGAAGGCAACGTCGAGGCGAGAGTTTGTTTAAGCGGCTGACTGCAACTGCATTCTATCGATTTTTAAATTCCGTTTCCGAACTGAAATTCGCAAATGATAGCGGAGATTTCCGATTACTTGATCGTGCAGTCATTGATTCATTCAAACAGATACGTGAAGATAACCGTTATATTCGCGGCCTCATTTCATGGATCGGCTTTTCCCAATGTCCCATTACATATGATCGAGACCCAAGATATGCCGGCAAGACAAAATTTAATTTGAGAAAGATGCTTCGCTTTGCACTAGACGGCGTCACCAGTTTCTCCGAAAGACCCCTTGAACTTTCAAGCCGCATGGGCTTCTTGGTTACTTTCATTTCGTTCTTGAGTGCATGCAAGCTGATCTACGCAAAATTATTTCTTCCATCATACTTAGTACAAGGCTGGACATCCGTTATGGTTGCAGTGCTCTTTCTGGGGGGAATCCAACTCATTGCGATTGGCGTACTAGGTGAATATCTCGGGAGGATTTACCGTGAAACCAAACAACGTCCCCTCTACATCGTCCAAGCAAAATTGGGTTTTAAAATACACCGATAAGCTGCCTTTTCTCAAATCAAAAAAAATTACTATGGAACTGCGAGATTTCTCTCTCCTTGTTGGGCTTTCCGTCCTTATTCCTCTCACATGGAAAATTATCCTTGGCTGGGAATCTTCAATGACCTTGGCCAGCTATGATGGTCTGGCCGGTACCCAACCCATGCTCAAGAGTTTTTTCAGCATCCGGTCTTCTACTCTCCAAGGTCATTGGCACAGTTTTCTTTATCATTTTTTGGTCTTCGGCGGCGCAATCGCCCATGATGCCGTCAGCATTATTCCGCTCTATCAAATATGCAGCTTTCTTGGATTAACGCCAGGGACATCCCAGAACATTCTCGTCATCCTTATCCAAATCATACTTGCTTTTTTTTCCATTCGTGCGATGAAGGACCTATCAACTTTTCTCAACCAGAATACATCTACTGCTTCTGTTTTCAAAAAACCTCTGAGTCTATCTGCATGCCTCGGCACCCTTTGGATCATCGCATTTTCTCCGGCCATCGGATGGAGAATTTTTCATGGTCATGATCTTCTGCTGCTTGGAATCTTCGTTTTTGTCGTTTCCTTCTCCATAATAATTTCATCTCTGCAAAACCGTCTCGGTTTGCTTCAAGTTCTCCTGGCCGTATTTTCTTTGGCCCATGCGTTTTCATCCTCAGGCCAGCAACTAGTCCTCTATAGCGTCATTTTTGGTTTTCCAATTTTGTGCTCACTCATCCTCCACTCCCTTAGAAACTCAAAAAAAAGATTTGGCCTTCTCGTGTGCTTTTTCATCTTTCTCTCTGCATTTGGTATTTCAATGCCACAATTCTATTCCATGTTCACCTATGCTACTGGGCCAGATGCTGGTCGCTCCATCGTTACGACCTCATTAACCTATTCTTATATCACCGCGACTCTTCATGATTGGCTATCATCAATTCCTTGGACCCTTCAATTGATTCCAATCAATCGTTATCAGTTTTTTTGGCATGAAGTAAACTATGCGTTTGGTCCACCTCTTTTACTTTTTATATTGCTTTGGAATTGGAGAAGTCGAGGCAACTTAGGAATAGGAATCGGGATTTTAATCAGTACACTCATGGCCGTGCTTTTCAGCATGAACCAATGGCCATTTTCCCAGTGCCTCCTAACACTCATTCCGCTCTTAGACTCATTTAGGGTTCCAGAGAGATCGATCTTGCCTTTTGTCACCATCTTGCCAATCGTCGCAATCACCGGATTACTTCAAACCAGCTCTTCCCAATCTTACGACTCCCGCCCTAGTCGACTCTTACTCGAAATCTTATATGGTGCGATCCTCATCATTGGCCTTTATTTTTACCCATTCATTCCCCCCAACGTTCGTGAATTAGCACTCTGGGGTATCGTCCTAGGCATCTCTGTTGCTCTCCTTTTCCGTTTCAACTTTCTTCTTTCCAGGCATGCCGCTGAAATAGTCTTGATTCTTTTAGGCATCGGTTCCCTTGCGGCCTTTAAGGAAAGAGTGCCTAGATTTGAACCAGGAGAAACCTTGCTTTCGATTGCCGAGGAGGTTGGAAATCATGTCCGCTCATTTCGGCCTGCCTTAAACTCATCTTTAACACGAGCGAAAGTTGATTTTCAGATAGGTGGACTATCATTGAATACGTCCCAAAGCATGGGGATATCCTCGATAGATGGATATTGGAATCCCTTAGTTCGTTTTATGAAATTAGTCGCCAGTCTTGAAGGCAAGCCACTGGAACGTACAATAAACTCATATCAATTTCCAAGCGATTCAAATTTATTTAAGAATTTAAGCCAGCTGTATAATGTACAGTACGTGATCAAGCATGGAGGCAACAATATTTCGGTCATCCCCACTGGATCAACCGCCGGTCCTGCGTGGTTTAGTGGATCAGTTGAACTTTTGCCATCTTTTGAGCAATTAGGCAAGGCCCTAAACAGAACAGGTGATCAAATCTTTCGACGTGCCCATGAAGTCGCATGGATTCTAACAGATGATCCTATCATTCAGAAAATGAAAGGCCCAACACAGATAGCTCCTGCCTGCTCAACTTCAAAGGTTCTAGATGTAAAGGCCCCGCTGCGTGGTCAGTCCGTCCGAATTGCAGTTCAAAACGCATCATTATGTCCATTAACGCTTTCCATGAACTTCTCAATTCTCTTGAAGGCCTATTCTCTTAATGAGGGTAAGAAGAAACAAGACCTTGAGCTTTTTCCGACCTATGGAACATTAGCAGGTATTTGGGTTCCTCCTGGGGTAAAAGAAATCTTAGTGGAACCAATGCCCAATCAGTCAATCTTTTCTGAGGCATCATTTTATGCAGGATGGGGTCTTTTGTTGCTTGTTTTGATAATACTCGCGAAGACGAAAGAAGAAATAGAGCCAACCCCTCATTCGACACAAAACAAACGCCATACAAATCCCAAGCGTAAGATCGAATAAAGCATGCATTTGATGTTCCCGATGAAGTTGCAAAAAAAAGCGGCGCACTTGATGAAATTGTGCATTTCCGAGCTTGTAACTCCATGAGGTATTAGACACCCTGAAAGCACAAATGGTTTGCGCCAGGACATAGAGATGCCCGGATTGCAGGAAGCGGCACCACTGATCGAGATCAATCAAATAAGGAATGTCACGACCACTAAACACACCAGTTTTTTGAACTAAATCAGATCTAAATAATACAGCGACAGGCTCCCCGATCGGGTTTGTGCCAGAACGCAATATCATTCGAAATGCATCATCCCGACGAAGACGACCGTCACCCTGTATGATCCTACGATTCTTCATTCCTCGATTTCGCATCAGAACATTACCGCGAGGATCGATAATATCCCTCCATCCCGATACAAAAGCGATGTCCTCATATTGCGGGTTACTAAGAATTCTCACTTGCAGCTCAAGACAATCTGGATAAAGAATGTCATCGCCGCCCATAACTTTGATAAAACGCCCTTTCGCTTTTGAAAGACAAAAATTCCAATTAGCTTCTGGGCCTAGGTTCTTGTCGTTTCTAAATACTTTTAATCTGTCGTCATTAACAGAATCTGCAAGTCTCCTGATCACATCATAAACGTGATCGGTTGACTGATCATCAATAATGATCAACTCAAAATTCTGAAAAGTTTGCTGCAATACTGAAGTGATAGCACTTTCAATGAATGCCTCGCAATTGAATACAGGAATGCAAACCGATACGATAGGCGTGTGTAACGACATCAAAAAATTGTAACGTACATAGGCAATGGAGCCAAGCCTGAATCGCCTTTTTTCTCATATCAGAAGTTAGAACTATGCTAGAATGACCTTCAGACAAAGAAAATTTGAAATGATATGTGAAAAACTAAAAATGGATATAGATACATCAACATTACGAAATGAACCGATCGCCTTTGTCGTAAATCCATCGATCTGGTATAAAAAGATGTACCCTACTGGAATCCTGGTATTATCAGACTACCTCGCATCTAAAGGATTTTCTAATCAAATTCTAGATTCAAAGATGCACAATAAAAAGATATACCTGCTCTCCGATAGAGAACAAATGTTAACGGCCCACATCTTAAAAAAGAATTATAAGATTATTTGTTTTTCAAGCACCCACAAAGAATTTGCTGAGATTGTCAGGATGAATCACGTCATCAAATCGGCCGACCCTTCATTATATACAATTGTAGGTGGCTCACAGCCTACTTATCGACATAGCGATTATCTTAATAACGGTTTTGATTTCATATGCCTCGGAGAAGGAGAAAAAACCCTTACCGAATTTTGTTCAGAGGTTTTGAATGATACCAGAAAATGGGAATCAATCCCGGGACTCGTTTATAAACATGGCACCAAGGTTATTATCAACAAACCTAGAAATTTAATGTCTGAGCATGAACTTGACAAAAATGACTTCTCTGCTTATCAAAAGATTGATCCGCGCTACCTTGCGATGAATGTTGAAGTGATTCGTGGTGTGCCATTACGAACCGGCATGATCTTAACAACGAGGGGCTGTCCCTATTCTTGTTCCTTTTGTGGATGTCCTTCTATTTTTGGGTCTAAGTTACGTTTCAGACCGCTTGATAGCATTGATAAGGAAATTGCATATTTAAAAAAACACTTCCAGATAGAAGGAGTTTGGATTGTCGATGATACTTTTACAGTCAATAGATCACATGCCTTAAATGTTGCAAAGATTCTAAAGAAACACAACATCATCTGGGGTTGTCAATCTAGGGTAGACGGTCTCAGTGACTCGTTTGTGCAAGATCTGAAAGCAAGTGGTCTGGTACAAATAGATCTTGGTGTCGAATCGGGAAGTCAGCGAATTTTAGATAAGATCATCATGAAAAGAACGAAAATCGAAGACATAATCCAGGCATTTGCATTGACGAAAAAATATAAAATTCGTTCCTTAGCCAATTTCATGATTGGGCTTCCCACCGAAACAATGGAAGATTTTAATGCGACAAAAATGCTCGCAAAAAAAATAAAATCTGACGTTTATGTCTTTTCTATTGCCACCCCTCTTCCGGGAACTAGACTTTTTGATATGGTTAACGAGGAGATTACTCCGCTTGACTATGCCTTACTCGATTGGAACGGCAGTCGATTGACGGACAGAATAAATAAATCAGAAATCAAGAATATCTCTGATGAAAGAAATCGTTTAAAGAGAAATTATTTGATCCGATCTGCTTTTTACTCCATGTTCTCTTTTCAAGCTTTATCTATCTTTCTCAAAAGAGGACATCGAATCGAGCGATTAAAGTCTATTTTTTCATTTATTTTTGAGATGATCCTTCCGGCAAAGAAATAGAGATTTTATAAAAAATATAATCTAACCTGAGTTCGGGATTAGGGTCTATTTCTTTTTTAAAATAAATCTTATTAGAGATCTATTGCGTTTTATTTTTATCTGTGAAAATAAAATGGATGGAATTAAAAATAAATAAAACAGGATCTTATTATATCTTCCGAATAAAACCTGAACATAGGTCGCACTTAAATCATTAGGGAAGGTAAATTCCTCTATATTGACAAGATCGAAGTCGCTTCGCTCACACAATTTTTTTATTCCATCAATGGAAGCTAAGTGAAGATGTCGAGGGGAATCCAAACCATGCCATAATCTTTTATTGTTTTGAGCTAAAAATGAATCTTTATTCGGTATTAAGATCAATAAATAACCATCATCGTTTAGTTTATCTCTCAGACCTCTAATTGTTTCGTACGGCGACTGCAAATGTTCAAAAACATGATTTAATGTAATCAAATCATATCTATTGGAATTCTCAAAACTTGAAATAAATCTTGGATTGAACGGGTCTAGGCCGACTTTATTGCCAACACCTCTTATCCACTCGAGATATCCCCCATCACCACAACCATAATCAAGAAGACTTATTCTTTTTTGGAAATACTGATCTGGACATTTAAGATAGCCATTGAATCCTAGCACAGCTCTTAGGAGCTTAAAATAAAAGGGTTTCTTTCTATGGATCGCATATGCATCATAGAGTCCAGAAATATTATCTGGAAGATCTCTTTGATACCATGACTGGCACTCATTACATTCAAAATAAGAAGCTGTTAGCTTAGACTTGCAAAATAAATCTTCACAATTTATTAAGCCTGCATCTGAGTATGACTTTGAAATACAATAAGGACAAGTTGATTGAATCATTTATTGCTCATTATTTTAAATCATCATCACAAATAGACAAGTAGGAAAAAGCTTCAGGAAATGTTTGAATGATTTGTAAATAATGACTATCTCCTTTAGATTCTGCTATTATGACATATTAAAACGCACTTATTGTAGGGGACAACAAACTTTGCCCCAAATTAGGAAAAGCCATGCATCCTCCTGTCACCTCCACTGATAAGTGTCCCCTCTGTGGAAGCCAAATCGAACTCATCTATGAAAATCAAATCGGTTTTCAAGAAGGTCTTTTTTTCAACCTTTACCATTGTTCAACCTGTGACACTTCTGTGTCGCAACCGCTGAAGTTATATAACGATGTCTACGATTTGATCTATGCTAATGCAAAAAAGATTCCGGCGTATGCGCGTTATTTTAACTACGCTGAAAATGTTTTAACCGTATCTCATCCCCTGGCCTTTCTCGCCAAATTTGAACCGAATTATTGGGCAGTCAAGGACTTTTTATCCTCTCTAGGCCGAAATGTAAAAATTCTCGAAATAGGATGTGGGCTGGGTTACTTAACTTATGCTTTGTCCCGAGAAGGCCATGATGTTGTAGGCGTAGATATATCTCAGCACGCTGTTTCGGAAGCAATTAGGCGTTACGGAGATCGATACATTTGCGCCGATTTGAACTCATTTGCGAAGGATTTTGCGAACCAATTCGACATTATTATTTTAACGGAGGTTATCGAACACATCCCTGAAGTTCATGCTATGTTTCAAAGTTTCAATCAATTACTCAAGCCGAATGGACAAATCCTGGTCACCACACCCAACAAAACAATTTATCCCGCCTCTGTTCTTTGGGACACTGAGCTTCCGCCAGTACACTGTTGGTGGTTTTCGGAAAGCTCCATGAGATATCTGGCCTTCCGTCATGGTTTCAGTCTACGGTTCGTCGATTTTACAAAATTTAATTCTAGTTGCTCACCGAAACCTGAGCCGATGGTCTCGAATAAACCTCAAGTATTTGATTCCGATGGGAAGGTTTGCCACCAAGGACCGGCGTGGATCACACTAGCGCGAACATTTGTTACAATTTTTCCAAGTTTTTATAAACTCGCACATTATATTTATTTTCACGGATGGATAAAGAAGAAAATGAAAGAAGATCTTAGGAAAAAAAGTGAAACTATCTGCGGCATATATACCCGCAATCCAAACATGCTAAATGGTAACCCTTTATAAAAATAATCCATTTTTGTTCATACAAGTACTTTTCATTGTACTTGCATGCTTCTTTTCACAAGGCCATTTTCACTTCGATGAGCATTTTCAGATCTTAGAATTTCTAAATTTTAAACTTGGCAATATAAAATCCCACGAGCTTCCATGGGAGTTTGCTGCCCAAATTCGTCCTTGGTCCCAGGTTTTTGTTTATTTTATTACTACTAAGTTTCTCTATTTTTTTAATTTAATCGACCCTTTTATCTTGCCTATCTTTTTTCGCTTCATGACAGCTGTCTTATCAATCATCTCTCTATTCTTAACTACCAAAGTTGTTCAAAAGAAATACTCTCTTCCGGGTAGTTATAATTTATTATTTGCCAGCGCATTCACTCTTTGGTTCTGGCCTTTTCTATCGGCCAGAATTTCTGCAGAATGCTTCAATGGTTTAATATTTTACAATTGTGTTCTCATCTATCTCCTCCAAACCAATGTGCATCGTGCAGTCAAATTTTCAATTTTTTTCGTCATGCTTTTTGCTATATGGGGGAGAATCCAAATCGCGCCTGCACTGCTCGGTTTTTGTTTTTGGGCCTATTTTGTAGATAAATCCTTGAAAGGAAACTTGGCCGTCATGTTTATCGCCTTTGCTTCTTCAATACTCGTAAACTTAGCTATCGACTTTTGGGGATATAATGTTTGGACATTAACACCATGGAATTACTTCTATCATAATCTTTTCAATGACAGAGCAAGTTCTTTCGGAGTATCTCCCTGGTATAGTTATTTCCCATGGATCATTACAAAGTCTGGCAATCCCATTGGAGGTCTGCTGATAGTTTTGTCCCTATTTTTTCTATGGGTGCAGCGACCAAAATCCATGATAACATGGATTACTCTTCCCTTCATCATGTTGCATTTACTTATCGGGCATAAAGAACTTCGCTTTCTTTTTCCTGTGGCCTTTTTTGTCCCATTGATTTTAGTGGAAATCTTTGGCCCTCTCATGCAACAAAAACATACGAAGGTTTTTGTCTATACGTTTGCTGTTTTAAATCTAGCAATAGGGTTGGTCATGTCTCTACGTCCCGCCAGTGCTCTTATTCCTATTTACAAAGTTATGATGGCGCAAAAGCTTCCTGTAAGTAAGTTATATTATTTTGGTGGTGAAAATCCGCTACGACCGGGAGATCTACCCATGAATTGGTATTTCTCAAATGACTTTCAGACAATCAATATTGAAAGCGCCAAGGAAATAACAGAAAATGATCGCACATGGGTCTTTACAGACCGCCACTTTCGTTGGAAGGAACTGCAGAGATTGGAAGACAAGCATACTTGTGTAAGGCTTTCGAAATCTCCTTTTGAATTCTTGTATGATTTTGTTCCTGAAAAAATCATGTCCAAGACGCGAATATTTGTTTTATGGGAATGCCAGGTGATCAGGACCTAAAACAACTACATCATTTTTTTCCATATAAAAAAGCTGCATAATTTTGGGAGGCAAAGCATCCTTAATTTGATCAAAATTCGACTTTTTCATAAAATAAATGCTGTCCGAAAATTGTTCCAACGATTTTTTCACCTCGGCCATCAACATTACTCTTGGGTTGGCATCGTAAACAAAGGATAAATAATTTGCCCAGGCCCAAAATTCATAGGCATCGTCGACCAATATAAAATCCTTGGATTGATTTAAGCGGGGTAATTGACGGGTCATTTCGACCAGTCCTTGATCACGATTTGATTGAACACCAAGGGGAAAAATTGCAAAAGTGACGGCCCCAGCCAGAGCGAGAAGGAATGCAAAATTCTTGCAAAGAATCATTCTATCTTTCACAAACGGATATATGAATGTGGAAGCTAGAATGCAAAGTGCAGGATAGGCCGGCAGCAAGTAGTGTGAGTATTTCCATTTCATTAGTGACAAACACAACAACATACTCCCAAAGGCGACGATGCAAAGCTTAGTGGCATGAGACCAAGGGCGCTTGGTAATTCCAAGGCACCCCAAAACAAACCACGGGCCAGAATATTTCAGCAGATGAGTGAAATAAGAAAAAAACTCAAACTCTTTTTGGCCACGAGCATTGACGATAGTAGCAAAAAATTGTCGATCAATCCATTCTTGAAAAATTAAAAATTCTCCACTCATCCACAAAGCCAGAGGCCAAAGAGCAAAGATCATCAATGAAAAAAGAATTGCTCCCCACGCCTTTCCATCTAATAAAAACGTTCTCAGATTTTTCTCTACTAATACAAACAGAAAAATTGCCAAGAGAATAAACAATGCCGGAATACCTTTTATTAAAAAAGCCAAGCCAAGAAGAATGCTAAATTTTAAATAGTGCTTAAGTTTTTTTGTTTCAGTAATTCGCATAAAATAGTAAAAGCACAAAATAAAACAGATGCTTAAAGGAAGATCTAAGTTAGGAAACCTAACTTTTTTGATTAGAAAAGGCATGGTGGCCAGAAGAAACGTGGCAATAAAAGCAAAATTTTCACTATAAAAACGCCGCGCAAACTTAAACATACTCCCCAATAAAACAAGCCCCCAAAGTCCGGCGAAAAGCCTGGCGGCGGTAAACGATGATCCCACAAGAGAAAAAAACAATCCCTCAATCATGAAAAAGAGGGGTGGGTGCTCCGAAAATTTTGGATAGACGGTTTCTGACATAAAAGGAACAAGCCAGTGCCCCCTAAAAACAGCATTTTTCCCAAGAGCGGCATAGAGATATCCATCATGAAAAAAACCCGGCACATAAACATGTTGCAAATAAAGAACCGAGCCTAAAAAAAGAATGATTCCCAAGGGTGAAAAAAAAGGAATTTCTCGACTCTTAAAATCGCTCATCAGTGACTTGATTTGATTCATTTGGCGGACTTCAATTTCACAGTTTCAACCCAATCCCAGTTTGCTTGATACCAGCTTAGAGTTTTCTCTAACCCCTGCTCAAAATTTACTTTGGGAGACCAACCCAGTTCCTGCTTGGCCTTAGAAAAGTTCATGGCATAGCGAAAATCATGGCCTAATCGATCGGTTACAAACTTTATTAAGTTCTCACTTTTACCCAATTTTTTAAGCACTAGCTTTACGATATCAAGATTCACCATCTCGGCATTTCCACCAAGGTTATACATCTCACCAATGCGTCCTTTTTTAAAGACCTCCCATACCCCTTCATTATGGTCATCAACAAAAATCCAGTCACGGATGTTTGATCCGACTCCATAGACGGGCAATGGAATATCTTTGACAGCATTATAAATCATCAAAGGAATTAATTTTTCAGGATACTGGAAAGGGCCATAATTATTAGAACATCGAGTTATCACTACGGGGAGCTTAAAGGTTTTATAATAAGAGCGAACCAGCATATCAGCAGAGGCCTTGCTGGCGGAATAGGGGCTATTTGGAGATAAGTTGGTGGTTTCAACAAAGGCCGGATCAGTCAATTTAAGCGACCCATAAACTTCATCCGTGGAGACTTGGAGATACTTAAATTCTGGATTCTTCTTGAATAACTCTAAGCTGCAGTTTAACAAATTAAGCGTCCCTAACACGTTGGTCTCGATAAAAATATTTGGCGAATCGATTGAACGATCGACATGCGATTCTGCGGCAAAATTAATGACTCCGGAAAAATGGTTGGCCGAAAAAAGTTGGCTTAAAGCATGCGCATCCCTAATATCCATTTTCACAAAAGAGAGATTCTTGTGCTTCTCTATTACTTTCTGGATATTGGGATAGTGTCCTGCATAGGTTAAGGCATCAATAATTACAAACTGATATTCTTCAAGACTGTCCGTCATTGTGCAGATTTTATTCACAAAATTACTGCCAATAAAACCGGCACATCCAGTCAATAAGATTTTCTTCATACAAACTCTTTTAAGACTTGTTGCAAATATTCCTTATAAGAACTTTTAGGCGTTTCCTCAACGACTTTTTGAAATTCTCTCACTGATAAGAAATTTCTGCGCAGAGCGATTTCTTCAAGACATGCCACTTTCATTCCCTGCCTCTGCTCAATTGCACCAATAAACGAACTGGCCTCCAAAAGAGACTGCGGAGTCCCCGTATCAAACCAGGCCATTCCTCTGTTAATAATCTCTACTCCCAATATTCCATCACGCAGATAAGTTTTTATCAAGTCAGTGATTTCCAACTCTCCCCTCGAAGAGGGTTGCTGCTTTAAAGCACGCTGAACTACACTTTTATCAAAAAGATAAAAGCCAGGAATGGCGTAGTTGGATTTGGGACGAGAGGGCTTCTCTTCAATGCTGAGAACTTTCATACTGGCCTTATCAAACTCCACCACACAATAGCGTTCAGGATCTTTAACAGCATAAGCAAAAACTCTGGCATTAATTCCCTTGGTCTTGGTCTGCTGAGCGCTTACCGCATTTCGAAAAACTTCAAAGCTGCCGTAAAACAAATTATCCCCAAGCACTAGCGCAACATCTTCATCATCAATAAATTTTTCACCGATAATAAAGGCCTCAGAAATTCCTTTCGGGGCCGCCTGAGTGGCGTAGTGCAGAGATACTCCAAACCGCTTACCATCACCAAGAAGATTTTTAAAAGATCCTTGATCTTTTTCGGTAGTGATGATCAAAATATCCTTAATCCC
>CAYHRT010000053.1:0-18490 GCA_964359085.1 uncultured Bdellovibrio sp. | reverse complement strand
ACTGGCTGCCATACAATAGGAATGATGCGGCCGCTTTTGAGTAGGAACGGACATTTGAGGATGTAGACCTTCTTGAGTTCCGAGAATATGAGGAGTGAAAGAGTTTATACATCCAGTCCAGATTTTTTGCCGAAAGCACCATTGATTGGGACCATCTTTGGGGTCGTCATAACGAATATTTGAGGTGATAATCTTTAAATTCATGAGTTTCATGTATTTGATTATAATCCGAAACGCCAAATTAGACGAAATATGAGAGCAAAGAGTCTTATTAAAAAAATACTTTTTTGGTCGTTTACTTTAACAATGTTGGCGGTGTTGCTTGGAACTGCCTATTTTTTCAAAAGTATCACTCCCTTATTTGAAATTGATGAAAGCAATAAAAAGATCTCATTTTTTGGCGGGAAATATAAGCTTGATTTAAAGACAGAGGTGCAGCCGAAAATCAAAGTCGCACTTCAGGATGAGAATTATCGCGTATCCTTAGATGGCGATATAGCCATCAGGGATTTTAACACGATCAGTATTGATGCTGAGCAAACGGACATGTCTTTAGAGTCTCGTGGGAAGAAGCTCATCTATCATTGCCGTGCTTCCAAGCAAGAAAAAGATTTGATTAAAACTTCCAATAACGACGTCAAACTAATGATTGAAGGTGAAGCTATATGTCAAGTTATCGTGCCTGAACATAAGAAGCTAAAAATTTTTTTCAGAAGTGGGCTCTTGCGTTTGCATTCAGTCGCACAGGATGTTGATTTGAAAATTTCGGATGGGATGGTGATCTGGGCGAGTAGCAATTATTCTAAATATAAGTTAAATCTTGAAATAGACGATGGCCATGTCTATGGGGATCATGGAAAATTTTTAAAAGAGAAGTTTGAGAATGATCGAGCGACGTATACGGCCAATGTCCATGTAAAAAATGCCATTATCTCTTTTCGCTAGTTCTAAAATCAAAACAAGTTTCCCACAAGAAGCTAAGTAACTTGATTCCTCTCCGCAAAGTGCTATTGAAAAGACTAGCACGTTTTGAAAGGAGGGAGGGATGTTATGCTCGCAAAAAATTATCAATGATTTTAAGCATGAATTTGGAAGTCTATCATATCGTGAAATCTCAGCGATGACGGGGATTCAGATGACAAGGGTCTTTCGCATTTTTAATCAGCAGGAAATGAAGGTGTCGGAATATGAAAGATTTAACAATTTGCTTCTTCAAAAAAAGATAGGCACAGCGCGATTACTCGAACTCTTCAACCAATATGCCATTTTTTTAAGGCCGTGTGTTATTTGTAAAATCGAAAGATACATTGAAAGAGAAATTAAAATCATCAATTTGCTCATGGTAGGAGGAAAATAATATGGGGAGTTTACTGTTTTTAGAGAGAGTACTACTTGAATCGTTATCAAGTGGGGCCAAAAGTGCTTGTGATATGGCGAAAGATTTAAATTTTTCAGTCCCGCTGGTCAATAGTATTTTATTCAATATGACGAAAAAAAATATAGTCAAATTTATGGGCGAAAAATATATAATCAATCGTGAGAACCTCACTCATTGCCTTGATGAGTTGAATCACCCCGAATCACTTTCCTGGGAGACGCGCGAAATTTTGGATGGTATGGTGGACAACGGTCCTATGAGTTTTCCTTCAGAATCTTCATTTCTAAAACTGAGGAAGATGTATTTTACAGAGCGTGATCTGGCTTTATTTAAGGCACAACTGGTCAATTTGGAAAAATTCCTAGAGTCACTCCCAGCAAGACCAAGAAATTTTGAAAAAACTTGTGATAAAACAATTTTTTTCTGGGGTATGACCAATTATAAGACCGTGTTAAAATCAATTTTGGTCAGATGACGGAGCCTCATATGGAGGGAGAGATAACAAAAATTGATGTTGCAGTAGTAGGTGGGGGGATTGCGGGTCTCATGGTTGGGTATGAGATCACACGACAATTTCCCAAACTGCATACCTTTATATTTGAAAAAGAAAAATTTCTTGCTGACCATAGTACCGGCCGCAATTCTGGAGTTTTGCACTCCGGGATATATTATGACAAAAACTCGCTCAAGCATCGGCTCTGTCTTGAAGGCAATACTCTCTGGGAAAAGATGGCGAGCGAGTTAGATTTTACTGTTCAAAAATGCGGAAAGTTTATATTTTGCGACAATACTTTGGAGCAGAAAACTCTTGATAACTTGAAATTGCATGCTGAAGAGAATTCCGTCGATGGAGTGCGTTGGGCAACGAGGAGTGAGATCAATAATTTGAGATCTCATGTCCGTCTTACGAATGCCCTCTTTGTACCGTCCACCGGCATAATTGATGTTCCCGCTGCCGTGAACGCTTTAGAACGAGAAATAATAAATCATGATGGCCATATTTTAAAGGGCAATTATATTTCAAGTGCTACAAAACACGCCCAAGGTTTTCAGCTAGAAACTCGTGATGGGCCAATAATAAGTAGTGCTTTGGTGAATGCTGCTGGACTGTGGAGTGTTTCTTTTGGGCGACAACTATGGCAGAACGGTTTGGAAGATTATTTTGTGAAGGGTAATTATCTAAAATATACGGGTGAATTCTATCGGGAATCTTTCATCTATCCCTGTCCCTTGCCTCATTTAAAGGGCCTTGGAGTGCATTCTACCTTTGATATGGCCGGGGCACTAAAATTCGGGCCGAATACGGAAGAGGTTTCTAAAATTGATTATTCACTTAATGCCACTTTATTGGAACAAATGAAAGTTGAGATTGCACGTTATTATCCAAGTGTGGTGACCGGCAAGCTCTCGCCAGATTACTGTGGCATTCGAAGTAAAATTAAGTCGAACGGCAACTTGTATCCGGATTTTTGGATTAAGGGACCAAAAGAAACGAACTTACCAAACTATGTTGAGATTTGTGGATATGAGTCTCCGGGTCTGACTGCATCGCCGGCCATGGCACAATTAGTGGTGACTCTTCTAGGACTTTAGATGATAGGTGCAAGCCATTTTTTGCCTGTTTGGATATCCCAGCCTTTTCGCGCACTGTAACTCTTTAACTGATCTTCGCCAATTTTGAGAATATTAAAATAGCGTGATTCGGGATGAGCGAAAATATAACCGGCCACGGTGCTGGGTGGTGACATGCAAAAATTTTCTGTGAGATGGGCATTTAGTTTATTTTTGATTTGCAATAACTCCCAAATCTTGGCCTTTTCGGTATGGTCGGGACAGGCCGGGTAACCGGGGGCTGGCCGAATGGTTTTGTATTTCTCTTTGTATTTCTCATTGATAAAATCAAGATGAGTTAGTTCACGATTTTCCTCGATGCCGAGTTGGAGACGCGCCCAATGATGAATCATCTCTGCCATAGCTTCTGCCAGGCGATCGCCAATGGCCTTAACTAAAATGGAACTGTAATCATCGCCTTTTTCTTGATATTCTTTGGCAAGAACCTCAAGCTCTTGTCCTGCCGTCACAGTAAATAATCCAATGAAATCCTGTTTTGAGGAAATGAAATCGGCCAGGCAGCGAGGCGTTTGAATATCTTTCGTCTGTTGACGCAAAAAATTCAGAGTGAGAAGTTTTTGTCGTTGATCATTGAAGACCAGGACATCATCCCCACTACGAGTGACCGGCCAATAACCCAACGCCATTTTGGGGTGTAATCGTTTGCTTTTTTTCAATGTTTCAAGCATATAAAGAGCGTCATCAAATAATTTCTTAGCTTCGTGACCGTAATTACTATTTTCTAGAATTTTAGGATATGTACCTTTTAAGCCCCAGGCCCAAAATAGCGGCGACCAATCAAGATACGGTATGAGTTCCTCGATCGTGAGATCATTGTAATATTTGGCACCATAAAATGGCATGGAGGCTATGAAATTTGCATCGAATTTTAAAGCGGGGGCGTGGTTCTGAGCTTCCTCATATGACCACATTTCTTCTGCCGGCCGCTTTTCAAAATGCAGTCGCAATGCTTCTTGCTTGGCATGGAGATCTTTTTCGAAATTTTCACGCAAAGTGGGATTTTTTAATTGGGTCATAGTATCGATAACTAAAGAGGCATCGGCAACTCTGACAACCGCAGCGCTATAATGGGGCGCAATTTTTAAGGCAGTGTGGGCATTAGAAGTCGTAGCACCACCGATCAGGAGAGGAATTTTAATTTTTTGTCGCTCAAATTCTTGAGCGTTAAAGATGATTTCATCGAGCGATGGTGTAATAAGTCCGCTGAGCCCAATATAATCCGCGTTGTATTTGTGGATGGCCTCAATAATGGTCTCGCAGGATACCATTACGCCGAGGTCGACAACGTTATAACCGTTACACCCCAGAACGACAGAAACGATATTTTTTCCAATGTCATGCACATCCCCTTTGACTGTCGCAATGACAATTGTACCTTGGTGGTGATGGGTGCCTGGAGATTTATCTTTTGCAATAAAGGGTTCTAGGTACGCCACCGACTGTTTCATCACTCGTGCACTTTTAACTACCTGGGGTAGAAACATTTTTCCTTGGCCAAATAAATCGCCGACAATCTTCATGCCCGACATGAGTGGGCCTTCAATGACTTTCAGGGGCGTGACATATTTTTTAAGTGCCTCTTCTGTATCTTGATCGACGTAATTTGTAATTCCTTTGACCAGGGCATGGGCAAGCCGCTCTTCTACACTTCCTTCTCGCCAAATTTCTAGCGCCTTTGGGTCATGCTTAATATCTTTAGAATTTTTAGATTGCGCCAGTTGAGTTGCCAGCTCAATCAAGTTGTCCGAGGCTTCGGGATGGCGGCATAAAACTACATCTTCAACTTTTTGTCTTAAAGTTGGATCAATTTCTTCATACACCTCAAGCATACCAGCATTGACGATGGCCATATCGAGACCTGCTTGAATAGCATGGTAGAGAAAAACACTGTGCATGGCTTCGCGAACTTTATTGTTACCGCGAAAACTAAACGACACATTACTGATACCACCGCTGGTAAAAGACCCTGGACAGCGTTTTTTTATTTCACGGACGGCTTCTATGAAATTAATGCCATAAGCATCATGCTCCTTCATTCCCGTGGCAATTGTGAGGACATTGGCATCAAAAATAATATCCTCTGGTGGAATGCCGGCCCTCTCAGTTAAAAGTTGATAGGCCCTCACGCAGATGTTCACTTTTTCTTCGAGCGTGGAGGCCTGTCCTTTTTCGTCAAAGGCCATGACAATCATGGCGGCACCGTAGCGGTGGATTAATTTTGCACGCTCTAGAAATTTTACCTCGCCCTCTTTCATACTGATTGAGTTGACGATACATTTTCCTTGCAGGCATTTAAGTCCTTCCTCGATGACAGACCATTTGGAGCTATCAATCATAATAGGGACTTTGGCGATGTCGGGTTCAACTGCCAGCAAATTTAAAAAAGTGCGCATGCACTCTTCACCGTTCAGGAGCGCTTCATCAAAATTAACGTCGAGGATGTTGGCACCGCTCTCAACCTGCTGTCGGGCAACATTCAGGGCCTCCACCAATTTTTCTTCCTTGATGAGTTTTGAAAATTTTGGACTGCCGGTGACATTGGTTCGCTCACCCACCATCATAAAAGGCTTCCCCGTTTGGCAAGGAGCGTTCAGAGGTTCAAGGCCTGAGAGTCGGAGTGCAGGTTCAACCTTTGGAATTTTTCGTGGTGGCAAAGGACTGACATATTTTGTTATTTGCTTGATGTGATCAGGAGTCGTACCACAACATCCCCCGACTAAATTAATCAGTCCTGCAGAAGCAAATTCGTGGACATGGCGTCCTGTTATTTCCGGTGTTTCATCATAGCCAGAGGGTGCTAAGGGGTTTGGCAATCCGGCATTGGGATAGCAACTTACATAACACTCGGCCACTTTGGAGAGTTGAGCAAGAAAAGGCCGCATCTCACGAGCACCAAGGGCGCAATTAATCCCCACACTCAGCGCCTGTGCGTGTCGAATGGAATTGTAACAGGCCTCAGCGGTTTGACCACTGAGAACTCTTCCTGAGTTGTCCGTGATGGTCATAGAAATCATCACAGGCCAACGTTGGCCTAACTCTTCAAATAGCTCCTCGAAGGCAAAGATCACTGCCTTCAGGTTTAAAGTATCAAAAACTGTTTCAGGCAGGAGAATATCAACTCCTCCTTCGATAAGCGCACGGGCCTGCTCCGAATAGGCCTTTTTTAGCTGATCAAAAGTGATGGAGCGAAAGCCTGGGTCGGATACACGAGGAGACATCGAAGCAGTGGTATTGGTTGGGCCCAAGCAGCCTGCCACAAAAACAGGGCGCGTGGGGTTTTTCTTTTTAAATTGTACGACGGCGGCTTTTGCACAATGGGCAGCGGCCAGATTGATGTCACGGACTTGAGATTCGAGTTTGTAGTCTCGTTGCGAGATCCAAGTGGCATTAAAACTATTCGTTTCTATAATATTGGCGCCGGCCTCTAGGTATTCCAGATGGATACGTTCAATGACATCGGGTTGTGTAAGGCACAGAACGTCGTTATTGCCTTTAAGGGCGACAGGGTGGTCTTTAAATTTTTGGCCTCGAAACTCTTCTTCGGTGAGTTTACATTTTTGAATCATGGTACCCATGGCACCATCAATAATTAAAATGCGATCACGGAGGAGACCTTCAAGTTCGAGGTATGTTTTAGTTTTTCTCAATGTCATGTGGCCTATTACCTAAATTTTTTAATAACATCGACTACCAATTCCGTATCATTCATGATGTAAAAATGCACATCAGGAACGTCGGCCTTCAATAGCTCTTCGACTTGTTTTTGGGCCCAGCGGATACCAATAGCAGGAATATGATCAGGATTACCCATGGCTTCTTCCACCAACTCATCGGGCAGATCAATGTAGAAATTGCTAGGGATGGACTGGAGTTGATTTTTTGTTTTAAGAATTTTTATACCTGGGATAATGGGGACTGTTATCCCCTCCGACCTGCAGATTGTAACAAAATCAAAATATTTCTGATTATCAAAAAACATTTGGGTCATGATGTATTCGGCACCGAGTTCGACCTTTTTCTTCAGATAAAAAATATCTTGCTTTAGGCTGGGTGATTCAAAATGTTTCTCAGGATAGCCGGCCACACCAACACAAAAATCCAGAGGACGCGCCAAACTTAACTCATCGAGATATAGGCCGCGTTTGATATTAGACATTTGGGAGACAAGGTCGCTGGCATATAAATTGACCGAGCGGTCTTTGGCGATATTTTTTTTGTAATTAAGTCCATCACCCCTAATCGACAAAATATTGTGGACACCCAAGAAATTTAATTCAATTAAGGCATCTTCAGTTTCTTCCTTGGTGAAGCCATTGCAGAGAAGATGTCCAACCGTATCGATGTTAAAGCGATTTTGAATGATACCGCAAATCCCGATAGTCCCTGGTCGCTTTTTATAAATTCGCCGTTGCACAGTACCATCGGCACGTTCATTGTAATAAGCACTGGCCGAATGTGCCGTGACATCAATCCAAGAAGGTTTGAAAGGTACAAGGGCATTGATGATGTCAAAAATATCCTGCACCGTACGCCCGCGAGGGGGTGGAACTATTTCAAAGCTAAATAGCGGACCGTTGCGATTATTGATGTGATCGATAACTTTCATAAGGTTATTCCTAAGACCATTCTACGGTTGAGACCAGCGTTCAACTATATGTAAAAAAGTGCCATTTGGGTAGTAATTCTATGACGATTGTCACGGTTGAAGCACTGCGCTTAGGTTGCTTTTACCAGCTCATGAAGGCGTTTGAGGAAGAGACCCTGCGCATTTGGGGCAAAACGAAAAAATAATTCCGGCTCAAAGAGTTCAAGTTCCATTAGGTAGTATTGACCCCCGTGGAAAACCCAATCACTCCGTGAGTAGAGAAGAGGATCAGTCACATCACTTAACTTTTCCACTTCTTGATGCAATTCTTTTGGAACATCAAAAGGCCCCACAGTTCCGCCATATTTTGTCTGAACTTTGAACTCATTAGCGGCAGGCCTTTTTAAGACAGAGTGAGAAAAATATTGGCCAAATTTAATGATAGAGATTTCACCGTTAGTGATTCCGGGAATGAATTCCTGCGCCAGATAAACTCGCCGGTCACCGGCGGTATGAAGCTCAATAAATTTCTCAAGAACTTTATCACGGGAGAGGTGAAAGGTATTTTTTCCAGAGGCACTAAGAACCGGTTTGAGCACCAGTTCTTGCGATTGAATATTAAGCCGTGCCTTCGGCCCGCTAATAATTTGTGTGGCGGGAATAGAAATATTATTCTGATTTTCAAGATCAAAGAGATACATTTTATCGATGTTGTCGCGGATGGTATTAACACAATTGAGACAACAAACTTTTGACTTTTCAATTTTTTCCAGACATTGAAAGAATTTATCGACTTTTGTTTGGTAATCCCAAACGCTACGAATAACTAAAGCATCGTATTTTTTTGGATTAAATTCCGAATCCCAGATAACAGGAACTATGGAGAGATCTTTTTTCGTTATCAAATATTGATAGAGTATATGATCGTCTGGGGCGAGTTCTGGGTGTTCGCTTGAGGTAAGTAATCCGATACGCATATAAAAAAGGGTAGCATAACTCGATTGGACTGGCCCTGCTTATCTAACCTAATATCTCGGACTCCGAGATAAATGCTCGGATAATATTAGCTTTTAAAAAAAATTGTGTCGAGATAATCTAAACAGCATGCGCGTTCTTAAAAATATCTTTATTATTCTGCTAACTTCCTTTTTCACTTTTTTTGTTTTGGGTGCTTCCGCTCCAGTAGATCAGAATCTCCAACTTTGTCAGTGTAAGCAAAAGTTCCAAGCGCATTTCTATAAGGATTCAAAAAATAAATTAGACTTTCAGGTTTCTAAGGCGACCTGCATTTGTGAAGGTAAGCCAAGAGAAATTACGGCGATTTGCCCAACAAAAAAACGAAGCCTGAGAAAATTCATGACTTGCGCGCGCGATACCACAATTTCGGCAGAACTATCGTCTCCTGAGAGCGTAGAATTACCATCCAATTCTGAAGGGACTTCTCATGAGACTCAAATACGCTAAAATATCCCTCTGTCTCTTGGCCATGTTGGGAGTTGTGCGCGTTACGGAAGCCAACCCACGCGTAGAATGGGTGCGTGACCAAGGATTTCCCTATTTGCTCACCTACGCCGAGCAAGATACTATTGCAAAATATTGTTACGGTGAAGTGATAGACGTTCTTTCCAATAAAAAAACAGAAATACTCTGTCGCGCGATCCATGATGGAAAATGTCCCGTTGCTACTGATTGCTATCGCCAGCGTGCCATTAATGGAGTGCTCAGATAACGATGAAGATGAAGATAAAATATGAAAGTTGTACTACTGCATGATTGGCTCACAGGTTTTAGAGGCGGTGAACGCGTTCTTGAAGCTTTTTGCGAAATGTTTCCAGAAGCCCCACTCTATACTTTGATATATCAAAAAGGTTCCACCAGCTCCTGTATTGAAAAACGTAAAATAGTGACAAGTTTTCTTAATTCCATCCCCGGCATTAGTCGTCACTATCGAAAATTCCTACCACTATTTCCGAAGGCGGCCGAAACTCTTCGCATTACAGAGAATGCTGATTTAGTTTTGAGTTCCAGTCACTGCGTAATCAAGGGAGTTAAGAAGCCGCAGGGCAGTTATCACATCTCGTATGTTCATAGTCCTATGCGCTATCTCTATGACCAATTCGATGCCTACTTTGGCCCAGGAGCGCCTCTGTATCAGCGTGCCGGGGCACAAGTCTTCAAGAATTATTTAGTCGATTGGGATAAAGCAAGTAATCACAATGTCGATCTCATGATCGCTAACTCGCATTTTGTGAAAATGCGTATCCAGACCTATTACAACGCTTACCCCAAGGTCGTGCATCCGTTTGTGGAGTTAGAGGATTTTGCCTCCTTTAAAAATCATCCTTCCCCTAAGGAAGATTTTTACATTATGGTCACTGCCTTCGCCCCTAATAAGCGTGTAGATTTGGCCATTCATACCTTCAATCAGTTAGGCAAAAAACTAAAAATTATTGGAGGCGGCCAGCAAGACAAATGGCTGCGGACAATAGCAGGACCTAGCATAGAATTCCTAGGCAACACGACTAGAACAATTTTAGTGCAAGAATTGGCCAAGGCCCGGGCCCTTATTTTTCCTGGTGTGGAAGATTTTGGTATTACACCCCTTGAGGCACTGGCGGTTGGTACTCCCGTGATTGCCTATAAAATTGGCGGAGTGCTCGAGACTCTGAACGCTGATGTTTCGCACTTTTTTGATGAACAGACACCACAATCTCTTATCCATGCCATTCTTGACTTTGAAAAACGTTCTTTTCAACATCATCAGCTTGTGGCCCGTGCCCACGACTTTTCGAAAGAAAATTTTAAAAATCACATGAACGCAATAATTCAGGAACATCTGGAGCAGCGCCCAAAATGAGGTTTTATTAGAGTATTCGTCATTTTGCGCTTATGAATAACCCTCAGTTCGTGCTATTTTTAGCGCCACTAGGGGTGAGCATGTCAAAAGTTAATCTACCATCAAAGCTAGATGGGAAAACAGTTTTGGTTGCCGGCGCTGCCGGTTTTGTTCCTGGCCACTTATGTGAATTTTATCTTGGGCTTGGTGCCAAAATTATTGGCCTTGATAACTTTATTACAGGCAGTCGTTCTACCGCAGAACTGTTATCAAAAAATATAAATTTTGAATTTCATGAGTGCAATATCTTTGAGCAACTCCCCAATTTTTCCAAAAGTAAAATTGACTATATTTTTTCTCTTGCTTCTCCTGCCTCGCCTATCGACTTTGAACAAATTCCTCTGGAAATTATGCGTGTTAATAGCGAAGGCACTTTGAAGTTATTGGAATTGGCCCGCGACAAGGGCGCACGTTTTCTAGAAGCTTCAACTTCTGAAGTTTATGGCGATCCCGAAATACACCCTCAAGTTGAAACTTATCATGGCAACGTAAATCCCATTGGCCCGCGGGCCTGCTATGACGAATCGAAGCGTTTTGCTGAGGCGATGACCATGAGCTTTTATCGTCGCTACAAAGTGGACACGCGAATCGTGCGCATTTTTAATACCTATGGCCCACGCATGAGGCCTAATGATGGGCGAGTAATTCCCAACTTCATCACACAGGCCCTCCACAACCAAGATATCACCATCTATGGCGATGGCCTGCAAACTCGTTCCTTTTGCTACGTCAGCGATCTGGTCGAAGCAATCCACAATGTCATGTTTTGTGATGATCCAACCCCATTCAATGTTGGAAATCCAGATGAATATACCGTAAAGGAAGCCGCGCAGGAGATTATTAATTATTTGGGCTCTCGATCTAAAATTACTTTTCGTGCTATTATGCAAGACGATCCTCGTAAGCGTAGGCCAGATTTATCGAAGCTTCAGAAGATCTCCGAGTATCGGCCAAAAATTACTTTTGAAGAAGGAATCAAGCGTACAGCTGAATATTTTAAAGGTTTGTTGCGATGAAACGCCATTTTTCGCAGAAAAATACTAAAAAAGATGCGGTCAGGATGGCCGCGTACCCTAAAGTTCTAACTTTGGCCAGGAGGCCAAAGTGAAAATTCTTGTTACTGGTGGGGCAGGCTATATTGGTTCACATGTAAACCGAATGCTGGCAAACGCCGGCCATGAAACAGTTGTGCTCGATAATTTAAGTACAGGAAAACGAGAAATGGTTTTGGCGGGGAAGTTGGTGGTAGGCGATCTGGCCGATCAGAATTTTGTTTGCAACCTCTTTGAGCGAGAAAAATTTGAAGCTGTCTTGCACTTTGCTGGCAGTATCATAGTACCAGAGAGTGTGAAAGAACCGGTCAAGTACTATAAAAATAATACTCAAAACGCTTTGGATCTCATTCAAACCTGCCAAAAATATAATGTTAAAAAATTTATTTTTTCTTCCACTGCCGCCGTTTACGGTATTCCCCAAGATACGCGCGGCATTTGTACTGAAACGTCGCCACTTGGTCCCATCAATCCCTATGGGCGAAGTAAACTTATGACAGAATGGATGCTGGAAGATATGGCCATTGCCAATCCTCATTTTAATTATGTGGCGCTTCGCTATTTCAATGTCGCTGGTGCCGCTGTTGATGGCAAATTGGGCCAGTGTTCACCTTTTTCCACTCACCTGATCAAAATTACCTGCGAGACGGCACTTGGCAAACGTAAGACAATGACAGTGTTCGGAGATGATTATGATACTCCTGACGGTACTTGTATTCGTGACTACATTCACGTGGAAGATTTGGCCCAGGCCCATTTAGATGCTCTCAACTACCTCAATCGAGGTGGCACCTCAACCGTGGTAAATTGCGGCTATGGTCACGGCACCAGTGTTAAAGAAATTATTGCAATCGTGCGTAAGGTGAGTGGAACTGATTTCAAAGTTTCGCCCGGTCCGCGACGTGATGGCGACAGTCCGAATCTTATTGCTCAATCCCAAAAAATAAAAAATCTTTTCGCATGGGTTCCACGACACGATAATTTAGAACTGATCGTTAAAACTGCCTTAGAGTGGGAACGTAAGCTGTAGTCGTCTTCTATATATGGAACAGGTATTTTACCATCTTACCTATGCCTCCTTGCTTGTCTTAAGTGTAGGCATTTTTACCTCAGTATCATTTTCGGCTTTGGCGCATATCTTACTTGTTGTCCCGGCATGCCATTTTTTTTACAAAAATTTTGCTACCTATAAATTGAGCAAGACTGCATGGGCCTTAGTGGGAATAATGGTCACGATCATTCTTTCGATTATTGCTAATTTGGATATTCTTCCTCACCCTTTTTCAAATTTGTTTAAAATAAAATATTTTCTCATTCCATTTTTTGGAATTTTTGCTTTAGCGTCTATCCCAAAAAGTTATTTCACCAAGAAACGGATCGGAATTTTAATCAATCTCTTCATCTTCGCCACCAGTATTGCTTCGCTTTCGGGCATTATTGCCTATTACTCAGGATTCAATTATTTAAAAGGAAAACCTGCGTGCCATTATGATCGTGCTTGCGGACTCTATGGGATGTACATGACTTACGGGTATGGCCTATCTTTTTTTATGGTGCTGTTAACTGGCCTTTTAATCTATAGGGACGAAGTTAAACAATGGGTTCCCACATGGTGGCTGGTGGTGGCATTCGCCATCAATATTTTTGGTCTTTATCTCGCTTTTGCACGAGGTGGCTGGATAGGATTTGCTGTTGCTCTTCCTTGTTTCTTTTTGAAGAAAAATAGAAAAATTATTTTTGGCCTTATTGTCATGGCGGGCATTGCATTTGTTTTGAGTTATAGTTTTATCGCGCCCTTTCAGCGTATGATGGACAATCGCGAAGGTTCAAATGCTCAGCGCATGTCATTTGCCGAAACGGTGCTCGTGGCTTTTATGGAACGCCCTGTTTTTGGGTGGGGATATAAAAACTTTGAACCAAATGTGAAATCCTTAAAATTTAAGTACGATATTGAACACGAAGACTTTGGAGGACATGCCCATAATAACTACCTTGAGCATTTAGCATCGACGGGGGTACTTGGTTTATTGGCATTGGTATTTTTTAGTCTGTATTGGGTCTATGCAACTTACCTTCGTGAGGATCTAATTGGCAGATTGACCTTTCCCTTCGTTATGTCTTTTATTATATCTGGTCAGTTTCAATATACTTTTGGAGATGGAGAAAATCTTTTTTTGATCATGACCGTGTTTATGATTTCGGAGGCTTTCTCAATACGCGTTCTTGTTAAGCAAACCCTTCCAGAAAGTTAAAAATAAAATTTTGATGTCCAACCACAGTGACCAGTTTTTAATGTAATAGATATCACATTCAATGCGTTTATTTAAACTTGTGTCACCACGCCAGCCATTGACCTGGGCCCATCCCGTCATCCCGGCCTTCATTTTATGTCGAAGCATGTAGAGGGGGATTTGATGTTTGAATTTTTCTACGAAAAAAGGTTGTTCTGGACGGGGACCGACGAGACTCATGTCGCCCACAACCACATTCCAAATTTGCGGTAGCTCATCCAGAGAAGTTTTACGCAAAAACGAGCCAATCTTGGTTTTGCGTGGGTTATTTGGATTGCTCCATTCTTTTGAATCTTCTCCTTCCTTCGCCATTTTCATGGTGCGGAATTTCCACATGGTAAATGTGTTCCCGTCCAAGCCCATTCTCATTTGGCCAAAGAAGAATGGGCCAGGAGAGGAAATTTTTACCAAGATTGCAAGGAAGGCGAGCAGTGGAGAAATGACAAGCAAACCAACAAAGGATAATAAAAAATCAAAACCGCGTTTCAAAATGAGGTCGATTGTATTGAGCTTTGGCTGATTCATGGTCAAGAGTGGAACGCCGGCGAAATCTTCGATTTCGTGACCGATAAATGAGAAAGAGAGGTCAGGTAAAACTTGCAGAGGGACGACATCGTTATAAGATTTTTTCAGTAATGCCTCGACTCTGTCCGAATCTTTGCCGGCAAAACCTAGAACGATAGTGTCAGGATTAAATTTTTTTCGCGCCTCTTCTACACTGTCATGCAAAATGTGAATTTCAAATATCGCGGCCAAATCGCTATTGGCTTCAATCCAGCCAATAAAGCGAATACCTGAGTCCTTAAAGAGCTTAACCGTTTCAATATAATTCCTCATCTGAGGCCCATTACCAACGAGCAAAACATGACGCAGATTATGGCCTCGCTTTCGAAGTACTCTAAGAAAATTTCGGACACATAAACGCAAAGTGATCAGCGCAATTTGTGAAATTACAAAATAGAGAAGCAGGGTAATCCTTGAAACTCTTGTGGGGGCAATGAAATAGAGAAAGAGAATAAAGGTCAAAATGGCCAAAGTATTGGCCTGAAAAAGCGACAGAATTTCGTTGTAGCGTGAATTAAATCGGTATGACCGATAGAGCCCATGCTTAGCAAAAAAATAGAGGGTTAAGGCAATCAACCCGGGGGATATTTTAAGAAAAAAGCTTTGCAGCCCCACTTCTCCACCCTGCATGAGAGTGAAGCGCACGTAATAGGCAGCGGCCCAGCTTAGGCCCACGGCAAGAGCATCAGCGAGCCGTTGGAGCAGCGAAAAGGTTCTCTCGTGAGTTTTTAACATGACATTAATGTACTATTTTTTTGAGATTTGTTCTAGATGTGGTAACGCACCGAGTCCCAAAAAGGGAGGTAGATACCCGTCGTAGATTGAGATAAAATGCAGCAAAATACAAAACAGTGGGGATTTAATATGGAATTTATCGATTTAGGTGCTCAGTACGACACAATCAAAGACAAGGTAAACAAACGCATTCAAACAGTGCTTGATCATCGTAAATTTATTTTAGGCCCCGAAGTCGAAGAATTTGAAAAAGATATGAGTAAATTTTTGGGTGTGAAACACGCTATCGGCGTGGCCAATGGGACAGATGCCCTGCTTATCTGCTTGCGTGCACTCGACGTCCGTCAGGGCGATAAGGTCGTTGTTCCGGCATTTACTTTTTTTGCCACCTCCGAAGTAGTTTCCATATTAGGTGCCGAACCAGTGTTTTGCGATGTGGACCCCGACACCTACAACCTCGACCCCAAGGCGTTGGAAAAAATAGTTTCATCAAAGATCAAGGCCATTATGCCGGTCAGTCTCTATGGCCAATGTGCTGATTATGACTGGATCAATCAAATTGCCGGGCAATATAAAATCCCCGTGATCGAAGATGCCGCGCAAAGCTTTGGTGCAATTTACAAGGGCAAGCGCTCGGGTAATCTGACAACCCTTGCGGCCACCAGCTTCTTTCCTGCCAAGCCATTGGGGTGCTACGGTGATGGTGGCGCCTGTTTTACCAATGATGACAAGCTGGCCGAGCGTATTAAGCAACTTCGTTTCCACGGTCAGGTTGGTCGCTATAACCACGTTCTCGTGGGCCATAACAGTCGCCTCGACACCCTCCAGGCCGCCATTTTGAGCGAAAAATTGTCAATCTTTCCAAAGGAAATGGAACTACGCCAGAAGGTTGCCGATGCTTACAATCAAGGGCTCAAGGGTAAAGTCAAAACTCCTAAGGTAGAAAATTTTAACCAAAGCGCATGGGCCCAATACACGATCGAAGTAGATGATCGCGATGCTTTCGCCAAAAAAATGCAAGACAAAGGCATTCCAACCGCCGTGCACTATCCTAAACCACTGCACCTTCAACCGGTTTATGAAGGACAATTTTCTAAATTGAAATTCCCCGTTTCGGAAGCTATTTGCCAGAAAGTTATTTCATTGCCGATGCATCCCTATCTAGGGCAACAAGATATCCAAAAAATTGTTTCTGCCGTCTAAAGTAAGGCGTGCGTTCTTGCGATTTTTGTTGTTCAAAAAGGCCATCCACGGAATGAAAAATGGGAAATAAATATAAAAAACAATGGCATGTCTGAAGCCAAAGCCCAGGCTTATTGTATGATATTCGCGGTAATAGTAATAGACCGCCTCGTAAATATAATATCCAGGTACTGACAAGAAAAAGAATAAGATCTTTTGTTTCAAGTTCACCTTGAAAAGAAAATAAATAAAGATCAATGGATAAAGTAATCGATCAAACGTAATCGATCTTTTTAAGACCCAGGTTATCCAAGTATCATGCACTCCATAGCTTGGTATGATAAATCCAATGCCTGAAAAATTAAGCAAAAATTCTTTAGTAAGTGCAACGACACGAGAGGGATTTTTAAAGAAAAAGGAGAATTCAAATTTGCCGACTAAAAAATCACCAATTGAATAATTCCAGTAATATAGAAAAGAAATAATAACAACAAGATAGTAAGGAACTCTAACTTTAGTCTTTTCTATCACAACGATCCCAATAAAATTTGCAAGAAACATAATACCGACTGAGATGGCGTGCATCCTTAGTGTGTACTGGCAATAGAATGCTAAGAGTAGACCAAGGAGTGATAAGAAAATGCCAATAATTTTTTTGGAACCGAAAAAAGAAGTTACTGTAAAAAAAATAATTAATGCACTTAGAAAACAAATGGCGAGATCTCTTAAAAAATAAAATTGATACAATTGAAAGCTAGTGCCCATGCATACTAATAAACCTGCAATACGAGCATGCCGTTTCGATTGTGTAATAAGCAACACGGATTGGTACATCAAAAGAATCATTAAGATAAAAAGTATGAAATTAAAAAAACGCAGAGCAAAAACAGGTGCGTACGAGTATTTATGAAATAGGCAGGATGTGAATGTAAAAGGATATGGATTAGGAAATCCTTTTTTCAACTCGAAAGGATTGTATATATCTTTTAAGCTACCTTCGATACATTGGCGTCCCTCTTTTATGAAATAAACCTGATCGTCATTATCACGAAAAATGCGATCCTTAAATTTCAATTCGATAAGGGCATGACCACTCAAGAAGAGAACAAGAAAAAAGATAGGGGCCAATCGAATAAAAATCTTTTCTGTTTTTAAAACAGAAAAGAAAACAAAAGCGATAAGTAAAAAGCTGGTAAAAAGTAGTATTTCCATTTAGATTTGATGGTGTTGGATACCTTAAGGGGTTGGCTTTATAAGCAAGTTCTCACGTTCGCATGTTTGGTCTTGAATTACAATCCAAAACGCGAGAACTTGCAGGGATTTGTGCGTGAATCAAGAGCGTAAATTATCAGTCATAACTATCACGTATAATGATTTCGAGGGACTGAAAAAGACACTCGATTCTCTGGCCCATCAAGATGCTATCGAATCAATCGTGATAAACGGTGGGGCTTGTGAAAAAACTAAGCATTATCTCGATCAGCATTTTGGCAAAGTCGTTAATGAAAGAGATGAAGGCATTGCTGATGCTTTTAATAAAGGATTGAAGCATGCGACGGGAGGGGCCATCAGTTTTCTCAATAGTGGTGATGCACTTCTTGATAGAAGTTATTATTCAAAGGCCATGGCGATTTTGCTAAACAATCAGGAGGTAGGCCTTGTACATTCTGATCTTCTTTTTCAGGATATCATTGCGGGGCCAATTCTTCTTCGACATCAGGATATTAGTCTCGGGCGCGGCCAGCCTTTTTTGCACCCTACGATGGTGGTGAGAAGTTCAATTTTTAGAATTGTTGGGACATTTAATACGAAATATAAAATTGCCATGGATTATGACCATATCGTCCGCATGACTAAGGGCGGAGTAAAAGCTTGGCATCTGCCAGGTCCAGTCGTGGCCATGGATGGTACCGGCACAAGTAGCAACAAAGAGTGGGCAGGCATTATGGAATGTCTGAGATCTTTAAAAGAACATGACATGTTGGGGCCTCAAAATATTTGGGGGGCCGTCTGCAGGGTATTGTACTATCTAGGCAGAAAATCACTGCAAAAAGTTGGCGCAACAACAATCTTGAGACTACTCCGAAGACAGGTTCCATGACCCTTTTGGGACACATTGCGCCACTTCGCGGGTGCATTGTGTCCCAAAAGGGTCATGGAACCTGTCTTCGGAGT
>CAYHRT010000052.1:11284-18669 GCA_964359085.1 uncultured Bdellovibrio sp. | reverse complement strand
GGTGGGAGAAAGGTTGCGCAAACCGGCGGAGTGGTCATAGAGATTGCCGAGGGCGGAGTTGTATTCTTTCTGAATATCATGGCTATCATTGCTCATGGATTCAATCGGCACCTGATCACGCGTGCATAGATAAGGACGATCCTTGATGGCGCTATATGCTCCACACAGCGTTCCTGATGCTTCAATATTTTCACCATCTAGGATGGCCGATACCCGTGGTCCAGCAGCGCCCTCGGTGGGAGCTGTTACGCCTTGTTGGGCCATGCCATACATCGTAGCGATCTGATGGGCGCTTACCTCTTTGCCTGTTTCAGCAAACATCATTACGGCCAGAGCATTCGCATAACACGTACCCAATCCGTCTTGGTCTTGCACCACATAATTATGCATAGGTTTTCCAGGATCACGTAGGGAGACGCGCGCGGTGGGAGTTGTTCGACAACTCAGTTTTGCCATGGAGACTGGCATATTTGCCAGAAGGCAAAGGACGAGTGCTAAAAACGGCAGCTTATTTATTGCCATTTTTCACCCCGTAAATAATCAGGGTATCGTTTGCCACTATGGACTGGTCATTAAACTGACAAAATGTTTTTTGAGTGCGAAAGCGATCGGTCCCGTAAACCACTTGCCCGCCCAAATATTGCTCGCACAAAACAGCACCGGGATTTTTTCCACCGATTGTTTTGCGAGAATCTAGCTTGGTCATATCGACTTTGGACAAAACACGAATGGCTTCACAGCGGGTATGCCCAAGAGAAGTCGAAGAGAGGTCATCCCCGCAATAATCACTGATCGTAAGCATGTTGTTGCGATTGACTAAGAAACGCACGGATTGTTTGTAGATGACCCAGTTCTGATAAAATATTGGTAAAGTCTTGCCAGCGACTTTTGCCACCCCAGCTTCGGTCAAGCTTCCCCACGGCCATACCCATAACCACACACAGCTGATTACATGGATAAACTTCATTCCTAAACCCTCATACTCCCGTAGACTTATCGAACAAAAAGCTGCAAACATGAATCGCTATTTACTCATATTAAGGTAATTCAACCGCTTCTGAGGATGTTTCGTTTGTCGTGCTCATCAATGATGTGAATTCAAGAGGTTGTACCAAGAATACTCTTCATTCGGGCGACTCTTTTTCGTGCCACTTCTAAGGTCACATAAAGGAGAGAGTCGAAACAAAGAGCAATACCGCCCCATAGTAAAGCGGCAATCCCCATAATTTATTCATGAATTGGCGTGAGCGGAATTGGTGCCGGGCCACGGAAATATCTGAAAGAAAAAACATGACAGCGGCGAGCAAGATTATCCAATGGCCTCCACCACCGACGCCACTGGCGGCCACCGCTACCATCAATGAGATCACGACAATGTAAAGATTGACGGGAATAAATAATTCCTTGGGAATTTCGGGCCATGGCCAGCGCATAATGAAAAAAATAAAAAGACCTTCTATGATCAAGGCAATGACTAACCACCAAAGATTAAAACTAGAAAGGCCGGTGAAAAAGGCGGCGAGGAATGCTAGATGCCCCAAGAGAAAGGCAACCACCCCCAACAAAAAAAATTTTCGGGAATGAGGAATGAGTAGAATATCACCGATCAAGCAAAAAATGACGGCCACCAATATCCCCAACCCGTAGGGGCCTTTAAGCAGGGCCTCATGCGCCCAGGCCAAAGCAACAAAAGAAAGTGAGGCCGAGGTTTTAAACAACCACACACCTAAATTCCACTCTTGCTGTTCGGCCAACAACAAGAGAAGAACAAGAACACCACACGTAATATTCAGCGCAGGTATCAGATAAATTCCTTTAAGTTGCAAACATATTATGAATTTTCTTTTGCTGATTCATATCGGCGATAAAAAGCAGTATCGTTCCCTCATTCAGACGGGTTTCTAAAGGAGGATTGTAGAGATAATCCGCCCCTTCATCACTTGGCTTAAGCGCCATAATATACAGTCCGCATTCTTCATAAATGCGGGCCTCTTCAAGGGATTTGCCACATAAGGGAGAATCTTTTGGCACTACCAATTCTTCGACCCGGGCAGATTTGTCTTTTCCTCGCAGCATTCGATCCAAGAAAGTCACCACATGCGGTCTCAAAATTTCCGAAGCCATTCGCATCCCCCCTATGAAATTGGGGCTTACTACATAGTCGGCACCAGCGGTTTTCAATTTCCCTACCAGCGTTAGATCGATGGCCTTGGAGACAATCTTGAGCTTGCGATTGAGCATACGGGCCGAAATAGTAAGAAATAAATTATCCTTGTCGTTACTCAAGGCTGCGACCAGACCACTTGCGCTCTCAATTTTGGCCTCTTCTAACAATTTATCACTGGTGGCATCCCCAATAAGCACGCAACAATCAGGAAACATGGCGCGGATCTTATCACGTTTGGCGCTATCCGCTTCCAACACCACAAAGTCATGTTTGGCATGATACATCTCACTAATAACATGAATCCCCGTCTCTCCGGCACCACAGATAATGTAATGATCTTTCATACGCGCAACTCTCCTTCGCAAAGCTTGGGCCAAAAAAAGTTCTCCAATATGCCCCTCTAAAACATAGGCCGTAATGGTGGAGACTGAATAGAGGACGAGTCCCATCCCTGCCAGCATCAGAAACATGGTGTAGACAGTGGCCACAGGACTATGCTCTATCTGAAAAATATCGCCATATCCGACGGTCGAGAGAGTAATGGATGTCATATAGAGAAGACGCCACCAAGACTCATTGGGGTAAAGGATGTGATACCCCAAGCTGCCGCCAAAGAGAGTCATAAAACTCAATAAAAGAGGTAGGCGAAGTTTAGTCCAAACTGTTCTAAAATCGATCATAATGCTTGAGATTATTATAAGATAAAGTGCCTAAAGAGTCGTCTATAAAAACTACCCGCCCCCTTGTGGCAAATGTCACTGGCAGGCACAATTAAGTGCTAATTAATGAACATTCGAGGGCCTTGTGGAATTCTTAAAATTTTATGTCTTGGCCAGTGAAAGTGAGCAACAGGCCGATCAGGATGAACAGTTGGTCTATTTCAACCGCATCCATATCGTCAGTATCAAACCCATCAAAATGCTGATCAACCACCATGTGGTCGATGGATATTGGTTACGTCTCTCCAATGGAAAAAAATATAAGGCCACTCAGATCCCGGATGAATTTAAAAAGCTCTTCAGTGAAACTCCACATAAGCGCTCACTTAATGTCAAACACTTCCCCGACGATGGTGCCTTGTTGGATTCTTCTGTTCAGTGATGTTTTAAATAATATCGAGGAGCTTAAGAACAATATTGTTGGCCGAATTGGCTATCTCATTAGGGAACTCTTCGGCGTTATTCACCACCGCTTCGGCATTTTTGGTGATGGCCGTGTTTCGTTCTAATTCTCTCATGAGCCGCCGCACCTGGGCCGCTTCCGAGCCATTGTTGCGAATAAAGCGAGAATTCTGCATAGGAATAGATTCTGGAATCATGCTAATCTTCATGCTCAATTAATCGGACAATTCACCCAAGAACTTTAGTAAAAAGATCAACAAACAATTCCTTAGTTGTTACAATATGTTAAAAGTCGGCATTCTTGGGGGTTCGAGGAAAAGGAACCACATCTCGAATA
This sequence comes from uncultured Bdellovibrio sp., assembly GCA_964359085.1. Classification (GTDB taxonomy): domain Bacteria; phylum Bdellovibrionota; class Bacteriovoracia; order Bacteriovoracales; family Bacteriovoracaceae; genus GWA2-49-15. The sequence goes on along the minus strand of CAYHRT010000052.1, from coordinate 15,044 downwards.
TTTTTCATGCCGGTAATATACATCACGGCCCGCTCAAGGCCTAGGCCAAAACCGGCGTGCGGAACACTGCCGAAGCGGCGCAAATCGAAATACCACCATAGAGACTCTTTGTTCATTTTAAGCTCTTCCACTCGCTGCATGAGCTTTTGATAATCATCTTCCCGCTGACTTCCGCCAATGATCTCACCGACTCCAGGCACGAGGATATCCATGGCCCGCACCGTTTTACCATCGTCATTTTGCTTCATGTAAAAGGCCTTACATTGCTTTGGATAATCGGTCACAATAACCGGCCCTTTGAAATGCACATCGGTTAAATATCTCTCATGTTCGGTTTGCAGCTCAAGCCCCCAGTCACAGGCATATTCAAATTTCTTGCCACTTTTTTTCACAAGCTCCACGGCCTCTGTGTAGGTGATGCGCACGAAATCCCGATCACGCACCAATTCTAAATTGGCAATCAGGTTCTCTCCCTGCTCCTTCACCAACTTGTCTAAAAATTCCATTTCCTTCGCTCCGTGAGTCAGAGCGGCCGAGATGAGGTATTTGACGTAATCAGCGCCTAATTCTGCGTTATCGTCTAAGTCGGCAAAGGCCACTTCGGGTTCAATCATCCAAAACTCCGCCAGATGGCGGGCGGTATTACTATTTTCCGAGCGAAAGGTCGGGCCGAAGGTATAAACCTTACCGAGTCCCATGGCAAAACACTCGCCACCCAGTTGTCCTGAGACCGTCAAGTTAGTCTTCTTGCCAAAATAGTCCTGCGAATAATCCACACGCCCACCGCTGGTTGGCAATTTGTTTAAATCGAGAGTGGTGACATTAAACATTTCACCCGCGCCTTCGGCATCGACGGCGGTAATAATGGGACTATGCAGATAATAAAAGCCACGTTTGGTGAAAAATTCATGCGTGGCAAAGCTCAAAATGGAGCGTAAACGAAAGACCGCCCCAAAAGTTTGGGTGCGAGGCCTTAGATGGGCAATTTCTCGCAGATATTCGTAAGAAGTGGCCTTCTTTTGCAAGGGAAAGTCTTCGCCAGTCTTACATACAATGGTGGCACTGGTGGCCTGCATTTCAATCGTCTGTCCCTTGCCCTGACTTTTAACCAACATCCCTCTAAATTGCACACTAGTTCCAAGCAAAAGACCGGAAATTTCTTCATAATTGGAGAGCTTTTGATCGACCACAATTTGAAAATTTTCTTGAGTTGAACCATCGTTCAAGGCCACAAAAGAAAATTGTTTTCCTTTTCGGACACTTCTAACCCAGCCAGCAATCAGGACTTCACGCCCGACGAGATCGTTGGTAAAAATCTCGTGCATGGTTGTTATTTGTTTGAGAATCACAGATCACCACCCTCTTTAATTACAATTAATATCCAAAAACTATTTTCTTAATATGTTGTATGTGCTCCCGCGATAATCGCGCCCCAAATTGGGTTACCAATTTAGAGGCAGAGGCACAGGCCAGCTTCCCGGCCATGGCAAAACTCTGATTGGTCGAAAGGGCATAGAGGAAGGCCCCAGCAAAAAGATCTCCGGCACCGTTGGTATCAATGGCCTCAACCTGGGACGTGACCACATCTATTTCCTTGTCACCATCAAATAATAAGGCGCCTTTTGGACCTTGAGTAATGGCAAAGGTCCGGGCATATTTTTTTAAGTCACGAAAGGCGTCTTCGAGAACATCTTGTGCGGTAAAAATCTTGGCCTCACTCTCGTTACAAAAGAGTAAATCTACCCCACTGCCTATGACCTCAAGCAGACCTTCATTAAAGGAAATAGGCATGGAGGAATCAGAAAAGGTAAGGGCGGTTTTCACGCCGTAGCGTTCAGCTAGGGTCTTTGCATGGATGGCGGCTTCTCGCCCATGCGGCGAAGAAACCAAATAGCCCTCGATGTACAGTATTTTTGAGTTTTTAATGATTTCTTCATCCACCTCAAGCTTGGAAAAAGTTGAGGTGATTCCCAGATGGGTGTTCATAGTGCGCTCGGCATCTGGGGTAATAAAGACCATACATCTCCCGGTGGTACCCTGAGGTCTCCCCTTACCTGACCAGTTGTTATGCACCCCTTCACGCATGAGATCTTGATAATAAAAATCTCCATGTTCATCACTACTTACTTTACAACTATAAAAGGAACGTCCACCCAATTGAGATACGGCGATGACCGTATTGGCGGCCGAGCCCCCGCAGGATCTCTTATGCTGCATTCCGTGAATGGCCTCAATAATCTCCCTCTGACGAGCTTCATTCACCAGAGTCATGAGACCCTTTTCTATCTTCATTTGCTGCAAAAAGGAGTCCGTCACTTCAAACTCCATATCCACGAGGGCATTTCCTAGTCCATAAACGTCATACAGTGCCATAATGATTGATCCTGTTAAAAACTTTGGCTTAAAACTCTCTTGAGGATAGCAATGTACCTCAAAAAAATGTCTTTCTCAATAAAGGACTCTTTTGTTTTCTCTTGTTCCAGCATAAACTATTCTTGCATTCAGCAGTAGAAGGAGGTCCCATGTCACTCTCAGAATTTCTCAAAGAAAAACAGTCCCAGAATGAAGATGAAGATGAGGCGAAAGAGGCCTCAAGAAAGAAGGATTTTCAAAATAAGTGCCTTCTCATCCTTACCCAGATCAAAGAAAAGAGCGAAGAAAAATATCACGAACTCTCACATCTGTTTCATAGTCGCTTCAGCAGTCCCAATATCCAAAGAAAGGTCATCATGGGATTTTACGCCCAACTGATGAATGAGATGAAGGCCCTGGGCCCGGCCCCAACCCTTACCCAAACTGCCCCCAAAGTAAAACAAGATGTTGCCACAACTATCATCGACACCCAGGCGCTGGCGCAAAAAGTTGAGCCAGTTAAACAAGTAAAACAGGTAAAAGAAGATAAGAAACCTGTCAAAAAAGAAGAAGTTAAAAAAGCAGCGCCTAAGGCCGCGATAAAAAAGGCACCAACCAAAAAAGCTGCTCCCAAAAAAGCAAGTTCCGCCGGGGACAAAAAGAAAGTCACAGCAAAAAAAGTAACTAAGAACGCCGGATCAAGCGTAAAGAAAAAGACTTCCGCAAAGAAAAAGTAATCCAGTCCAGTATTGTGCTCCTTTTTAAGCTTAAGTTCGCTCAAGAGTTTGTCCGATAAGCATGCGCGCTGGCATAGATGCAAGTAAGGAATGATTGAGGAATGCATGCTTAATTTCAATCTGCGTGTGACCACCGATAGCTTGGAAATTATTACCACACTCAATAAAATGTTTATTGATCAATCTCGCGTCTTGGTATGGCAGAATCTTGGGGAGCGTCGTATCGTTCATAATGCCGTTATTGGCGCAATCGACTTTGCCGCCGGGCACGTTATTTTGGTTCCCAACGATCCTCACAAGTATTTTGATTTTACCGGCCCCCACACCGTGTATGTGCGCGGACATGAAAAGAGCATTCTCTTCAAACGAGAAAGCATCAGAATGGAAAAGAAACGCATCTTTGTGGAGATCCCCAAAGAAGTGAGAATGTTTGAAAAAAGAGTCAATCAGCGTGTTAAACTTGGATTCAACTCACCCTATCTTGCTGTCCTTGAAATCAAAGTCAACTCCTTGAGTGAACTGCGAAAAGAATTTGTTTTCAACATTTTTGATCTCTCGACCAAGGGTGTGAGTTTTAATTTCAATTTTAAAGATCAGATCTTTTTCGCCGAGGGCACCGAAATTCAGATCTCAAAATTAGGTCAGATTCCTTTCAAGAAACCCATTGAAGG
>CAYHRT010000052.1:0-11184 GCA_964359085.1 uncultured Bdellovibrio sp. | reverse complement strand
TTGAAGGCCGCGTGGTGTACCTCAAAAAAGTTGAATTTATGAGTCAGGGCGTGCGCTTTAGCAGGATAAAAATGGGGGTGGCCTTCAAGAAACCCGTTTCAGAGAAAATTTTCCAGTCTTTCCGTTAACAGGCCTGTTAAGTTTTTTTGCGTAAATCAACTTTTCTTCCCACGGTCAGCTTAGAAAATCTTCGGGCCAAGTTAGGCGACAACCTTTGCATGGCCATCATGGCCTTGCCATTGGCGGTTGGAAAGATCTCCTTCTCACCAGCAGCAATCCCGGCAATAATTCGTCGGGCACAATCCTCAACCTTAGTTGCCAAAAAAAGCAATTCCTTGGGAAAGCCATTCATCTGTCCCACCCGCATCATCTTTGTCTCCACAAAGCCCGGAGATACTAAAACCAACTTGACGGGTGATTGGCCCAGTTCCAGTTCAGCCTGCAATGATTCGGTGAAACCCGTCACGGCAAATTTACTGGAAACATAGGCCGTAAGCCCTGGCGAAGAAACGTGGCCAGCGATTGAACCCATATTAACAATGCTCCCATCACCAATTTGCTCCATATGCTCCAACCAAAAACGCACGCATGTGACCAAAGCAAAAAAATTAACCTGCATGGTTTGCTCCAGTTCTTCTTCCGTAATTTCAGTCATTCCCTTAATATCCGCAATCCCGGCATTGTTGATCCAGATAGAGGGAACTCCGCGCTCTTGACGAAGCCGGTTCAAGGTCTCTTTAAGTTCGCTTTTCCGCGTGAGATCACATGTGAGGAAGCTAAACAATCCGGCACATTCCTTTTCTAAAGAGGCAAGGCCGTCCGGGTCGACATCTAGGCCCACTACAGGTAACCCCTGAGATACAAACTGGCGGGCCAGTTCTCGTCCGATACCACTTGCCGCTCCTGTCACACCAACAAATCTGGATTCACTCATCACACTCAACCTCTCAATTTGCTGGCAAGTTTTAATAAACCTTTCAGCGACGGTTTAAATCTATTATCTTTTCTCTCAGGTGTTTGAGCGCCAAGCAAATTGGCCACTCTCATGGCGGAAAAAACCGCATCGTTATGCAACCCGTAGCCAAAATGACTGCCACAATAATAAGAATTTAAAGTCCCATTCAACGTCGGCATTCGTTCGATTACGGCCACCGATTCAAAACTAAATTTTGGCGTTCGCAACACCGTTTGAAATTCGATGAGATCTTTACGAATGGGAAAATTGGGATGCTGAGTGCTGATCAGATCACTATCGTCAGGCACCTGATGTTCAAATCTGAGTGCCCCGCTTACCGAAGTATTAATCTGCCCATCTTTATTCAGGTCTCGGGTATAGAGATAGGTGTAGGCCTGAATCAATTCGCGCGCCGGAAAACTAGAATGATCACGATGGACAATCACCTCGCCTTCCTTATATTTCCATACCCCCAAAAGTTCTCGCTCCAAACTGCTAGGATTCTCCAGCAAGTTCAGCGCCTGATCGGCATTGCATGCAAAGACTACCGCATCAAATTTTTGTTGGGTGCCATCATCCATGATGAGAGTGATCTCCCTTTCGCTGCGCTGGACGGTTTTAATACTGGAATGCATGACAATTTTATCCCGAAAAGTTTTTGCCATCGCTGTCACGTAAGTTCTCGTTCCTCCTTTGGCGGCCTCTACCGAAAATAAACCTTTAGGCGAAACAATATCGTTATGCACTTTAAGTTTCCCCAGAAAAAAGCTAGCGGGCGTGGCCATAACTTCTGCTGCCGACATGGATGACAACAGACAAAGGGCACAAATCAAAAAGAGCGTGGCACTTTTGTCAAATTGAGGAATCTTCTTGATACACTCCCCCATGGTCATACCCGTAAGAAGCCCCTTATCCAACATTTCATTGGCAACTTTAAGCCCCTTAAAAAATCCGTAAATACTCTTCAGATGATCCAACTTAATCAGATCGAACCCCTGCGTGATCCCGCCCTTTAATGTAGGGGTAAGATAGAGTCCTTCCTTAGTGTTAAGATCATGCATACTCATAAAGGTGTTAGCACAAAAATCGGTTTCTACTCCCAGCTCTTCTAATAAGGCAAAGAAGTGGCCATAGCCTTCCTTTCCGAAGGCGGCAACCGCGATATCAACCGCCTTAGCTTCTTTGGTGTCGATGGAAAAGGCGTTGCCACCTAGGCGATCACTTTTTTCAAAAAGTTTGATGCTGTGACATTTATTGAGATAATAAGCACTCGTTAGCCCGGCAATTCCTCCCCCGATAATGGCAACTTTTGACATAATCTCTCCCTAATTTTTGACTAACATCCCCTCACAGTGTGGCACACTAAACTGATAGACCTGCTGGCCAATCCCGAGACTACTTAGTTGTTCTGCCACGCTATGCTTGCCCAAGCGAAGGTTCACTCGCGGCCACACAAAGGATTGCCCAGCGGCCGGCAGATGCATTTTGAAAGTGGCATTACTCTCGGCCTTACCTGCCACGTAAGTATCCACACTCATGTATCGTCGCATGACGTTGAGCAGACCACGCCTCGACTTTATTTTGGGACACTCTAATTCTAAGATGACTTCTAAAGTTTCTTTGTCTCGCAAAGTACAAATGCGATGTGCGCCGGTATCTCGAAAAGTTATATCGGACAAAAATTTGGGATAATTTAAAAGCCCTTTGCCTCCCGCTACCGATAGTTCCGTGGTCACAGGCAGATGCAAGATATAGGCATGGAACTTGGCCTGCATGATTGAGCGCAGAGACTGAACTTTTTGCCAAAAACCTTTTCCAGGGGCCTGCACCACGATAGATAGCACCACCTCATTGTAGGGGCCGATATCCGTATCCTTATATTCAATACAACTGATGGCAAAAAGGCCTTGTCTGAAAGGTAATTTGACGGGTTGAAAAGGCGGTGAAACCAAGGCCCGGGCCTTGGCATAGTCACATAAAAAAAAGGCCCCGATGACATCGGCATCACGGATAAAAAAAGGGGCCTTAAAGATCTTGTCTCCATAAGGCATTTCCGTTTGCACAACCTTGGAAAAAAACTTCGATGTACTCACTTCCATGACTCCATTATTATGATATTACAAATTTGTAATAAGTGCACTCACTGACAGGTTCCACGAAAAAGATCATAGCGCACACTTTTACCAGGAAAAGAGGCCAGCGGCGCAAGACCAGTGAACTGTGGTGCCTTATGGGGACGTTTCACCACAATGCGTGAGAGTGGCAGTTTGAGCAAACTTTGGATCACGCCCTCTTGGTCTGGGTCGGCGCCAATCAGGTGTTCGAACACCACCATCTCCTGACGCGGTAAACTGCGGCGCGTTTTCGGGCCTTGTGAAAACATCGGATCAAAATAGAGAATAGAAATTTTTCTCTGACAAATTACCTGCGTCCCAGTTCGCACATCGCCAAAAATGAGCTCGAACTTAAGCGCCAGCTCAGGATACTCGCGCACCAGAGTTTGCCAGGCCACTTGCAGCAATAAGAACATAAGGGGATTACGCTCAAAGGCCAGCACTTCTAAACCCCACGACAAAAAGAGCAGAGAATCCTTGCCCGTTCCACAGGTGGCATCCACCAATCTATGGCCTCTTTTAACTCCTCGCCCTAAAGCTTTTTTGAGCGGCCCTGCAGCTGTTTTGCTGACTTGTCTCATAAAAGAGGCGTATTCTGCCACAAAATCTAAGGCAAGAACTGGGCCGTCACTGCCGGTTAAGTAAAAGCGCAAACCATGCTCGTCCATGCCTAAATAACTCATCGACTGAACAGAGCTTGCTCCAGCAATTTCCTGCAGCTCAATTCCAACCGATTTGGCCAACTTTTTTACAAAAGCTATCTCATCGCCTGAAGTCGCAGTCTCAATAACAAAAGGAATCAACATGGAGTCATCGTTGCAGTAGTCAATTCATGGCATAAAAGATAAAAATATGGGCAAATAAAAACCTCCAACATTTGGATTCAGAGATGCCAACTCAGATGACCGATACTGTACAAATGGATCAGCTCCCTTACAACCCAAAATCACTTGAAAGAGAATTACGCCCCTATTATATCGGGGCCAAAGACCAAGAAATAGATCAGATGTTAAAAGAGCTGAGTTTTAAATACCTCGATGATCTCTTTCTCCACATTCCTCAGGAGGTAAAATTCAAAGGTCCGATTGGACTCGGTCAGGCATTGCCTTACAATCAGCTTCTGGCCCACGTCACATCGGTGGCCAAGAAAAATCGCATGCCTCTCTCCTTTATTGGTGATGGCCTACCTTACTATAAGATTCCCGAGCTAGTTTCTTTTGTTTGTGATATCCGTGGCCTCACAACCGCTTATACACCCTACCAACCAGAACGCAGTCAAGGCACCCTCCACTCCTTGTGGGCCTATACGAATATGATGAGTCAGTTAACTGGATTTGAGGCGATCAACGCTTCCTTATATGATCGTGCTACGGCACTCTACGAAGGTCTCTTAAGTTCCACACGAATCACCGGACATGATACCGTGATTGTGAGTGAAGGGGTGTATCCCGAAGATCGCCAGGTGGTTGAGACCTTGGCACAAGGAACAAAGCTAAAAATCATTTGGATTCCTCTCCATATTGAAACAGGACTTACCGATCTCGCCAAACTCAAGCAAACCATCGCGGCCATGCCGTCCGATCTCGCGGCCGTGGCCTTTCCTCAAGTCAATTGTCTTGGACTACTGGAATCGGTGGACGAACTGACTGATTTGGCCCACGAAAATAAACTCTTAGCCGTGGGTGTTATTGATCCCATGCTTCTGGCGACTGGAGGGTTACGCGCGCCAGTCGATTTCGGTTTGCTCAAGGATGAGAGTGGTCAAAAAGTGGGCGCTGATCTGATCGTCGGAGAGGCCCAACATCTTGCCCTCGCCCCAAATTTTGGAGGGCCGGGTCTTGGCCTTTTTGGATGTCGTTATAACAAGAGTCAAAAAAATTCTATTCGTTCTACTCCGGGCCGCTATGTGGGTAAAGGCCATGACAGTCAAGGCAATCCTGCCTACGCCATGGTTCTTTCCACTCGCGAACAACATATTCGCCGCGAAAAGGCCACCTCCAATATCTGCTCTAACCAATCTTTCATCGCCACGTTGGCCGGTGCGGCCGTGATGGCGCGGGGAGAAGAGGGCATGTCATCGGCCATTTTAGAAGGGCGTAAGATGGCCCTTAGGGCGGCAGAAGAACTCACGGCACTTAAAGGCCTCTCATTGGCCTTTCCCCAGTCTGCCTTTTTTAACGAATTTGTGCTTTCCGTAGAGGGGCCTACCCTCACACAATTGCTCAAAGAGGCCCAAAAGGATGATCTTCAACCCGGCCTAGATGTCTCCTCACGCATTAAAACAGTTGGGGCAAAACAACTCCTCATGCTCTCTTTTACCGATCGCCATTGCCTGGCCGATATTGCCCGTCTGGTGGCCTTCTTTGAAAAACGCCTAAAAGAGAAAAAGACGCCGCAAAAAATGGCCTTCGAACTTCCCCAAAAATATATCCGAGCTGGACATGTGAATCTTCCCAGTTTCCCCCAAGAAGTCTTAAAAGATTTCTATCAGAAATTGGGTGAACTGAATGTCAGTCCCGATGACAATATCTATCCTCTGGGTTCTTGTACCATGAAATACAATCCCTACATCAACGATTACCTGGCGGGATTGTCTGAGTTTACTCAGGCCCATCCCAAAGCACCGATTGAAGACGTGCAAGGTTGTCTGCAAATTCTTTTTGAAACCCAGGAGCAGTTTAAAAAGATTACTGGTCTAGCGGGAGTCACCACTCAACCGGTGGCCGGCGCACAAGGTGAATTAGTAGGACTCAAGATGATTCAGGCCTACCACCTCGATCGACAAGAAAAAAATAAAGAAACTCGCGACATCATTCTGATCCCCAAATCGGCCCATGGAACCAATCCGGCCAGTGCTGCTATCGCCGGTTTTGAAAACATCATGACCTTAACCGCCGATGGCCACGGGCAAATCGATATGGCGGTTTTAGACGACGTCCTGGCAAAATATGGCCCGCGTGTCGCCGGCATCATGGTGACCAATCCCAACACCTCAGGAATTTTTGAAAGTAATTTTCATCGAGTGGCAAGCAAAATTCACGATGTCGGCGGTCTGGTCTATATGGATGGTGCCAACATGAACGCCATTGCCGGAATCATCGATCTGAGCAAACTGGGAGTGGATGCTGTTCACAATAATCTCCACAAGACTTGGTCGATCTCCCACGGCGGAGGTGGGCCAGGTGATGCCATTGTGGCGGTTTCGGAAAAACTTCTACCCTATCTCCCGGGCCATCAAGTGCTTTTGAAAGATGGAATTTATCAACTGAGCAAAACGGCTAAAAGCATTGGAAGCATCCATCGTCACTTCGGAAATTTTGCCCACAAGATTCGTTGTTACTCCTACATTAAGGCCTTAGGCGATCAGGGGGTGAAAAAAATGTCGGAGGTAGCGGTGCTCTCTTCCGCCTATCTCCTGCAAAAGTTAAAGAAGGCCTTCCCCATTTTGCCTGCCAATACTGAAACCGTTCCCCGCATGCATGAATTCATTCTCACGCTAAGTCCAGATGACTTTGCCCTCTTGGAAAAAAATGGAATTCCACGGGCCCAGGCGATGGCAAAAGTCGGTAAGCTCTTTTTGGATTTTGGCCTCCACGCTCCTACCGTGGCTTTCCCTGAAGTCTTTGGGCTCATGATCGAGCCCACCGAATCTTTTACCAAAGCAGAACTCGATCGCTTCCTTGAAATTGTTCTGGCAATCGGAGGCATCATTCGGGAACACCCGACCGTGCTCACCACTGTCCCCCATTTTACTCCCATTTATAAAGTGGACGAAGTCGAGGCCAATAAAAACCTTGTTTTGAAAGAAGATAATTTTACTCTGCCCAAGGCCGGACCCGACAAACTCTCTCCAAAGGCCATGAGAAATTTAAGAGTCAATGAGATTGTTCAAAAGATTGTTGAGGCCCATGGGTTGAGAGGTAAATAGAAACATGAAAGCACTCATTGGTTTGTTCTCGCTCTTCTTCTTCATACAAGTTCCTGGCAGCGAAATAACTTCCATTAAAGCGTTCAAGATGTCTAAGGAAGTTAACAAATCTGTCATGGTCGAGGCCATAATCGTATACGTCTATCGCTGCCCCCCTTGTCCACCCAATGCAATGTGCAAGCCCTGTGACAGGGATAATGTTGTTCTCAAAGATCTGACTTCGTCAGAGACCATCAAAGCCTATGTTCAAAGCGGCAGCACTTTTCATCAGAACGCAAAAGAAGGGGAAAAGGTCAAAATATATCTATTAAGAAAAGAAAAGGAAGAGGTCTATGCCCTGCCAACCCCCTACCAAGGGGAGAGCTATTACCAGAATTTGCGTAAAAAATGCGCCCAAGCAGAATCGGGAAATTGTTGTCTCTCTTCAGTTCAAAACATGCAAATGCTTGATGCCAGCGAAGCTCCTGATGCCGGCTGCCCCCCTCATTCAACTCGCGACATGCTCAAATGTAAGGACTCATTCAAATGGTGTTATTAGCGGCCCATGTCATGGTATAAAGATGGCATCGGTGGTCTCTGCCATAGTCTTGCTTTTGGAAACAGCAGTGCCACTTGGAAGCGCAAGATTATCTTGAAGATAATCCTCACGAATCGTACCCAGGCGTTTCACTTTTGCCTCAAGGGCATCCCATACTGTTATCTCGCTTCGATTGACGGAATGAATGAGATCAATGAGGATTCCGATCATTCCGAGACCTCCCTTGATCACGCCTTCAGGAAAGGCCACTGAATACTTTTTAAAAAGTCTAATCGGTTCACCACCGATGGTGATATCTTTAATTTTCTTCTTACCCTTTTTGTTTACCTCGACCCTAAACTTGACTCCCGAGAGGATTACGGATTCACCACCTTTTAAATAGTATTCCATCAACATTTTGGCCACCAGTCCGTACATCTCCACATGGTAGATGTGCCATCCCCAGCGATCATCCAAAGAAAAGAAACGTGGATAAGTCGTCATAATTTGTTCGCGCGTAATCATGCCTTTCGGAATGTCAACTCCTGTCAGGTTGGGAGAATGAACGCCGATGTCAGCATGAATCGATTCCTTGAAAGAATCAGCAATAATTTTATTCCAAACCGTCATCATGCCTGACGAGTTAATCAAATTGATTTCGGTCTCTCCTACCACCGTTTTTAGATAATGTTCACCGTAGATATTATTAACTTGGCTTCGGGCCTCAGCGATTAAATTGTGCATAATGGGATCTTCATCAATACTGCTGGTGACCGGAACGACCTCACGTTCCAAAACCTTCACGCTGCCGTCCTCGGCGATATCCACCAACAATTTGCCCAAATACTTGGCATGCTCACCGGCCTGAACGATGGCAACCTGTCGACCATTTTTATTGCGAACAAAATAAGGCCGATCAATCAAGGTGTGCGAATGGCCGCCCACCACTAAATCAAGATCCGTAGTCTTGCTGACCAATTCTTGATCTTTCGAAAATCCAAGATGAGTCAGGGCAATCACAGTTTTGGCACCTGCGGCCTTCAGTTTCTTACCCCATTTATTGGCGATCTTAATGGGATCGGCAATATGGCCTTGATCAAAAACCCATTTAAAATTATTCTCATCGGTGGTCAGTCCCAAAATGGCGATTTGGTGGCCGTCAATTTCCATCATTCGGTGAGATTTAAGTTTTTTAAGTCCCGGAAAGCGATTGCGGTCGGCCTCCATATTGGCGGCCACCAGCACGAAGGAAAAATCCACATCGGACAAGAGATGACTGAGTTCAGCCGTGCCCATGAGCCAGTCATGGTTGCCCACGGCCACCGCATCGTAATTCATAGTATCCATCATGCCAAAGATACTCTTAACTCTATTTGCCATATAGAAGAGTGAACCTTCCAGAAAATCTCCCCCATCAAGCGTGAGAGTGGAAATGCCCCGCTCATTGGCCTTGTTGCGTTCTTGCTCAATCAAAGTTTTCAAGCGTGCATAGCCTCCCTGAGAGGGGTCATACACACTATTTTCCACAAAGCCGTGCAAATCATTAGTATGCAAAATGAGAATTGGCTTGGCCTGTACCAAAAAACTGAGTAAACCAAACAACACGACAACAATAAAAAAACGCATTCCCATGACAACTCCAGAAAAAGACAAGCGAAAACCATCGCCTAAATGAGTATGATTTTCAAGCCCTAGGTAAAAAAGATAATAGACGTCCCTTATATGAAACAGTATAACTTTGGAGGACTTAACCTGTTTCGCATTGTGTTATTTATATGAATGAAATACATGCCCTGCATGGGGCGCCAAAAAGTCGTTGCACCTTTGCCATTATCTCGCATCCCGATGCGGGCAAAACCACAATGACAGAAAAGATTCTATGGTTTGGAAGTGTCATTCGCCAGGCGGGCATGGTCAAATCCAAGCACGGCAATTTTGCCAAATCCGACTGGATGGAATTGGAAAAAGAACGGGGCATTTCGGTCAGCTCCTCGGTTCTCTCCTTTGACTATATGGAACGCGCCCTCCACCTCCTCGATACTCCCGGACACAAGGACTTCTCAGAAGACACTTACCGCACGCTAACCGCAGTGGAATCATGCATGATGATGATTGACTCGGCCAAAGGAGTGGAGGCCCAGACCATTAAGCTCATGGATGTATGCCGCATGCGTGCCACTCCCATTGTTACCTTTATGAATAAATACGACCGAGATGCGCTCGACCCCTATGCCCTCTTGGAAAATGTGGAAACTATTCTGCATATTCACTGCACCCCCATGACCTGGCCGATCGGTGACGGGGTGGATTTCAAAGGGGTCTACGATATCGTTCACAAACAAATTTATATGTTTGATGAGGAAACTGACCCACGTACTCCTCATATTTTAGCGGCCCATAATCTGGATGCCCCTGAGGTTGTGGCCTATGTGGGTGATACTCTCCTGACAAAACTCAAGCATGACCTGGAGATGGTGTCTGAGCTTCTGCCGCCCTTTGACCGAGGTGATTTTCTCGCCGGCATGTTAACCCCGGTATTTTTTGGCTCGGCCCTCCATAACTTTGGTGTGAAAGAAGTCATTGATTTTATCACCGACTTTTGTCCTGGCCCAAAACCCCGCATGGCCTCGCTTTTTCCCTATACTCCCGAAGCCCCAACTAAGGAAATTTCTCCCGAAGACCCCACTTTTAGTGGCTTTGTTTTTAAAATTCAGGCAAACATGGACAAGCGTCATCGCGATCGTGTTGCCTTCCTGCGTGTCATCTCCGGGCGTTTCAAGCGTGGGCAGCGCATTTTTAATACCCGTGAACAAAAAGAAGTCAAAATCAGTACTCCCCTAATCTTTCAGGCGCGTGACCTAGAAATTACCGAAGAGGCCTTTCCGGGCGATATCATCGGGCTCACTGGCCGCTATGCTATTGGCGACACCTTTACCGAAGGTGAGTTGCTTAAATTTTCTGGCATCCCCAGTTTCGCGCCCGAGATTTTTGTTAAGGTCAATTTAAAAGACCCCATGAAGGCAAAACAGCTAGAAAAGGGCCTACGCCAGCTTGCAGAAGAAGGCACGGTCCAGCTCTTCACTCGTCATACTTTCAATGAAAAAATCCTCGGCGCAGTCGGCATGTTGCAGTTTGAAGTCGTCAAGTATCGGCTGGAAGATGAGTACAATGTACTGGGAGAATATACACCCTACCCTTTCATCGGCATGCGCTGGGTGAAGTTCACGGATGAGAAGCAGCAAGACAAGTTTATTGAGAGCAATAGCAACAATATCGTCTATGACTTAAAAGGCCGTCCCTGCTTTGCCGTTCGGAGCGAGTGGGATCTGAAATTAGTTCAGGATAAAAATCCCGACGTCCAGTTTTTCAAAAACTCTGATTATCTCTAAGCTCTCTGTCCAAAATTAAGATGTATTTCATTGCTTCGCTCGATTCACTCGACTTATAATCTATGTAATGGAGTTTTTTTTAGTGTTAAGGAGGATGTGCATGAAAAAGTTATTATTGGTATTTTTATTGTTGGCGGCCTTTCCCATGGCCCGCGCCGGTGTCAATATTGAACCCTATCTCGGGTATGCTATTCATAATAGCGAATACAAAGGCACCGTTACCACCTCGGTAAATTGAAAAAGAACGGTCTCCAGGGTGCTTGTGCTCAGTAAAGTGCAGG
>CAYHRT010000051.1:0-18968 GCA_964359085.1 uncultured Bdellovibrio sp. | reverse complement strand
GTCTTCATCCTGTTGGCTTCCCTTGGAATCACATCGATCCTAAAAACATCGGTTGTCGCCTTCACATGGTTCAAATGGCTCGGAGTCATTTATCTTTTTTACATGGGAATCAAAAGTTTTCTTTCAAGTGCATCAAACATCTCACCACAAATCAAAGCGCAAGCCGAAAAAACCCAGATAAAAACTTTATTCCGCCAAGGCTTCTGGGTGACTTTATCCAACCCCAAAGCGATTCTCTGCTATACATCATTCTTCCCTCCCTTTATGGACCCCAACGCTCCCTTGTCCTCCCAATATGCTCTCCTCGGCGCAACTTTTATCATCATCCTCGCTTGTTACAGTCATGCCACCGTCTACGCCATCGATAAACTCGGCACCCGCTTCACTTGGGCGCGCAAGGCCTCCTCTCCCCGCGTTTCGGGTGGAATGCTAATTGGCGCAGGGGCAGTGTTGGCAATTTCAAAGTAGTGTGCGAAGGAACATCTGCCGCCAGAGTGTTTAAAAAATTAGAAATCAAGCGGGAGAGATAGACTGATCATTATTTCTTTATTTTCTACTTCGGTTAATATACCCGCAACAGGCAACTTAGTTACAACACCAGTTGAAGCATTAGTCTGTTCATCGAAGGTAATCATACGATATTCCAAATTCAAAGCCAGAAAGGGAAAACCAGTCCAACCGGCACCAAGGGCATAACCCGCTCCTGTCCATTTATCGCCCGCATTGGATCCCGGGTGAGGGGTCGCTACTTCGAATTCACTTTTGATGAAATATGTGCCCCATACGCGGAACATCATGGGAAATTTATATCCCACATAAATTCCAAGATTTGTATAATCCATCTTATCTGGAACGGCGGTCGTGGCGGGTTTCTCTTGCTCCCATTCAAAGGAGCTTACGGACTGGGAGTAGTCTACACCTAGTGAAAGCCCCATCATTCCATACCCTAGTCTCCCTCCAATCATCGGGGTTTTGTAAGACATTTCAAACGGTATTCCGTAAAAGGTCAACTCTGAAGTCCCACTCATATAACCCAAATAGGGTTCGATATTAATGCCAGCACGGGCAACAGGAAGGACCAGCAAGAACAACATCATAAATAAAAATTTACTCATCATCACCCTCTCATGAAAATTTCTGCATACTTTAATTATAGGAAGCCTTTTGAGATCTGGCGAATCTTTTTTCGTCCCCTTGCCTACAACCGTGGTGACAATGCCATCACGAGGTGCCCGCAATGACGAACAACAGATCATCGTATGCCTAAGATTATTGACCGCCCTATTACCTGATGCTTAGATTCCAAAAATTTTTCGTTTCAGGGTGGTTTCTTTATGTACCTTAAACTTGCCGCTTTTCTGTTTTCTATGCTTCTCCTTTCATCTTGTTTCATTAAAAAGGAGGAATGTTTGAATATTAGAGTTGTTGAGGTCCAGAAAGGACGTCCGGCCAACATCTCAATAACAGCGCAAGTATTTGATTCGTGTAATCATTATGAACCGGTCGATAATTTGGAAATGGGCAAGCTCACAGGAAGTAGGATCGCTGATAATCAATTACTCTCGCAGGTCGAAGAGCATCTTTCCAGAGGAGAATTTCGGGCCATTCAAAGAATAGTTGACTTAGAAAGTAAGAATTCATCCTTGGCTGTACCCAAGAATTTTGAACTCAACACGTTGTTACTCTTGGATTTGAGCGGTTCAGTCTATAAGAACAAGAAAAAATTAGAACAACTTAAAAAATCGACTCAGGCCTTCATTGAATCCATGTTTTTTGAGTCAAAAAATGCTCCGAATTTCAAACTGGCCATCTATACCTTTGACGGTCGGGCCGAAATTCACTCACTTATTCACGCAACTTCAGATAACGTAAAGCAGGCCTTGGAAAGGATCTCATCCCTGAGCTGTCCAAACGACCAATATTGTTTTGACGAGTCAACGAACTTATACGGGGCCATAAGCCAAGGCGTGAATACCATCGATGGAATGACCACCCAGAGTGATGAAAATCGCATTGTCGCTCGCAACATAGTGATTTTCACCGACGGAATCGATCGCGCTGGTCGCACAGGCCCTGCTGAGGCCTTAGAACGTACCAATGAATTCCGAACAATGCAAAATTCCTTTCTTCATGCGGTTGGTGTTGGCAAAAATATCAATAAGAACTTTTTAACAAAACTTGCTGGAGATAATTTTGTTCATGCCAGAAACTGGGAAAGTGTGCGTAATGATTTTCGAGTTATTGCAAAAAAAATCAGAAAGGTTGCCAATAGCTATTACTCCATTCGTTATTGCTCTTCTAAACGATCATCGCAAAACAATTCAGAAACTCTTTTTCTCATAAGAAACAATGAATTTTTGTCGTACGATTTTGGTCGTGTCAAATTCAATTATTCATCAAAAGGCTTTGATGGAGGATGTAATGTTGAAGATTCCCACCAATGGGAAGGTCTTGAATCCGAGCATCAGACTGGGAATCCAACTCCAACTCCAATACCCACTCCAGAACCTACTCCAACCCCAGAACCAACATCATTCACCAACCGTTCTTATCTTATCTGCAACCGCTCAACACAATATAAAAGCATCCTCGTGGCCACAATGACCAACTACCAAGATGACAATATTAGAAAATGGTATGAAATTCCCAAGGATTCATGCCAAAAATTTTCTTTCTCCCCCTCTGCCACAGTCTTTCATTATGGGACATTGGTCGAGAATACCAATCATCAATGGTCAGCCACGGAGCGTGATGGCTTCCCTATGTGTATCCAAGGAGACAATTATTTTCACAATCCAGATAATTGTAGTTTCGGTTTTCATCGATATTATTTCCGCACCGTCGTTTTTCCCAAGCATCAGACGCAGTATATTTTGAATCTTAACGATTGATGAAAATCAGTAAGCAGCGTCTTCTCCTTGGGATTCTATTTATTTGCAGGCATGCATTGCCTTGCTCAATTCGTTTTTGGTTTCAAAGCCAAACTTAATCATGCATTTTTTAACTTCTGCTGGGTTCACACTTTCGCTAATCGCAGGTAATCCGATATGGGGTATTTCGGCTACGCACTTTTGATATCCCTTCACTCTGGCACTTAATTTTTTATCACACTCAGAAAAAGCGCCAGTGCTACAGAAAACCAAACATAAAGTAATTAAAATCTTCATACTTTAACCTCCTCAATAACAATATTAGGAACACAGATATGCTAACATCAATCGATGTTCAACCGATTAAATAAATAAATCCTAATTTTTAATTCATTATTATTTTATAAAAACAACTACATACGGCACGGGGGATTTTTCTGCCCTCAAAGCAATTTGCCCTAAAAACTATACACTGCACGCATCTTAATTGACGGAGTTGAAAGCATTTAGCTATAAGCAGCCAACTTTCAGGAGTACCTATATGAAGAATTCCCTACTTTTTTTTGGCATTTTAGTTTCCCTATTTTACCTTGCGACAGCAGTGGCCCAACCTATCGTTGTTTATCCGGTATTTCCTTCCGGCAATTTGGTAATTTCCTTCCCCTCAACCACGCAACCCCCTTTCCAGATCCCTACAGATGGGGGCCTGGTGGTCACAGTGCCTTTTAATAATTCAGGCCTTGTGGTGACGATTCCTACCAGTGAAGGTCTCACCGTCACCTTTCCCGATCAGTCGCGTCCTCCATTTCAACTTGGAAATGAGGCCGGATTAGTCGTCACCATTCCTGGCGGTAGCGGCTTAGTTGTCACAATCCCCACACAAGGTAACGGCGTCATCAGCTTTCCTCCAAATACCGGTTTAGTGATCAGCTTTCCCAATCAAGTGAGAAGGCCGATACAATTGCCTACTGGCAACGGATTGGTCCTATCACTGCCCCAGAATGCTCCCACCACTGTGGATTTTCCAAGCGATTTAGGACTTGTTGTTTCTTTTCCTAATTCTGGAAATACCAAACCGCCCTTGAGAATTGTTGGAAAAAAGACAGGGATCAAGATGGTTGTTCCCGCCAAAAAGAAGAGAATCGACAGAGTATTTAACTAATACACGAAGGCCATTCCTTATTGATCGCGCATTTCTTGCCAGATGGCAAAATAACGCCAGGCCGGGGGATCATCAGGTTTAGTGTGATGATCGGGTAAAAGTTGGAGTCCTTGGGTTTGGTGGAGGATCTCTTTGACTCGTGGATTTTGTATTAACTTGGCCTGCATGGCAGAGTAAATTAAATCATAGTAGGGGCCTCGCTGGTTGGCACGATAAACAAATTTGTTACCTTCAAAACTTACCCAATCGATTCCCAACTGCTTCATGCACGCACTACCAGGGTCTCCTGCGCTCTTCGCCTCAAAGCTCGCCAACTGCTCAACTTGAGCGCGTGTCAGCTTAAAGTGCTTACATTTCCGTCGAGGATCATTTTTGACTTTGACATCAGGGTATTTGGTTGACTGCCATAATCCTTCCACTGATGCATAAGACTTTCCATTCAAGGTGAAGGGTGTTGCTGCAAAATTAGATAATATTCCCAACTCGTGCCTCTTCGACAAAATAACTGTTCTATTTTTCACGCCTGCCTGTGGCAAAATTTCCCAATCGGGTGCCTTAGAGTCATTGATCGGCAACCACCAATGTTCTGGGTAACTTGAAGCTTCCACCTGTTTGGGAGCAGTTTGAGTGCATGCACTCGCAAGAATAAATAGTCCAATAATTAAGCTTTTTTTCATGACAACCTCGCAGACAACTTTATTAAGTATCCATGGCCATTAACTGTTCAATATATTCCAAGATTTTTTCCTTAGAAAGTTTCTTTTCGATAACCAGATCCACTCCTGCCTTTTGGGCCTCTGCGCGCACGGTATCAAGATGAGCGGCGGTTAAAAGCGCCACCCTGAAATGTCCTGAATTCTCGTCCCCTACCTGCTTTAACATTGCTGTGGCCTCAATGCCATTCATGCCAGGTAGGTTAAGATCCATGAAGATGATGTCAAAGCGTTTGCTCTCAAGCATTTTTATGCCAGCCTCGGCCGAGGCGGCGTACTCCAAATGATGGGGAGTTTTTTTAAGATAAATTTTAAAAAGAGCGAAAATATCCTCGGAATCATCGATTAATAGGATATTGGCGGGAGCGCTGACTTCAAAATTCTGCTTGCTTTTGGGTCTCACAATATGTTGCTGAATCTTGCCCAAAAGTTCGCTTAACTTTGCCGGTTTCTGGATGTAATCATTAGCATTGGGTCTGAAGAGTTCAATATTTTCAGGCGTTATTTTACTTGAATGAATAATTATGGGAAGCGTCGAAGCCCCATGTAATGACCTTAGACGTCTGAGTGTTTCAAGACCATTCATGATGGGCATTTCAAGATCAAGCAGCACAATATCTGGCAGGATCTTTTGGCATAGACCGATGGCCTCCAAGCCGTTTTTAGCAGACAAAATATTATAGTTATATTTTTTTAAACGAGATGAAAGCAGTGCAGTCTGATCAGCATCATCATCGACAATCAAGATCGACTGAACCGCCGAAGTCTGAGAGACCCCCTCAGCGGTCTGGGCCATTTCTAAGGATTGTGGAAGAGTTACAGTGAAAATACTCCCCTTGCCTTCCTCTGATTCAACCGTGATATCACCGAGATGTTGCTGGCAGATGTTTTTGCAAATGGTGAGGCCAAGACCAGTTCCCATTTCACGATCTTTTTGACGAACCTGCTGGTATTTATCAAAAACGCGATCCAACATGCTTTTCGGAATCCCAATACCTGTATCACTCATCACAATCTTGACCATAGGTTTCTTGGCATCGCTATTATCCAAGAAACCTTTAATAGTAATGACACCTTTAATCGGGGTAAATTTGATGGCATTCCCCACGATATTGTTGATGATTTGAAGGATGCGTCCATAATCAGCATTAATTTTTAATTCGTCGCTAACCGCCACATTGATGGAAATATTTTTCTCTTTGGCCTTTAACAGTAAGCTATCAGTGGCCTCGAAGATAACTCTTTTCAAGGCAAAAATCTCATAATTGAGCTTGATCCCGCCCTCGAGTCGGGCCAGGTCAAGAAGATCAGTAATGAGATTGAGGGCAAATTTAGAGCTATTTTGCGCTCTCCGCATGAGATCAAGTTTTTCTGCCGAAGTATTCGGTGCCGCCTTGGCATCTTCCATGAGAATTTTCAAAGATGCCTCGATGACGGCAAGCGGATTTTTCAAATCATGGGAAACAACGGCCAAGAGATCATCTTTTTCTTTAGAAATACGCTCTAACTCGCTTTTTTGCTGTCGTAAATTTTTGAGTAAGGTGGTTTTTTGGCGATTGGCCTCTTCCGCCGAATCTCGGGCCCTGCGACTTTGCTCTTCACTTTTGACAAGACGTTTCGTGCGTTCGTTAATTTGATGAACCATACTGAGGAAGGATGAGGCCAAGACTCCAATCTCATCGTTTGAGTGAACAAAGAGATTTAAGTCCCCTTCTCCATCGGCATACTTTTCCGCCGCCACAGTAATGGCATGTAAATTTCGAGTGAAGCGTCGATTAAAATAATAGGTGGTGAAGATGACGAAAATAACTAAAAACCCGGCAAAAATAACACTATTGGTGCGAACGTCTTTTAGATTTTGCAAGGCCTGGTCAAAAGTCAGCTTTACTCCCAATACAATAAATCGGGATTTATCAAGCGGATCAAAAGTAACTTTAGTCAAATGCATGGCCTGCTCACCACGAATCATGGCCGGGTCAAAGGTTTGAGTGCAGCTATCGTCCTGAGTGCCTTCTTCCTTCTTAGTACAGTCTTGGTTCTGAGAATAAAATTGCCTTGCCTTGGGGAAATCTAACGGCAGACGATATTCTTTACCTGACTCAAAACCAAAAGTGCGCATCTTATCGGGATGAATAAGATAGTCACCGGCCTGATTGGTCAGAAAAAGTTCTGCGTGAGGATTTTTATGATGTAAATCACCTGTCAAATTTTGAAAAGTATTGGTGAGATTTAAGGTAATGGCCAGGAGGCCTATGGCCCGTTCCCCATCAAAAATAGGGTGGATGGCCTCAAGAATAGGCATGCGTCTTCCACTTACCTCGAAATGTTTTCGGAGCAGTCGTATGTCAGATAAATACACTCGCTTCTCTGGATAATCCGACAACTTAAAATTTACGTTTAGCATTTCAGGAGGAATGATTTCACCCTTTTCCTTTTCGTCTTGATTTTGACCTTGTTTTTCGTCTTCTTCATCCTCGTCATCCTCTTCTTCATCATTTTTTGCACTCTTCTTTTTCCCATATCCAACGTCTCCCAATTGCAGTTCAATCATGCGGTTGGAGAAGTCAATAATACGGACACTAAGATATTGTTTTTTTACGTTGAGAAAGGTGGTTAAAAAAGGGTGAATTTCCTGACGGTAACGATCCCTGAGTGAATCTTTTTCAGAGACAAGTATATTTTGAATATGCGGCAACTCCGAGAGATACTGCGTATCATGAAGCAATTCATTGATTCCATTTTGAACCTGGGGAACCAAGTAGGCCGCTTCCTTGGCAACGCCGGAAAATTTTTGGGCGGAGAGATTACGCCCTTCCCCAAAATAGAAGATGGCACCAACAATCGAGGCGGTAATGACCACAATAAAACTGGCAAAAAGCGTAATCTGGCCAGCAAGCGATTTACGAACCGAAACTTTTTTTATATCGCCTCCCCTCGCCTATAAAAATTTCCATTCCACCAAGTAAGTCGGGAAAGTTCCATAATTTTTTGCCATGGCCATTTGTCCGACATAACGACACTCAAAGTTGGCTTCTCCTTGTGCGTAGAGGAGAGCGGCAAATTCTCGACTGGCAAAAACGCGTCCAGGAGGAGTCATCGGCTCTAAGCGAGCGGCACGACAGACATTGGTTCCGACATAAGTCAAAGTGCTGGTAATAGGATTCTTGGATTCAAACACCGGACCGGCATGCAAGGCCATACGCAGATTGAGATGAGGAGGAAGACCTAAACTCGCCCACTCTGTGCGTCTAATAATTTCACCCAGCCGAAGGGCATACGTGCCGGCATCATTCAAACTTGGAAAAACCAGATGAAGTGCATCTCCCCAGGTATTTTTTACCACGACCGGGTTGCCAAGTTCTTCAAGCAGGCGATGGGCCGCCCCCCAAAACTCTTTTTCAAATAATGGATAGAGTTCGTTTTTTAACTTGGAGTAATTGACCGTATCAGCAAAAAAAATGCCCATGACCTTTGAGGGATTTAAGACGGATTCCGGAGTGGTTTTGCGAAGAGCAAAAGGTACATTTTCTAAAACCGAAACATCAATGAGAGTTGTGGGGATGGATAGCTTTCGCCATAAAGAAAAGGCCCTACTCGCCCCTGAAGACTCTTCCGGCACCTGCGGGTTCAAAACCGCTAAGGCCTGCAACTCGGTATCGAGATATTCGGTCTCCATCTTGGCCAATCCCACAATAACTTCCGCCGCATATTCGTAAGAAGTATTTTGCAGTTGAGCATCATCTTGGGCCAAAAAAATACACTCATGGGCCTGGGCCATGACTTTATCAAAACGTTCACTCCATTCTGCTCCATTTGGTTGACCAAAGTTAACACTTCTCTTTTTAAAAACTTCCACCGGCCCGGGCAAAATAATTTTTGTGATCGCCCCTCGCTTCTGGGCCAGTTCTAAAAAAATAATATCGGCCCCGGCCGCAGCTGAAGAAAAAGTTACCAGCAGGCCAAGTTTATTGAGCTGGGCATCTATTTCTCTCTCAATCGTAGGGAGCATGGACGAAGCAAGAGGTCCCAGGCCATCCCTACCGGGCCGGTGCCCGGTAAAAAGGAGCGTTTTTGGCAAAAGAAAAATATCTTTCAAAGCTTGTAAAGTCTCCTGATCTTGCTGATGGCGCACAATAAGTTTGGCATTATTAAGCGTGGTGGAGAGATCGCCATAATTTTGTCTATTACATGAGACGGCCTTGCGATAGAGAGCTATGGCCTGCAATTTATGTCCCAGGATTAATTCGGCCTCTCCCAAAGTAGCGATGTCCCAATAATCACTCGCCTCCGGACTTATGATGGTGAGGACATACCTCGCCTGTTGTTTGGCATATTCATTTTGTCCTGCCAGCAGTGCCAGGGTCGCGCAGTTAATAGCGCTGAATTTACCTTGAGAAAGAGCGAAGGCCTCTTGATAGGATTGCAACGCGCGGGCGAGATATTGGGCCTTATTTTCTTTCTTTCCTCTAACGAAGAGTTCTTTATAATTTTTTCCTCTTAGCCCGATAATATATTCATCAATTTGCTTCTCAGAAACCAAGCGCTCTATAATTTCCAAGGAGAGTTGATAAAGTCCCATGCGGCATGCTGCCAGCGCCTTGAGAAATTCCACTTGTCTTTCTTGGGGCCAGAACTCGCTCCCCTCGCGCAGGACATCAAAGGCCAAGAGGGGTTGCCCAAGATGAAGGAATGACTCGCCTAAAAGGACATACGGTTGAGAGGAGAGACGCCACTCTTCTAAATCGCGAATGTGCCAAATTTTTACCAGGGCCTTGGCATCTTTTACATTTTTTCTAATATTAGCGAGAAGGTGCCCAGCAACTACCATAGGAGCTTGTGTTTTGCGCTGGGGGCCACGGATTTTATGACCGGCCTTTAGAATAAACTTAACTACCTGGGAAGAGGTATTGCGATCATAATTTTTTTCTGTTTCGCTCAGGGCATCGTAAGGAATTAAGCAGGGATGAGTTTTTCGGATATCATCACGGGGCCCAAGCGTCCAGCCATCTTGCAGACGTTGCTGGGCCCAAACCTCATGCGTATTGCGTGACAAAATTTCCACCAGTTCTTCTAATTCCGCATCAATTTCGACGTCCGTGGTATCGAGAGGCCTTGGCCTATAATCCACAAACCACCACCTTAAATAAAAGTAAAAATCTTTTTAATATCTGCCCATAGCTCTTTCCATTGTCGCCGCCCCCTCTTTTTTTTTCAACTCCTTGCAAGAATGGCAAACATTATTTTCAGACGAATTAACAAGACTATTTGTGTTGGTGTTATTCTCGTGAAGGTGCTTCTTCATTCTCATTTGCCGGTATACGGTTGGTGTTATCCCCCAAGAGTGATACCAATTCATGCCGAATAATCTCTCCTTGAGATGGCCATTTTTTTAAATATTGCTGGGCCAAACGTGATTTTATCCAAGGATCAACCTGAGATTGCATCGTCGTCTTAGTGCCCTCCCAGCCTTCGATATTATCAACCACAGCGAGATAAAGAGCGTGGGCCGTCAGTTGAACATTGATATTGACAGCATTCGCAAAGGCCAATGAGACTTCCTCATCATTTTTGGCCTTTTCTGGATCACGCCTCTCTGAGATTATTTCAGTCTCTAAAACATGCCAGCTTATTTCCTTCACCAGCTCAGGAGGCCCATTGCATAAATCAACCAATCTGAGCAATCGGAGCTTTTCTGTTGCATATTCTGTTGGTGCAAATCTTTTTAAAACCTGATCAATGCTCTTGAGAGCTTCCTTGTTGTTAGACCTCAGATAGGTCAATAGCTTTTCTCTAGCATTTTGATATTCTGGATACTCCTCCACCAGAATGTTTATCTTCGTTAACCAGAAAAGTTCGTGACCAAATTGCTCTCGTTCTAATCTACTTAAAAATGCGCGATCAATTTTGGTCAACTCTATTTGTTGTTTGATTTCTGTTAATGAAAGCGGCAGCGAAGCTGCCGTCTTCTGCCTTATTTTCGTTTTGATTTCTTTGTTGCCCAGAGGAGCTGTCCTAATGTCCGAAGATTGGTCTGAGCTAATATAGCTGAGTGTAAGGTATCCAAACCCTGCAAAAAAAATAACTCCTAGAATGATTGGCCCGATTCTCGGCATAACCTTCCCCAGGTTTCTTATCGGAAGAGTCGGGCTTTAATTTGAGTGAAACGCTCTTCTTGTTTATTTAAATGCATTTTATTTATATTTACCCCTTTTCCCTGTATTTTTTTCACCCCACCTCCAAGGGCGCAACGCGCCGCGCTATTATGTCCTAATCTCAATTCTACGCACGTCATTTTAAGGAGTTACTTGTGAAAACGAATGTATGGTTAAAATTCTGTCTCTTGACCGCTCTTCTAATACAGACTACTCCAGGCACCATTTTTGCGGGTGCCGAGGAAGATAAGAAGCTCTTAGGCGATGATTTCGTGCTTGATATTCAGGGTGAAGTCACCTCTGCCGGACGTGTCAGCACCAATATGGGCCGATCCTCCATCGGCCTGCACAACTCCTACATTAGTTTGTCTGCTGCTTGGAAAGACAAAATACGGGCAGTGGTAACCACCAAGCTCGATCATATTTTTCGTGAAAATGGCGTGGGATTGAATGATAATTTTAGCCTCCAAGAATTTATTAAAGAGGCCTACATTGAAATTCGCGAAGTCGGCGGAGTCCCTCTTGCCATTATCGTCGGAAAGCATCCCATTGCCTTTGGCCAGAACGTCCAGGCCATGCCTCTTTTTTCTAACAACCCTCTCGCAAAATTGCAAGAGGTCAAAGAGGTCTACGGAGTCACAGTTGAATTAACCGAAGGCCTTTTTGGTCTCTTTGATAAGGTTGAAATTTCGGCCTTTGAAACCAAGGGGGGAGACCTGGAACTGGGCCGTATCGATGGGGTGTCTGTGCGTTTAAGTAAATCCTTAACCGAGCACTGGATGTTAACCATTTCTCATGCAGAAATGGGTAATTCGCACTTAAGCACCGGCCATGAGCGTCGCACCTCCGTTGGTCTGATTGGAGAAGCCTTAAATGGGGACCTGGTAGGCTGGGTTGAAGGGATCTACTTTTCTAATAACCCACAATACCCAAATTCAAAATTTGCCATCACTGGTGGACTTATGTACCGCGTGGCCCGAGGCACTGATGTCGTATTGGAATATTCATATATTCAAAAGGCCCTCCACGAACTCGGTCTGGCAATCAAAACCAACCTGACAAAAAATCTTCAGGCCGGAGTTGAAGTGCGTTACCGCAATTACGTCGAACGAAGTGAGCAGGAAGTGATCTTTGGTATTTCCCTCACCTATCGTTTTGGTCTGAGAGAAAGCAATACCTATGAAGAATATCTGTTTGGCGGACAAAAACCGCAAGAGGACGAAAGCACTGATCCAGCAGTGGAAGAATAGATACGCAGCAATGATTGTGGGGATAATGAGGGAGTTATGAAACACACGTACATCTTAATTGTTTTCGTCTTGGCCATGCTTGCCAGCACCACTGCGAGTGCCGACTCACGAAGTCTCCTGATGCGATCAGGGTCAGGATCGGGTCAGGGTTTTCGAATTCCCTCCATTTGGGATTTAGATTATCGCACTCTCCAAAGCATCATTGATGCTCCCCCTACTCCACCTCGCATCAAAAAACGCAGTGAATATCCTGGTCATTGGATTGTGGCCGAATTTGGGTCCCAGCAAATTACGAATGAAGAACTTGAGCGTTTTGTTGAACACTCACGCATGAGTGATTCGCAAAAAATTGATCTCTTTATCAAGGCCGATAAGAATTTTGCAAAATACAAGGAATTGAAGGCCGATTGGATCTACGAATGGTGGCGCCCGGCCTTAAAACAGCTCCTTTATTACAAAATGCTGGAAGATCGCGCCAAGAAAGACGGTCGAAATCGCCTGACCTTTAAAACTACTTCTAAAGAATATTATGAAATCGTCGAACAGGCCGAACGGGACATTCTCAAGACACTGCTCGACCAAGGAAAGGGCATTAATTTTGCGCGCGAAGAGTTTGCCAAATTTTTGATCAACAATAATTATCCCTACAAGGATGGAGAACCTCTCCTCGATACCTATTTTCGATGGTCACGCTCACAGGAGGCCAGAATAAGAGAACAGCTTCGGGTAAATGAAGTGAACAAATCGGAATTTCTGGCCGCCCATCCCAAGGCGAATCCTAATTATTTTATTTCACCGGCGATAATTTATGACCTGAATAAAGAAGCCAAAAGTAAAATCGAAGAAATTTTCGCTGGGCCAGATTTGAGTGATGAAAAACTTGAAAAGGCCATCCAAGATAATCCGATTGTGGAAACCTTACTCAAAAAAATTAAGACCTATTCGCTGCGTGAAACCTCCATGGATACCTACTTCACACGTAATCGCGCCAAATTTGATGCGGCCAAAGCTTTGCTCGTCAGCAAGGCCCCGGATCTCTACGGTGCGGCCAAAGTCGCACGCATTCTCCATTATGAGGGAGTCGCACAACAATTAGCACAAAGTGAAGATAATCTTGAGGGCCTGAAGTCAAAGCAGAAGACCAGTGAAGAGGCCTTTATGAAGTCCTCGCAAGGCAATTATTCTGATTTCATGATGGCCCGCCTTTACGCTATGGCCATCGCAATTAGGGAAAACGGTAATCGCGAAAAAGCACGACAGGCAGTATCCCAACAATTGCCTGCAGTATTTGAAAAAATCAAAGGGCAACTGGGCAGCAATGATTTTTATCGCGAGAGATCTATGGCCCATCTTATCTTGGCGGATCTCATCGGGAAAAAGATGGAAGAAGAACTTAAAATTGAAAATATTTCAGATGAGTATACTCGTCAGTTGTTCAACATGGCGGTGTGGGTTATCAAGTTCGATATCAAGAAATTGGTTGCCAACGATACCACGGAATACGAACAGCTCGTGAGGATCTACGAAAAATTTGAAGCACAATCCTATCTGGAAGCTTACCACATACAAAAACAGTTTGATGCCAACTTGACAACGTTCCGGACCAGAAAATTAAAGCCCAAATATAAATGGGATTTTCGAGTCAATCCCTCAGGTGAATATCGTTGGAATGAAAACGATTCGATCAACTTCATTTTCGAGTAAGAATTTTTAAGTCGTTGTTAATTTTTCCTCTCAAAAATACGAGAAGAAATCATCTCATTTATAGAGGGGAAAGTTTATGCGGGCCCAGGCCTTCGGTATGACGAATAAGGGCAAAGTTCGCGACCATAACGAAGATTTTATCCTGGTTCGTCCTGAATTAGGGCTCTACATCGCCTGCGATGGGATGGGAGGGCATAACGCTGGTGAAGTTGCTAGCCAAATGGCGGCAGAAACCATTGCTCTTGAAATCCAGCACAACTTTGAACCGATCAAACTCTACAGCAAGGACCCAACCGTCAGTACTCGGGAAACGGTTAAAAGAATTATTGATGAGGCCATCCAGACTGCCTGTAATAAAATTTATACTCAAGGCCAGGCAAACCAGACGCAACAAGGAATGGGAACCACACTCACGTTGGTACTTCACTGTGGTTCCAATGCTTTCATGGCACATGCGGGAGATGCCCGCATTTATCTCTACCGCGACCATGGACTCCACCCTATGACCCAGGACCATTCATTGGTGAACGAACTGGTACAAAAAGGCATGATCACTAAGGAACAGGCTGTCAATCATCCCAAAGGCAACGTCATTACTCGCGCAGTAGGGATTCAAGAAGGTGTGGAAGCTGATATTCTGCATATGGAGATGATTCATGGAGATATCCTGCTTCTATGCTCGGATGGTCTTACCAAGCATCTCACCGATCTTGATCTTCAAACTATTTTCAAAAAAATACCTCATGATTCTCTTGAGTCGATAAAATTATGTGCCCAGCAATTTATTCAAACCACGCTGGATCGGGGAGCTCTTGATAATGTTTCAGTAGTTTTGGTAGCTCTTGATCAGGAGGGGGCGAATAAAAATAATGAAGCTCAGGCGAATGCCGCCAAAAAGATTGAAACTCTCAAACGAATCCCTCTCTTTTCCGAACTTGATTATCAACAACTCATGAAAATCTTGGAAATCATCGAAATAAAAAGTTTTAATGCAGAAGAATTGGTCATCCACGAAGGGGACAAAGGTGATCAGATGTTTATTCTCCTGCAAGGCAAGGCGCAAGTCCTAAAATACCAAACTCAGATTAATCTCTTAGGTCCTGGGGCCTACTTTGGTGAAATGGGTCTCATCGATGATGCTCCTCGCTCAGCATCGGTTAAGGCCATAGAAAAGACCAAGATGATCGTACTGAGTAAAGCACGTCTTTTTCAGACTCTTCAAAGTGATATGTTGATGGCCAATAAAGTCTATTGGTTTTTCCTGCAAACCCTCAGCAAACGCCTACGAGACAAGGATAAGGACAAAGATAAAGATAAAGAAAAGGAAAAGGCCTGAAATGAATCTTAATGTACAATTTACTTCGGATCAAAGTGAGATCATCTTGCGCTTACCCGTCGATGAGTTCAAGCGCCCCAGCGACTACGACGATGCCCTGTCTATTATTGAAATTTTTTGTGGCGAGTTTGGGATAGATCCTGAACTCGAAATATCTGACTTGCGCGCTCTCGCTGATGATGCTCGCAGTAATGAAATCAGTCATCTGGTATTTAAAATAAATGAAGAAAGCATCAATTATTAAACTGCTCAGCTTGTCCACAAATTGAAGGCATCATGATTCTAAGCTCGTTGCCGGCCAAGTCTCGCCCCACGAAGGACTGTGAAGCAATATCTTTTTTGAAAACAATATTTTGAAATTGAAACGCATTGATTACCAAATGCTCATCGAAGACCACACTTATAAGTCGGCCCAAGCGTTCCCTGGCCGAATCGGTCATATTCTGCATCAAATCCATACTTACGGAAAAGGATAATGATTGATCAAGCAAACGTACCTTACTCACGGCGTCCTCCTGAATCTGGGCCTGAACTTCCTCAGGATCAACAGCAGTTTTCGAAGAATAACCAATGATAAAAGACGGATCTCCCCTCACGCTACGTCCCACAGATGGGCCCAACGTGCCTCCGAGAGCACCGAGAATCGAGACTATGGGCCTTGGTTCGGAATCAAGACCGACCTTGAAAGATTCACGCCTGCTCCAGCATAATACACGGTTAGAATTGTGTGCGAGTAAGTCCATCTGAAAAATGGTTGACATGAGAAAAACACGAGCGTCAGGGTTGGACGGTCGACTATTGAAATCTTCCATGGCCAAATTCATGAAAGAACCAAGCATCGGCAGGAGCATCAGGTCCGCGAGGCAAGGAGTCTCTGGCTCCTGTCCCTCTAATCTAAAAGTAAGCAGTGTCAAGACCAACCAGATCTTCATTCTTATTACGCTGCCTGTTTTAAGCGTTTGGTTGCCCATTCAGGGGCAATGAACATGCTCTTGGGAAAAGGAAGTTTATTGACCACGATCTCATCAAAAAAAGAAGGCACATAATTGCACGGAACCATCTCACCCACATATCGATGAGTTTCTGGGTCGGTACTTGTTTGAATCCAGCGAAAAATATCGCGTGAAATATATCTTCCTTTTTCATCAACTCCTAAAATTTCACTGATATGCGAGGTGCGCCTGCCACCATCGTGGTAACGGGAACATTGCACGATCATTTGCATGGCCGATCCCACCATTTTACGAATAGCATCCGGTGGAACTTTGGTATCCCCCATCAAACACAAGGTCTCTAGCCGAGTGCAAGCATCCTCTGGGTTATTGGCATGTACTGTTCCCATGGAACCACCGTGACCAGTATTCATAACTTGTATCAAATCTAAGGCCTCGGGCCCTCGAACTTCACCAACAATAATTCGATCGGGACGTAAGCGCATGGCCGATTCGACTAAGTCACGAATTGAAACATCTTTAACTCCCCGAGTGGGGTCTGCTTTACGAGTTTCAAATTGGACTACATGCTCAGCATGAATTTGCAGTTCTGCCGCATCCTCAATAATCAGCAAGCGTTGGGTCTTTGGAATTCTCCCCCCTAAAACATTGAGCATGGTGGTCTTGCCCGAGCCTGTTCCACCACTCACGATTAAATTTTTACTTAAGAAAATACAAATATCCAAAAAACGCGCGGCCTCTTTGGACATCGACCCAAAAGTGACCATATCATTGATGGTTAATTTTTCTTTGGAAAATTTCCGAATCGCCACAGTCGTCCCATTCTTCGCCATCGGGGGCAGAACAACCGCAATACGTGACCCATCGGGCAAGCGAGCATCCAGACGAGGATTATCCGCATCCATAACTCGTCCCACTGATTGGGCCACAGCACGCATGGCCGAGACGAGAGAATCTTCAGTAGGGAATTGATTTGGAACTTTAAAGACAAGACCTTTTCTTTCAACAAAAATCTCTTTGGGACCATTAATCATAATTTCGGAAACAGCAGAATCATCGAGTAGGTCTTTCACTGGCCCCAAAAAGGCTTCAATGGCGTCTTTAAATACTGATGACATTAATTGCTCTCCCCATTACTCCAATCATCAGGAGCATCTTTTGGTCGCCAAACTTTGCCACGTCCACGAATGTTGGCAACACTACGCTCAACCTTTTTCCTTTTCGGTAAAACCACTAATTTTCCTTCGATTTTTGTCGAGGGACAACGGTAGATAAACATGCCAGGGGTCTCAAAATAAGTCTCACCTTCACTCACTTTGCCGGGAAGTGCTGATAAAAAGACTCCTTTTTCATTTATAATAAAACAGTTAGGCATAGTCCCAATTGCGGTCACAAAAAAATGTACTTTTTCGCCTTCAAAGATAGTAATTTTACCGGGATAGTACCCCTCAGGAGAGGCAATCAAAGAAATTTCACGATAGGGAGATAAATACAACTGATCAACTTTATCAGCAGCATGGCCTTGGCCAACCAGCAAAATACTTTCTAAAGTAAATAGAAAAACAAAGAAATTCTGCACCAGAATCCTCCCCTATTACTAGAAGGCTCTTCGGCAATAAGTCTAAATAACTTGAGCTTTTTACTCGGCGGTATTGTATCGAGGTAATATTAAAGAGTAATATCACCTTGTTTAGGGGCCAGGGGCTGAATACCTGGGGTACTTGGAGTGGCCTTAGGTATAACTTTTTCTGGGTGTGATCTTTTCCGCAGACGAATTTTAATTTCATCTGCACGGTTTTCAAACTGCGCACTTCCGGCCACGCAATCACTGGGAATAGGAAAGGCCTTTTGAAATTGCACCTCTTCCACAATCTCCCCCCCCTGCTGTGACGTTCTCCGCCTCTTATTTTTTCCCGATATGTGAATTATACCCTTCTCGATTTTGATATCGAGAGGCGAATCCTTCGGAATATCTAATTTCAAGATGAGAATTCGTTCACTGGCAGCGTCTACCCATTGTCCATCTGCGGACTGATCAAAGCTGTCCGAGGGCAAACCTCGAAAAAACTGATCAAATTTTTGCTGCTGAAAAAAATCTTCCGGGCTGCCTTGGTAAAAATCTTCTAATAACTTTTTAAAGCGTTCATGAAAATCGCGATTGATATTGGCAAAACCATGGTCGTTAAGCAAGCGATTGATCATCTCGTGATCCTTGCGCATTTTTTCACGCAGGGACTGGCGTAACTCTTCTTGCTGTTGAGATTGTCGGGAAGGAACCTGGGATCGGCCCTGGCCTATAAAAATCATCAGCCCAGTAAAAACAAGTGCAATAACAAGAGGATTCTTCAAGGTATTTCCATTTTAAAAACATCATAGGCCGGCTCTTCATACGGATGGGCCTGCCTCATGGCCGCAAGAATGGCCGGCATATATTTTTTTTCACACACCATCTCTACCCGCACTTCTTCCACGACAGTAACTTGGTCAATTCTTCCAATGAACGGTGTGGCACCCGCTTGAGCACGAAATTGTCCTCTCCCCTGTATCTCAAAGGCACAACGATCATATTGGCCCAACTTCCCCGCTCCAGCATTGAAACAGGCATCCTTTACACGTTCCTTATAATCAATCGGCACAAACACAATAAGCTTATAACACTCCATGAAATTGAACTCCTCAATGTCGTAAGTCATTGGGAATTATGATTGGAGAAATTACTCTTGGCAAATACCTGAGTATTTGGATTCAGCAACAAAACATTTTCTTACATGCATCGGTAGAGGCCAAATCTACATAGACATCCAGATTGGGCCCACCCAGAATATTTG
>CAYHRT010000050.1:0-19064 GCA_964359085.1 uncultured Bdellovibrio sp. | reverse complement strand
TAAAAATCAATACAGCCAAACATATTGCCGTGATCAGTTTGGGCCACAGCGGGACCGCCAAATTCACAGGCCTTTGTCATCAGATCCCGAATGCGAATGGCACCATCAAGCAATGAATATTGAGTGTGCAAGTGCAGATGAATAAAGCTATCAGGATGAGATAGGGCAAGGCCCGATTTTTGATCTAGTTTTTCCACGCAGTAGACCTCAAGGGTGAGTTTTTTTTACGCAAAGGTAGCATCAGATGTTACAAAGTCACCAGAGAGAAGTCATTTCATTCCCATTCAATAGTACCAGGAGGTTTTGACGTGATGTCATAAACAACTCTTGTAATTCCAAGAACTTCATTGGTAATGCGTGAAGATACTGTCTCCAAAAAATTTCTAGGGACATCAGACCAATTGGCGGTCATGCCGTCACTGGAGTTTACGAGGCGCACCGCAATAACTTCTTCATAGGCCCTGGCATCGCCCTTAACACCTACAGTTCGAATGGGTAAGAGGACAGTAAAGGCCTGCCAGATGGCCTGGTAGAGATGAAAATTTTTTAATTCTTCAAATAAAATCTGATCCGATTGTTGAACTTTTAAAATGGCCGGCGAATTCAACTCACCAAGTACCCGGATTCCAATTCCTGGTCCAGGAAAAGGGTGTCGATAAACCCATTGGTGCTTGAGTCCCAACTCTAGGCCCAAGGCCCGCACTTCATCCTTAAATAAAAAGCGCAGCGGTTCTAACAGTTTTAACTTCATTCGCTCTGGTAGGCCGCCCACATTATGATGTGATTTAATCACGGCCGATTTGCCACCCTTTTGATGAGGGCCAGTAGACTCAATCACATCGGGATAAAGAGTTCCCTGAAGTAGATGCGTGAAATGAACGTCATGAATCTGCTCGAAGCGATGAACTTGAGTTTCAAACACCTCAATAAAAGTTTTGCCAATGGCCTTACGTTTATCCTCGGGATCACTCAGCCCCTTAGTGCGCTCGGCAAAGACTAATTTAGCATCAATAATCTCAATGGAAAGTGGCGTGTGCTTCTTTAATACTTCAATGTGGGCATAATCTTGAGGTCGCAATAATCCATGATCGACAAAAAAACAGTGCAAATGTTCACCCAGTACCCGGTGGGCTAAAGTGGCCGCGACTAAAGAATCAACCCCACCAGAAAAAGCGCACAATACATTGGTGGCCCTGGCTTCCGTAATCAGTTGAATCCCCTCAAACAGCATGGCCTTTGGAGACCAGTCTTCTCGGAGAGCGGCAATCTTCTGGTAAAAAAATCGTAAAATATCTTTTCCGTGTTGCGTATGCTCCACTTCAGGATGGAACTGCAGGCCCATACGAGGCACTTTTTTATCTTTCGACATCATCATGGCCAAAAGACCATTATCACTCTTTAGAACCGCCTCAAAATTACTAGGTAATCCTGCGACATGATCAAAATGGCTCATCCACACTAAAAAGTTGGAAGGCAGGCCAGCAATGTCCTGTCCCCTTTCAAAATGGACTCGAGCGTTCCCATATTCACCTAAATGACCACGTTCCACATGCCCACCCAAAGCATGGGCCATGATTTGCATGCCATAGCAAATTCCCAAGATCGGTAGTTCCGGCCGTCGAAAAAAGATCGAAAAATCGGTGTGATCCTCGAAGACTGACTGAGGTCCACCTGACAATACTAAGGCGCCCGGCCAATCATCTTTTTGCAACCGCTCAAGTGCCTCATCCACAGTTAGAATTTCGCTGCTATATCCAAGTTCCCGCGTTTTTCTGGTTATGAGTTGAGTATATTGTGAACCAAAATCGACAATCCAAATCTGATGCAAACTCATTTCCAATTCCTTAACTGACAGAATAATTGGGGGCCTCTTTCGTAATAATGACGTCGTGGGGATGGCCTTCACGCAAAGAGGCGTTAGTAATCAAAATGAACTCGGCCTTTTCTTGCAATTCGAGAATGGTGCGTGCTCCGACATATCCCATACCTGCTCGCAGACCTCCCACTAATTGATGAATGTTGCTGCTCAATGAGCCACGATAAGGAACTTGCCCCTCAATTCCCTCAGGAACTAGTTTTCCAATTTCATCGATATTACCCTGCCCATAGCGATCCTTAGAACCCTTCACCATGGCACCTAAAGATCCCATGCCGCGGTAGATCTTATAAGAACGACCTTGATAAAGAACCGTTTCACCCGGAGCTTCATCCGTACCCGCAAAGAGTGAACCAATCATGACGGACCCTGCACCACCTGCCAAGGCCTTCACAATATCTCCAGAATACTTAATTCCACCATCAGCAATAATCGGGATACCTGCCAATCTAGCAGCTTGAGCGCATTCCATCACCGCACTCATTTGGGGAATACCGATTCCGGCCACAACTCGAGTTGTACAGATCGACCCTGGGCCAATTCCAACTTTGACACCATCAACGCCCGCCTCAATCAGTGCCTTTGTCCCTTCAGCAGTCGCCACATTACCAGCAACTACATCTACCTGATTAAAAGTTTTCTTTAAGCGACGAACCATGTCTAACACACCTTTTGAATGGCCGTGGGCGGTATCGATCACCAAAGCATCAACCTGAGACCGAACAATCTCTTGGGCCCGTTCAAATTCCCGATCACCAACACCAATAGCTGCGGACACGCGCAATCTGCCCAAGCTGTCCTTATTGGCCAAAGGATGATCAATGCTCTTTTTAATATCTTTAATTGTAATCAATCCTTTCAACCGACCTTGCTCGTCTATGACTGGTAATTTCTCAATCCGGTGTTTATGCAGAAGATGTTTGGCTTCATCTAAATCATTGCTCTTGGTGGTGATGAGTTTGTCTCTAGGGGTCATAATATCTTTAACTTTTTGCTCTAAATTAGTTTCAAATTGAATATCTCTTCCGGTCAAAATTCCCACTAAAATATTGTCATCATTGACAACGGGAAATCCGGTAATTTTGTGCTTGCGTGACAATTCTAAAAAGGCCTTCAGAGACAATTCAGGATGAACCGTGATCGGATCAAAAATCATTCCTGCTTCATATTTTTTGACTTTGCCCACCTCCCGCGCTTGATCAGCGGGAGACATATTTTTATGAATGACGCCGATCCCTCCCAGTTGGGCCAGGACGATGGCCGTGGTGAATTCTGTTACCGTGTCCATGGCGGCCGAAACAATGGGTACATTGACTATAATATTGCGGCTAAAACGGCCTCTCACGTTGACTTCGCTCGGAAGAATTTCCGAATGGCCGGGACGAAGCAGGACATCATCGTAGGTAAAGGCTTGCCTGAGTTCTATCTTTGGATTAGAGACCGACATCGCACACCACCTTTTTTCTGGAAAAGCATAGTATATAGAAAGAAAAAAGGAGCGCACAGGGCCTGGTGGATATTAAAAAGACTAATAATCTTTTTTGTAATCTTGCTCGTAATTCTTGAGTTGATCTATCAAATGATTGACTTCATCATTATGACGCATTTGCTGTTTATATTTATCTGTCAACGTATTTTCAAATGAATCCTTCGGCGTACTCACTTCACTGGTATTACCAGGTACTGCTCCAGATACGATGGAGGCAGGTGCACGAGAGGGTTGTCTTGTCGATGGTGCTGGCTGGGCCCCATACACATTAATTTTCACATTAGATGGTTGCTTGTAAGCATTCTCTCGCTTCCACTTTATTTTAGGCCTAATTTTTTTGGCTTCGGCCAACTTCTCAGTCAACAGCGGAGCAAGATTTAATTCATGGGGTGCGACACGTTCCTCTTTCTTCAAATATACAATATCGCCGCCAACACTCGCCGCTGCTTCTGAACTCGTCCTGCTCTTCACTTGGGGAACCGTCTCCGGCAATGTCGAGGCAGGAATACGGCCAGGTGATAATACTACGGGTGTCACAACTGATTCGGTCATAGAACGCGACAGTGGATCGATTCCAAGAAAAAGCCCAGTCACCTTTTTAAAACTTGCACTACCTATCGGAGTTGGGTTTCTAGGAACTCCATTATCCACATCCTTCTGGATAAAAGAAAAATGGCCGTCATAGATGGCCACAACCACATCTTCCAATAGCTGATTACACATATCAAATTTCCCACGTACCGACAAAACTTGCGTCTTACCGCTTTCGCTGTCATAAGAAATGATCGCTTCTCCCACATTGTAGGTCACTTTGGCATTGGCGGTTTGGACAAGAGACACCCCCCCATCGCCTTTCGTTTGCACCCACAAATGTCCAGAACGAAGATCAATAAGACGCCGCATAATCTGAACGTGACCAGCACTGGCCAGATGGTATACGTGATTATAGTAATCATGAAATGAAATCTGACTTCCCATTTCTGTCACAATCTCACTCATATCATCCACCAGATCACCCACTTTTAGAGAATGGGCCTTTCCCTCAACGATGCTAAACGCATTCCCGGATACCTCTTTCACAATAGCGACGGGGGCCGCTATAGCTTGCTCATGCCAACATAAAAACAAGAAGGCCAAATAACTGGCCACGACAAGAAGTTCTTGCGATGTTTTTTTAATCTTTATATTTTTGTAAAATTCTTTCATAATGGGCGCTCAATATTTGCCATTCCGTAGTATTGCGATATTTTTTACGAAATTCTTCTACT
Source organism: uncultured Bdellovibrio sp. (assembly GCA_964359085.1). GTDB lineage: Bacteria > Bdellovibrionota > Bacteriovoracia > Bacteriovoracales > Bacteriovoracaceae > GWA2-49-15. The sequence goes on along the minus strand of CAYHRT010000050.1, from coordinate 14,431 downwards.
GTTCCAAAGAAGGCCTTGGAATCCCCTTGCTTTAACTGGGCCAAAGCCATCCACAATTTAGCGCCTCGGTAATGCTTGGATGTTGGATACTTCACCAACAAATTATCTAAATTCTTTAATACCCAATCCTGGTGATTGCCACTTTCGTAGGCGGCCACACCGGCCTGGAAGAGGGTGCTGTCATTTAAAGCTTCATGTCCGGGGTATTGCTCGATAAACGTTTGAAAAAATTGCGCCGATTTTTCGTAATTTTTCTGCTCAAATTCTTTTTGTGCCATGGCCATCAATTCTTTGGCGCCCCATTTAAATGTACCCTGGTTTACCAAATCATTAGTAGGAAAAACAGAACGCACGGTAGCGACGCTGGCAGGGGATCTATCGGTACCTACCTTTCCGGCCCCCAGCTGTAATTGCAAATAAGCATTTTTTGATTTGAATGTTTCAAGTTCATATTTCAAGTCGCTGATTTGGGCAGAAAGTAGACGATTTTCCCGCGCCAACTCCAAAGATCGGGCCTCATAATTATTGACTTGTGCCGCTCGCTGCTCAAAACGCTTGACCATGTCACAGGCAGTGAATAGACAACACATCGATAAAATTATGCTTCGAACCATGGCCCTTCCTTGTTTGGGCGTATGCTTCTTACGTTATCGGAGTAAATGGAAAAAACTTTAATAGTTCTAGGATGCCAAATCGGAATCCCAGATGAGATAGTCTCGCCATTCCAAAGGATCTTGATCGGTTAAACGGAGGACGAGCTGTGGGGTCCATTTTGGCACAGTGGGTCGGTTTTTGGGATACATATGGGCTTCAGCAGGCAATAAATTTCCTTTTTTGCCATTGCATTTCTGACACGCCGTCACAACATTCTCCCATGAAGTTTTTCCAGCACGGCTCAATGGGACTAAATGATCTAACGTTAATTCTTTCATGGAAAACTGACGGGCGCAGTATTGACAGGTAAAATCATCTCTAGTAAAGACATGAAAGCGCGTCAAACGGACCTTTAAAGTAGATTTATGTCTCGCCAATAATCTCAATATTTTCGGTAGTTTAAATTGCATCCTAGGCGAACGGATATCAATCTCTTCGTAGACATCTACCACTTCGGCACGGCCAGTCAACCATAGAATCATGGCCCTCTGCCAACTTACAACTTTGATCGGAAAATAGGTACAATCCAATAACAGAGTTCGCATATCTATCACTTCCAATAACTCCCTGCGGTACCCTCGAAAGCAGCTCGTGCTCGCACTTTCAGCGTCTGCATATAGTTTAACATACTTTTAACTTTACCTAGGTCCCTGGAAATAGTGCTCAGATAAGGATTATACGCCACCCTTGCATGACTTTTCCATGAGTTATATAATGGCCCGTTTTCACATTATTAATGGCCTTTTTTGCTGGAGTATTACATGCCCAATGATTCGTCTGTAAAAATCGATATCGATGGTTCTAAGTATGGTGTCGAAGGCTCTCTAAAAAAATTCAAACGTCTGTGCGAATCTGCGGGTGTCTTAAAAGAATACCGAAAAAGAAAAGAATTCAAAAAACCTTCTGTCCGAAAAAAAGAAAAAACTGAATCAGCACAAAAGCGTAAGGCCAAAGAGGCCTCCAAATTTCGTCGCTCTACTTACAAAGTTTAGCTTCGCCCCTTCTTCATCTCAAGAGTATGCTCATGATGAAAATCGTTGTGATTTGTGTCTTGAATCTCCTTCTCTCTTTGGGAATGACTTTTGGCCAAGACCAGAAGAGTATCCCCGACATTCCAGTCAAAGTTGGCATCAGTTTTTTTCAAACAAATTCAGAGCAATTTCTTGTTACTCACTTTGAAAATTTTCCTGACTGGCACACTTACTGGCACAATCCCGGTGATGCCGGCCTACCGACAAAAATTTCTTTTTTTCAAAAGGGCAAAGCACTTTCACTTATTGAACAAGAACGGCCTGCACCCAAAAAATATATGGAGGAAGGCGATCTCTGGGCCTATGGCCACACGGGCACCTATTCCATCTTTTTTAAAATTCCGCTAGAAATGCGAACACTTCTAGAAACTCCTTTTGTTATCAAGGCCTCATGGTTGGCCTGCAAACATATTTGTATTCCAGGGCATTGGGAGGCAGATCTCAAATTGACAGGGAACCAAATTCAAATTGAAAAATCCACCCCCGACAATATTGTCCAAATTGATCTTTCCCAGGAAGAAATACAATCACGCTTCTCATCACTGCCAAAGATGGCCCCCTGGCCTCCCGCACTCGATCTCACCTTGCATGAAGGCATTAAAGAAAAAGAATTAATTTTGTTTTTGAATTTTCCACGGGTCTATGAAATCGCCCCAGATTATGCCGGACAACCTCTCCTAATTCCCTTCCCCAACGCTCCCTTTAATTTTGGACACGACCAATGGTATCGCGGCAAAGGGCTTGATCTCTTCGGTAAAATCATTATTGAATGGGATGGCCAGTACCAAGAACCTCCCATCACACTGCCGGCCGATGGACATTTTAACAAGCCGCTGCCTCTTAAATTTATGTATTATCCCCCCTCAGGTGGTCAACCTGTTGTTATAGAAAAAATGGTCGATCATTTTAAAAAAGGGCAGTTAAAGGAGATGGATTCGTTCTATGCTCTTTTATACAAAATCCTTCCAAAACATCAACCATCATCTAATGTTGAGGAACAAAAAGACGCTTCATCCCCATCTCTCAATGAAGCAGAAGCATCCAGTGACAGTGAACAGAGTATTCTCTGGATTATCCTCCTCGCCATTTTCGGCGGATTTATTTTGAACTTCATGCCTTGCGTGTTACCGGTTATTTCGCTCAAATTATTTGGACTCTTGAAACATAGTGCTGACTCACCTATCAAACTTTGGCGCCATAATATGGCCTATGTCTTAGGCATTCTTCTTTCCTTCATTTTTTTGGGACTATTGGCAGTGTTTTTAAAAATGAGCGGTCAAACGGTGGGCTGGGGACTTCAACTACAATCCCCCAGATTTGTGGCCATCATGTCTATCCTTCTCTTTGTCTTAACTCTAAATTTATATGGGCTTTTCGAGTTCATGGTTCCAGGTGGTAAAATCTTAGGCAATGTATCCCTAAGAGAAGGATTTATTGGAGATTTTCTCAGTGGAGTTCTGGCCACAGTTCTTTCTACCCCATGTAGTGCTCCCTTTTTAGGAACGGCCATCACTTTTGCATTTACCCGTGGCCCCATGGAAATTATCTTCATCTTCATAGCAGTAGGTCTTGGTTTTAGTATTCCCTTCTTCATCACTTCGATTTTTCCTAGCAGCATGAAGTTGCTCCCCAAACCGGGGCATTGGATGGAACATTTAAAAAAATTTCTAGGACTAACCCTTCTCCTGACTGTTGTATGGCTGCTGGATGTATTCCAGGCCTTAACCGATGGAACACTCCCCACCACCAAATTGATCAGTACTATAACTCTTACTTTTTTTGCTTTTTATTTTCAGAAAAATATTTCAAAGCAATTCCTGTGGCGGGCACTCATCTTTATGATGCCGTTACTTGCCTTTACCCATCTCATGCTATGGCCAAATTCCATTAGTTCTCAGATCACACCTTCCACAGGACTCCTCGTGGAAAAACAGTCCCAAGGGTTGAACTGGATTCCTTGGAGCGCAGCGGAAATGGAAAAGGCCAAAGAATTAAAAGAAAATGTCTTTATTGATTTTACGGCGCAATGGTGTTTTACCTGCAAGGCCAATGAGCAATTTGTTATTAATACGGAAGCTTTCAAACAAATGGCCACAGATTACAACTTGAAACTCCTTCTCGGCGACTGGACAAAGAGAGATGAAGTTATTGGCCAGTGGTTGCTCAAGCATGGAGCGGCAGGCGTCCCCGCCTATTATGTTCAAAATGCCAATGGAGAATTAAAGTTTCTTGGCGAAACCATTACGTTGCAAGAAATCCGCAGTTCATTGGGGCACTAATACCAAACGTAGAAATTAATCATGGGTAGGAAGACAAGGCGCAGACGGCGAGACCGAAGGCTGACGACGCCATGGTTAATTTATGCGTTTGGTATAAGGCTTGTGGCTACATCTGAATGTTTGCCTTCCCGGCATAACCTTCGTTTGGTGTGCGTATGGTTTGTTCTTCCGAACTGTGCAAAACGCGATGAAGATTTCCTGTGGCATGTTTCTTGATACATTTCCACTTGATGCTCTGGTTGGTCTGAAGTCCTGTCAAGTAGCTAGTCCATGTCGGGTATGCGGATGGATCAAGTTTCAAGGCCTTCGAAACATCTCCACCACCGAGCTGGTCTATATCTCCCACTACATAAATGGACTCGCCGTTTTGGGTATAACCGTTTTGACATTTAAAAAAGATCGAAGTTTGCTTGTCGGATTTAGCAAGATTAACCAGCAAAAGCTTTCGATCATCAACTGAGTGGCGGCCCAGATAAAGCGCGACGTGATTATATCCTATGGGACCGAAGCAATTGAGATGCACGCCGGGAGAACAGGCCGCTAATGGTTTTCCATTGAGAGTCGCGCTTTCAACTTTTTTGTTTTCCAATAGTAACTCAATCGAATAGTTTCGCTGGTCGAGCATTCCCTGATAGCGGCCATGGGTAGGCATAATCACCAGCTCAACTTGCTCACCGTCATCATTTAGCTTCTGGGTAATTTGGGTGGTGGCAACTTCACCACTTTGGTACTCAATACTTTTTCCGTCATCCTCATAAACCACAAACTCGCTCTGCTGATTATCGGGGGCGATCAGCAGGCCAAATTCTTCACTTGCCTTCCCATCTTTGCGTTTACCAGAAATATTCATGGTCTGATCATCAACCTGCATGGTTGGCACGATGGCCCCAGATTTAACCAAGAGTGGGAGCCGGAAAATATCGTTTTGGTAAGCAGGAATATCTTTTATCTCTCGTATCTCTCGCCCAGTGCTCTTGTAAAATTCACCAGTGTGGTAATTGATCCAGGTTCCCTTGGGTAAATAGAGGTCTCGTTCAGTTTCACTATAGTTGGCGATCATGCCGGCCATTAGATATGGCCCGATCATCTTCTGGTTCCCCATCTTTCGAATATGCAGATCAGTTGGGAATTCCAGCACCATCGGCCTTACAATTCCATCGCCGGTCAGCCATGAATTGTGCGCCAGAGAGTAATAATATGGGAAGAGCTTGTAGCGTAGATAGAGGTTTGCCTTGTTCGACGAGGTATGTCCCATGCAGGCCGGAGAGGTGTGTAAGTTATTCGCCAGGTTCCAGGTATGAGCACGGATGGGAAAATCAAAAAGTGCAGCGTTGGCAAACCATTGGGTGTACAGAATCTCTGGATCGCCATCTAAAGTATCCGGACGACGGTGGAATCCTCCAATATCCGCACCATAGTAATCAACTCCAGAGAAGGACATGTGCATCTGGGCGTTATAGTGGGCAGTCATAGCATTCATGTTGGCACCGATATCACCCGACCACATAGCGCTGCCAAATCGATGGACGCCAGCAGTACCCGACCTGGACATCATGAAAGGTCGCTCCTTGTTGGCGTTACGCTCGTATCCACGCGCAATGCTCTCTAGCCAGCGAAAATTGTAGATATTGTGAATATCGGAATGATTGTGCTTCCCAAGTTCAGGAAAACCCCAGTAGCACGAATTATCGTCATACATCTCCGGTTCACCCAGATCAGTCCAGTGGTGAGTGATGCCCATGGATACCAGCGTGGCCCTCTTGTGGTCGTGCCAGAAATCGCCGGCATGGGGATTGGTCCAGTCGATCATTCCCCCGACTCCCCACCATGGGTTGGATGTCAACTCGGTGGGATTATCGCTTCCGCACCATTTGGCCATGTATCCTTTCGTTGCAAGCTGTTGGTGTTCAAGCAGAAATTTGGAGATATAGGATTCTTCAATGGGCATCAGCTCAACGCCCTCGTCTTCTTTGTACTGTCTCACCTTGGCTTCGGCATTACCAAAGCGCTTACTATCGAATTCCAGTGTGCCAAAACGGCTGCCAGTTCGATCCACATTACCCTGGTAAAAGTCGCCGCCAAACCACTGGATGTCGAGGGCGAAACCATCGACTGGAAAGTTTTTGCTGCGAAGGTCTCCGATCACTCGATCAATTTCCTTCCAATTATCATAGCCAAATTCAGAAACCCACAGGCCAAAAACATCCTTGGGTGGAACCGGTGCATGGCCCGTGATGTTCATATATTGTCGCTTGAGATTGCGCACATCCGAGGCGGTATAAACAAACCAACGGACTTGGTCGCCGTAGGATTCAACTTTCCAAGGTGACTGATTGAGCGACCACATCTGCTTGTAGGTACTGTCATAAAAGAGCATGAAATTGCGATTGCCGTTTCCCAGGGAATAGAGAACCGGGAACATGGCATAGCTATTCGCTCCTTTGCTAAACGATCGCAGAGCATTGCCATGGCCATTGGCAAGGGGGTCCCACACCCTACCGCCGAGGTCACCATCGGCCGTGCCTGGATTAGTGAAGTACTGGCCGAGTCCATAGAAGTGCTTTATCTCGGGTGACAAGACCGAAAGTCCCTTCCAAGCAGAGTGCATATTGAGCGGACAGAAATCTCCCAGCTTCAGTTCCTGTAACTTATCGACGACGGTGGCACAAAGAGTTTTGCTATCCACCTGGATCGTGTAGATACTGTTGCTCAAGCTATTACCATTCTGCTGGTAACTCTTATCCAGTTCGATCGACTCTTTCACCAGCATTGGTGAAATCCAAATTCGGTCTTGGGCCGGGCGAAATTGCAACAGTTCAAAGTGCAGTCCACGATCTTTGAGCAGCTCGATCTTTAAATGAGCATTAGATAGGTCGTGCTTAAAAATGAATGGATTGGCCTGCGCAGACTGGCACAAGATGTCCGATGCCAAAAATACCAAAGATACGAAAAATACGAAAAATACTAAGACCAGCAGGATGGGTTTTGTAGAGTTTCTATTATTCATGGGCAATAAGTCTCTCTAACAGAAAGGAAAATCAATAAAATATTATGGCATTGAAAAGAATACAATGATGTCCAATGATCTCGTGATTACGGTGCCATGAAGAGCACTTTCAGCTCAGAGATATTGGCCTGGTTATATTGACCATTTCGCCCACCGCGGTAGAGATAGTGCATGAAGTGTTCAAAATACGACATATTGTAAAAATCACTCACTCTGATGGTGTAAAGACCATTCTTCCTTAGAGTCACGGTTACAAAATTGGAGTCAATCCAATAGCGATCACTGCTGTGATGGGGCATCATGAATACTCCACTCTCGGTAACCTCTCCATTCTGCTGGTTGATGACCTGTACTTTTTTAACGGCAGCGGTAATGCCTGTGTTGAGGTAACCGAGATTATTGTAATTCAATTGCAGCGCAAAAGTTCCTGATTTGGCGGGCGAAAAATTTCGGAATTCCAGAAAGTCTTGCTGACCATTTTGCTGACTATCCCCTAGTCTAACAAAGTTGCGACCATGATCAGTGAAGGAACTGAGATTCAAAAAAGAACCGAGGCCAGAATTTGTAACGGGTATCACCGAGATGGAGTCGCTCTCCCAAAAGCATTGTGGTTCAGAATGGAGCGAACGGTTGCCGCTGCTTTCAAAAACCGCTTCGACCACATAGCAGGCAGTGGCCCCCATTTCCCAGCCATAGTCGATAAAGGTTTTCTGATGGAGCTGTTTTTTGACCAGAACTCCGTTCCTGTAAACATTGAAGTATATGTTCCGGTATGATTCGGTCTTGAAACTTAGCTCCGGATAACCACCACGGTTATTCGGAGAGAAAAGTTGCGGCGTTTCCGGGGCGTACAAGGCCTCGTAATCGGTACTCGATAGACCATAGGGGTTATCCAACTTCTTAACCTTGATGCTTCCGGCACTCCTTCGCGGCGATGCAAGAGTGATAACTAACTCGTTCTTGGATAAGAGATCATCCTTGGTTATGAATTGTAAATGATCTTGCCTGACGGCCCCATTCAGCACGGTCTCAGTGACCACATAATAGCTCTTATCATCGACGTCTTTGACGACTTCGGCGGATATGGCCGGAAGCTTCAAACGGACATTGATCAATTTATCAAGGTATCGATAGTTGCTCAGCTTAAGTTCATGGCCATTTTTGAAGATGGTATTTCTGATCTGGGCCGTGATGAAGGGATTGAAACGAATGCCCGCTTTTTCCACCTCAAGACCAAAGATCATCCGTATTTGCACCGCCAACATGCCGGCCACCGACCATAACTGCCTCTGCGAGTTAACCACTGGCCCTGATAGATTGCCATCGTCCAGCCAGTTGTTCATTGATAGAAACTCGAAATTTTCCATATTTGAAAGATTGAGGGCGGCGCCCCTAATCATCGACAAAAACAGATGGTTGAACACGGCAGCTTGTTGGTTCTTACTGGCGGCCAGCATGGCGTAAGCGGTTACAAAAGGCCAGATGGTCCGGTTGTGATAGATGGCCGTTTCTTGCGCCTGCGGCCAAACCACAGGTGCTCCTGCCAAGACCATCGGATAATTATCCAGGCAGTTCTTCTGCTCTTCCGTCTGGGGAACACCTGAGAGCACGGCCAAGGCATTGCCTAACAAGTCATATTTATCCACCGGAGCACGATCCAGATAGGTGATCAGGTAGGTGCGATACAGACCCTTTTCGTTGTCCCAGAAGTGGGTATTGATTTTGCCAGCAAGTTCTGACGCCAGCTTTTGATAGCGCTGATGGTCGGTCGCTCTCCTCAATTCCAGGGCCATCAAGCTCAAGGTTTTAAGTGCCATATAATGGGCAACATTGGTGGATAATGATTTGGACATCCCGATATGGACGACATTATCGGCAACCCATCGCGGATAGGTCTGTTCTCGCCAGTCTAGAAATGACTGCTCTCCGGTGTAAAGTCCATCGTTCGGATCGAAGGCGGCGATCAGATCGTTTTCGATTGAATTTAAAATGGCACGATAGGACGTCTGTAAAAAAATGCTTCTTTCCTGGCCTTCCAGATGATGGAGGAGTTCCCAGGCGGCCATGGCCCACACCACTCTGTCGGTGCTCAAGGGCCAGCTTCCCCCGGTCCCGGTGTCTTGAATGATCTCAACGGTATCTTCAGACTGGTTTCGCCTTTTGGAGATTTTAAACAGTAGTGTGTTCTTGGTCCTACCCTGGTTTAATCCGCCAAGTGCCAGATGTGCGGCGTAGGAGATGTCCCTAGTCCAAACATAACTCCACTTACGTCCAGTCTCAAAGCAATGGCAAGGTTCAGTTGAAAAGGAACTATCTCGAACTTCTTCGACAGCATTCTCCTCGACTTCGTTGATAGACATGGCATAGATGGCATCAAAAAGTGGCGAGTCGGTCCTGATGATGGGATAGTTGCGGTTTTCAAGGATGTGCAGTTCCTTGCTTCGGGGAAGATCATCTCTGAGCAAGTGAGTGGTCCTGAGTAGATATTCGTTCGTGTCGGAAGAGTTACTGAGAGTAGTGGCCGACGCCGAGTTGTTGCGCCAGTCAACATGTCGATCTGAAATCTGTTCGGCCATCGCCGCTGCTGACCAAAATAATACAAAAGAGAATACGCAAGGGAATACAAGACGGGCCGATACAAACAGCAAAGAAATTGGGTGACGGTCGGCCGACCGTTGATGGTGCTCATTTAGATATTTCATCGCGAAAGAGCATAATATGTCGATCGTATGATTTGAAGCGAAAAATGTATCCGAAAACACCTTCGGATCATTCTTGTAAAAACAGCTTGATAGACCCTCAATCTTTCGTTTTTAATTCTCAAAAAAAGGCGGTGCCAATGGTGCGCGACGAAGATCTCCACCTCCCCCCACATTTGCAGGGGAGTTGTTGGTCACACAACGCAAAAGCGCCCATAATCGTGGCATATCATTTCGGGCACGGCCCAATTCACCTGCTGCTGCCGGCTCGGCATAGGCAACACTGGCACCGGCCGAATCAACGTTATAAACACCAAAGTCTTGCATAGCACGACCGATGGCAAGGCCTTCAGCGGAGAGAGGAGGATTTAGTTCTTCAAGATTTATATTTGAAGGGATCGCCGCCAATTGTCCCATGGGGTAATTGCCGGAATATTTGCTCTGAATATTGCCATCGTCTTTACTCGCCGGCCAAACAATGCCCCCGGGCCAGAGGTGCGTCCATGGCTGAGCAATGGCCAACGCATGTCTGATTCCTTGATCGAGTTCTCCTTTTCGAATCAGGCCACCAATGGCGCTGCCACCATAGGCCCGAGCTCCCCCTTCGAGAATTCCTGGGCCCCGCAAGTCGAGCTGGACATAATAGTCGACATTCCATCCACCTCCCTCGCGCGGAAGAGCACGATACATTTCAACCACATAATTTCCTGTGGGATCAATAATGTGCAAGTGGCTGTCTGCATCGAAGGGTAAAGATGATTTTGCATCTGCTGGGATGTTAATACGAATTTGCTCAACACCATTTAAAAAAAGAGGAACGAGAGGGTCTTGATAACTTGCATGGTACACAGGATGGCTCCATTCCTCACTGTTAATCGATGCACCGGCCGATTCAGAAATGAGAGAACGGGTACAGGCATCACTAGTTTGTTGATAGTTGGCACCATTGCCAATGGGCATATTCCAAGGAGAAACGGAAGAGAATGGCCACTCGGCCGGATCGCGGAATTCATCTGTGGGAGGATCTTCGGCCGGCGGGATCTCAATTGCCGGGCCCTCAACCGGTGGTTGGATATTTGTCGTTTCATGATTTGGATTCAAAATGGAACTCGGACTTTCGGGCGGAACATTGCAGGCCATCAGGGCGAACAAGAATAAACATAAAAATAGCTGTAAAAATTTTTGCATTATTTTAACCTTCCTTAGATATATGATGCTGATAAAACGATATATCATCGGAAAAAGTCACTCGCAATAGTGTTTCGACAGACTAAAATGCTATTACAAATATGATCGGGATACCCCTTCGAAGGGCACCCCCTGAGGATTAATCTATATCGAAACGATCAGGCAGCTGCATCATCTGGGCGATAATGTCGCCTGGGGCAGCTGCTTCAAACAAGACTTGATAAAGCCCGTTCACAATTCTAGCGCGAATTTGATAACGCTCGGCCAAGGCGTGAACCGCTCGGGTGGTTTTGTACCCTTCAACGGTATAGCGCTGGGATTTAATAATTTCTTCTGCATTACGACCTTTGGCTATTTCCAAACCAAAGAGTTTATTTCGGGAGAGATCACCGGTAGAGGTTAGAATTAAATCTCCCATCCCGGATAGACCATAAAATGTTTCTGGCCTGGCATTATAGACCTGCCCAAAGCGCAACATTTCTGCAATCCCGCGAGTGATCATGGCCGCTCGTGTATTGTGGTTATAACCAAGGCCTTCAATAACTCCACCAGCGATGGCCAAAATATTTTTCAAAGCACCTCCGAGCAATACGCCCTTCACATCGTAAGTACAAAAAACTTTAAAATAGGGCGTGTCCATCATGGATGCCACTGCCTGCAAAATTTTTCTTGAACGACCAGCGAGAGAAACAAGCGTGATCTGCTCTTGCATAATCTCATTGGCGAAACTAGGCCCCGAGAGAAAGCAGAACTGATCACGATATAAGGGGAAAAGGTCAAAGAAGAGATCATCCGAAAGCTCCAAAGTATCTGGATCAATTCCTTTGGTGAGCGAAACAAAGGGGATATCCCGCTTCAGGTACATGAGAAAGCGTTCATAATATTCCTTATAAAAGCCGCGTATCGAATGGGTTGGGAGACCTGAAACAACGAGATCCACCCCATCTTCGACTAAATCATCAACTTCATCCCAAGTAATGGCACCATGAATATTTATCGCCAATTTATGGCCAGCAAGATAAATGGTATTTTCGCCTGTTTTTAATCCTGCATAGACATCGGCGGAACGCACCTTGAGGATAACTTTTTTAAAATTAAGCGCAAGCACATTGGCAATAGAAGTTCCAAAAGCCCCGCCACCCACAACTAAGGCCGTACGATTTCCCATTTTCCCCTCCCGCATCAAAGCTATAACGACAAAACACCCTGTATCTTAACGGCCTTTCGGTAAATTTCGATTACTTCATCAGAAGAGCAAAAACTCATACTGAATGTAAAGGAAAGATATTTTCCTTTACCCGAAGCTCGCACTTCATACTGTTGAACCATTACATCAAGACCTAAGATGTTTTTAAATTCTACTTCTTTTTCGGTTGGAATAATAAATTTAAATAAATAAGGAGCAGGCCAGGAGTAATTTTTTTCAAGAAGTTCTCTCAATTTTTGGAATTGCGACATATTCTCGGTCACTTTTTAAAATCACACAAAAAATTTGGAATAGATGGAACAAACCCGTGAGCGTAGCGGAGCAAATCAATCACCTCGCGCGCGGCACCGTTTCCAGGCCAGGAAAAAGGAACATAATCTACCACTTCTAAAATTTCTGAGCTTGCGGTGCGAGGAGCGGCCGAAAAACCTGCTCGCTGCAATAGGGGCAGATCAAAAAACTCATCACCCATATAGAGGATCTGATCATCAGTATAACCGTCGGCCAAAACTTTTAAATAGGGCCCGCGTTTATCTTCGCTTCCAATAAAAAAATAATCCACGGTCAAATTTTCAGTGAAGCGCTTTATAATACTCAGAGAGTTACCTCCCGAGATTATTCCAACCTTTATCCCCGCCTCAGGTAACATTTTCAACCCATAGCCATCGCGAATGTTAAACAATCGATTATAGCCAACTTCAGCACCATGATAAAAAACACGGCCGTCTGTTAGCACCCCATCAACATCAAAAAGGGCCACTTTGATAGGATCGAGCTTGGCCTTATACTTGCGAGCAAGAGCACGTAGATCAGGAGTAACTACGACATTTGGCATAGGCCACCTCTAAATAGAGACACCGATACAATTATACAACTTGATAAATCGTTACTAATTTTTCAACTAAGGCCTTAATCGAAAGCAAAGGTAAAGCGGTAGCGGCATCCGAGAGGGCCTTTTCTGGATTTGGATGAGTTTCAATAAATACCCCATCGGCACCTGCAGCAACTGCGGCACAGGCCAACACTTCCACAAATTCCCGCTTACCTCCGGTTGCCGTCCCAAGACCTCCCGGCCTCTGAACCGAGTGAGTGGCATCATAAATAGCTCGCACTCCAAAACTCTTCATGATTTTAAAGCTCGACATGTCGACAACCAGATTATTGTATCCAAATGAACTACCCCGCTCCGTGAGTAAGATTTTGTCCTTGGGCAGGTAATACTCGGCCTTTTTCACAATATTGCCCGCTTCTTCGGGACTTAAAAACTGTCCCTTTTTGACTTTGAGCATGCGATCGAATTTTTTGGCAGCAAGGGCCGCAGCGAAAATCATATCAGTCTGACGACACAAAAATGCCGGAATTTGTAAAACATCGACAACACTGGCGACTTCTTCGGCCTGCTCAGGAAGATGGATATCGGTGATAACTGGTAAAGCAAAACGCTTTTTAACTAATTCAAGAATGGCCAAACCTTTTTCTAGGCCTGGCCCTCGATAAGCATCAACCGAAGTGCGGTTGGCCTTATCAAAACTACCCTTGAAAATTAGTTGAATTCTACTCTCAAAATCTTGCAAATCTTCTTTAATCTGGTGAGCAATCTCGAGCGCCAGCGATTCGCTCTCTAAAACACAAGGCCCAACAAAGAGCAATAATGGTGGTTTTGATGCTTGCTTCATTTATTGGCACCGCCTGTGTCTCCTTTGGCCATCTCAATAAATTTCGCAAAGATGGGATGAGGGGCATAAGGCCGACTCTTAAATTCTGGATGAAATTGACAAGCAATGAAAAAAGGATGAGAAAAAGCACGAGAAGATAACTCAATCATCTCGACCAAGCCAAGTTCGCGATTATTTCCAGAAAACACCATTCCGGCCTTTGTGAGGGCCGAGACAAATTGGTTGTTTACCTCTAGGCGATGACGGTGTCGTTCACTGATTTGTTCAACACCATAAATTTTGGCGGCCAAAGTATCTTTTTCCAAATAGCAGTTATAGGCACCTAAACGCATGGTCGCTCCTTTCTGCCCATCCTTGGATTGCCCTCTCATATAATGAATCACGTAAGTCCCAGGCCAAGAAAACTCTTCACTGGTCGCATCCTTAATTCCAGCTACATGACGAGCAAATTCGATAATGGCCAATTGTAAACCGAGACAAATGCCAAAAAAGGGAACACCATTTTCACGTGCATAACGAATGGCCCGGATTTTGCCTTCAGTACCTCGTTCACCAAAACCACCCGGAACTAAGATGCCTTGAACCTGAGAAAGAATTTCTATTGCTTGTGTATCATTCTTTTCCAAATCTTCTGCATCAATATAGACGGGTTCTAGTTTGACCTGATTGGCAATGGCCCCATGTCTCATG
>CAYHRT010000049.1:0-19308 GCA_964359085.1 uncultured Bdellovibrio sp. | reverse complement strand
CACGTTTGACTAACAATGGGTTGTATTTTCCCTTCGGAACCGAAAAATATATTGTTGGTGGGTATTTTAGCCTCTATTTGGCAGAACGTTTTGGCACTCTGGCCGTCAACCGTTTCTTCTGGGCCCATGCCATTCATTACTTCAATCCTTTACGTCTTAATGCCACCTTTAAGGCGCATTTTGGGGTCAATTACTCGAACTTAATTACGGATTTTCTAAATTCGTATAGCAAGGCCGCCAGCAACCATGCAGTCGAATTAGGCGAGAGTCTTTTCACTGCTGTGCGGGCCACTCCTCTAAACCGAATTGGTGATGCCATCGTATTTTTGTATTCAGGGGATGGACGTGATGATTCGAAGTTAATTGTTCTTGATGCTCAGGGCAAGATTAGGAGTTCGCAAAAAACCTTATTGCGTGCCGGTAAAATCTTTCGACATGAGCGCAAATTTAAATCTGCAGCGACGGGATTAGTGAAAAGAAAATATACACACGCTTCGCTTTTTGACGAGGATGGACAATATACCTCTGAGTTTGATTCAAAACTTGTGCAAGATATGGATCGCAAAAACGGGACGCTTTATTTTAATATGACTGAAGGGTTTCATGCGCCAGTCCTCTATAAGGATGGGCAGAAAATCGGTGAAGCCCATTCTAGTGCTCTTCTTTCTCATGATGGTGAAGCCATTTATTTTCGGCAGTATAAGAATAAAAAAACATGTTTTAAAGGCAAACAACCACTTTTTTCAATTCCAGGTTTCTATGGTGCCCCTATGGATGTCGGTCCAGAAGGGGAAGTTTATTTTACGGGAGCAACCGTCTTTGGCTCGGGACTTTTTGTCTGGAATCACGGAAAGATATATCGCTTGGGTTTTTCGGATGCCGTTCATTATGCGCGTCGTTTGCAGAATGAGCGCTATTTGTTGGTAGAATTTACTCCTCAAGGATATGAATACAAGTTGGTAACACTTTCCAGGAAAGAGGAAGCACCGGTCGCGTATTCATATTTTTTTGAGAAAGATCCAGGCCATGATTTATTTGATGGATTGCTGAACGATGCTGTACGGGAACAGTCATCGGCACCCAGTTACTCGATTGCGCCTCAGGAAATCAGTGAATATTCAATGTTGGGGAATTTGAGATTTTCTAGTTGGATGCTTACCCATACTGCTGGTGACAATAATGGACGATTTGAAACTCAATTCAATTTTGTAGATCCAATGGCCTACAATCAACTCATCTTGGGTTATGAAAATGATAGTGAAGCTCTAGAGCAAAAAGTGGATCTTGATTATCGTGTGACTCGTTGGTTGCTCAACTTTGGTTTCGTTTTACAGTATGAACAGTTAGAAAAATCTAGAATGCTACCAGCTTCACTCCGGGCCAACACTTTATTGTCAGAGTTACCAATCTCTTATAATTTCTTTGATTCGCATAGATGGAAAATGGATATAGAACTCCGTCCTGGATATTGGCAGTCGCTTAATAATACGATAGGAAAAGATTATCCAATGCTCTATGAATCACTGATTATTTATAGACGTGACCGTGCATTCCTGGGATTTTATCCTTTACGTGCACTATCCACTGAATTTGAGAGTTCTCAGGATGTATTACCGAAGGAAACAGAGAACACTTATTCCATAACCACCAAGGGAACGTATCATTTAGGGGCCCAATTCTATCTTATGGGTGAATTTAATTTGGCCCAGACGAATTCTACCCTTTTGGAAATTGGCGAAGAGTTGCGTGCTGGAAAAAGACTTGTCCCTGCAAAATCGGTGAGGGGGATAAAAGGCCCCAGTGAGGATTATCTGTATGGACTGCGCACCGGAGCTATGCTCAAAACAGTCATTGACTGGACTTGGCAGGGGAGAATTTTTCCAGTGGGCCTGCGGCGACTCGCACCAGGGATTTTGGCCAATTACTTTGCCACTAACTCGGTAAATTCCGCTAATCCCCAGCAACATTTTTACCAACCGGGTCTATCCTTAGAACTTGAACTTCTCTTGGCCCACTTAATTCCGGTGCCGATTGAAATACACTACATTGAACAAGTTCAGTCTCTGCAAGATCGAGAAAAAAATTCGGTGGTTCAGTTAAATATGAGAAGTGAATTTTAGGTATTTTATGCAGGAGTTGTTGCATGCTATTTACCAAAGTCTGCACATTCGTGCACTGCTAAAAAAAGCTGATAATTTTGAGCGGAATTTTTCCTTACAAACAAAACTCTATGTCCTGGGACTTGGCAAAGTTGCCTACTATCACGTGCAGGCGATTTCAGAAACTTATCAGCAGCTACAGATTGTAAATAGAATTGCCGTTGTGCCAAAAGATTTTTCCTGCATTTCTGAAGAGATTCTAATTCGTGGTGCGCACCCTGAATTGGAGAACCAATCATTTCAGGCCGGCCAACAACTGATGCATGCTCTTAAGCAGATTCCAAGGGATGGTACTTTATTTTTTTGTCTTTCCGGGGGCGGTAGTGCCCTGGCAGAAATTGCTGCCCCAGGATTAGAGGAAGACTTTCTCAAGGCGGTTAATTCGCATTTGTTAAAGAGTGGTATTTCTATTGTTGAGATGAATTTGCTTCGCATGGCCCTTTCGGCCTTTAAAAATGGTGGTGCCCTATGCGGTTTTAAGGGCGATGCAGAGGTTTACCTTTCTATCTTATCCGATGTTCCGACTCATGACTGGCACTCCGTTGCTTCATCTCCTCTCATCTATATGGAGTTGGAACTTGAGCAAATCAAGGATGTGGTGGAGCGTTGGTTGCCCGTAAATTGCTCAGCCAAAATTAAAAAATTTCTGGCCTCCAGCAACTATAAAAAGCTCCAAGATGAGAAAAAGGCGGTTGGTCAAAAATTTAGTATTCACAGTGAGCTTGTTGGCGATGGAGAACTTGCACTGGAATCAGTGGCGGCCTCCATCGGTAGAAGGTTTGTCGTAAACTTGGGAGTTTTGTCTTGCCCATTGGCCGAGGCCATCGAACTCCATCTTCAATGTTTAAAAGAGATGCCGCCCGGCCCGTTTGCCATTATTTCTGGTGGCGAATGTCCTGTGACGATCACTGCAAAAAAACCTGGGAAGGGAGGGCGAAATACACATTTTACTTTGACCTTGGCGGAAAAAATCTTTTACAAAAATATCTTCGGCCTATCACCGCAGGAATTAGAGTCATGCTGGATCGCTTCTCTTGCGACAGATGGGCGAGATGGGAATTGTCCCTGTGCTGGAGCTTGCTTCAACGCAAAGATGTTGAATACTATTATGCCACAACAATTTCTCGAAAATTTTGATAGTTATACTTTTTTCCAAAAAATGGCACCAGCACATAACTCCCTCTTACATTTTGAGGAGTATCAATCGAATCTCATGGATGTGAGAATCATTTTCGGTAGTAAAATAGCTTAAAACAGTTTCAAGACACTTTTTCCAAAGACTTTTTTTGCCATTTCATAAACTTGTGGATTAACAGGAAGGGGGTCTAGGTCTACATTGCGGGATAGTTCCTTGACTAAGAGGTGAAGGGCCTCGATTCTGGACCAGCGCTTATCATCTGAGGTGATAAGATGCCATGGTGCCCACTTAGTTGAAGTTTTTTCAAACATCTTTTTAAATGCGTGTTCATAGTCCGGTCTTTTTTCGCGATTTCTAAAATCTTCAAAAGTCAGTTTCCACCTTTTTTCTGGACGAGTGAGGCGCTCCTTAAAGCGCTTTTCTTGTTCTTTGCTGGAAATATTCAAGAAAAGTTTGATAACTTTACAATGATCATCGACTAACAATTTTTCAAAACGGTTTATCTCCTCATAGGCCCGACGCCATTCTTCATGTGAAGCAAAACCTTCAATGCGCTCAACTAGAACCCTGCCATACCAGGATCGATCAAAGATGGACATGGAGCCCTTATGGGGAAGACTACGCCAGAAACGTTGTAGGTAATGTTCCTTTTTTTCGCTTTCTGATGGTGCCGAAACTGGCCAAACTTGAAAACCTCGTGGATCAAGGGCCCAGGTGAGACGGCGAATCAATCCGCCTTTGCCAGCGGCATCAACTCCTTCCAAGACAATGACGGCACGTTCTTTTCTCACTAGATAGGCCTGTTGGATGGAAGTTAGCTTCTTTTGCATCTCCAAAACTTTGGCAAAGTAGTGCTCGTCGGTCATCTGATGTTTGCTTTTTTTTTGCGTGATGATATTGGGTTTCATTAGGATAATTTTATCCTATAATTTAATTAGGATGGGAAAAAAAAAGAAATTGCCTTGGGATGTCTATATTATTGAAACTAAGTCAGGGCGCTTTTATACCGGAATTTCCTTGGATATGCAGCGGAGATTTTTGGAGCATAAAAGTAACCGACAGAAAAAGGCAAAATTTTTTCGCTCCGATCCACCGTTAAAAATAATTTACAGTGAACAATACGCTACACGCAGCGAAGCCTTGAAACGTGAGTATCAGATCAAGCAACTAAGCAAAGCAAAGAAATGTTTGCTTGTCAGTTCCAAGCTATAAAATGACACAACTTTGAATCGCGTTCTCAGGATCGCCTTTGAGGCAAGGAGCGATGAACAGAATTGTTCCATCGTCCAGTTGGTATTCGCGTCCTTGCCCTACAACATTATGGGGGTCTGACGTACAGGATGCTGGAACGGTAATCATTTCGTCGACAACAAAATTATTAAACTTTAAAAGATGAAATTTGGAGACGGAACTTCCTCCAAATATTTTGGCAGTGCCACCGGTCGATTTATATTTTTCATATTTAAATTCGGCCACAATCGTCCAACCGTCTTGATCTGGAGCGGAATAGACCGTATCTATGTTGGCAACTACCGGTGGTTTTTCATCCGGCCGATAGAGTTTGATGCCCGTTAGTTTGACTTGCGCCTTTTCCCCTGTGAGCCCCTTGAATGTGGCATCTTTTACGCCATCTTTGGCCCTTGCCAGCGTAATCTTGTCATCGCCAAATTGATGAGACCCAAAGGTTAATTGGCAATTATTTTCATCCCTGAGGTGAAGCAGGACTTGATTATGAAGTTGAGTCACTTCCATGGAGGCCATAATCGTATTGGAAGATTGAGTGGATGACTGCATGAAGTGCATTACCGCCAGCGAGAGACCGCCAAATAGACCGGCCGCCACCATGACTTCGGCCAGGGAAAATCCTCTGGTCGAGCGTGAAAATGAACGAATAAAACTAGTAATATTTTTCATAAGCAACTTCCTCCGTGAAGTTACAAGAGTCTGCGTCAACGACTAGGGTATAGCGACCGGAACCGCACCAAGATTCAGTTTATGGTTATCGTAGATGGTCTTCTCGAAATCGGCCCTTTGAAGCAAGTCAAAACGTCGAGTATCTTTAATTAACCCATTTGCCAAGGACAGCTTCCAGCCTAGGTCGATTACATGCCACTTCCATTTGGCAACACTGCATCCCCCGCCTGCGGGGGCCTTTTCATCTTCCTTCTCTTCATCTTCACTATCCAATTTAACTTTGGGTACATTTAATTCATGGCATGGGGTATGAAGGTAGCTCACCGCACTTATAATTTTTTTCCACTTTCCATCATGGTAAACTTCGCAGAAAAGTTGCTCGTGATCACCAATGGTGCCTCGAAAACTTTTTTCGTCAACAGAAAAAACCGCTGGCCCTGGACCACCTTCAGCTGCCTCTTCTACATCCTCTACTGCCTCAGCTGCGGCACCCGAATCTACATTACTGTTTAATCCTGTGATATCAATCTTTTTTACAAAACTTTTGGTGAGATCAATCTTTTTAACTTTGAAAATATCATCTTTGCCCAATTTGGCGACATTGATTAATTGAGATTGCTGAAAAGTAAATTTTCCTGAATTTTTTAACACCAGTTTTGCCGACGCAATGGCCTTCATGTCATCAGTGAATGCCACAGTTGCAGGAATTGCGGCCATAGAAAAGCGACGATCAACGGCACTAATCTTCTTGACTAAAACTCGCTCGAGTCGAGTCTTGAATGTATTAAACTGACTCTGATCAATGTCCTTAAGACACGGATAATACTTTAAAATTATATCTTTGTTGACACCATCATTGAGTACTGTCTGAAAATGAGGCGCCAACGCATGAGTGTTCAGTTGTTGTTTAAAAACATTAGTATCCAATTTCAAAACTGACACCTGAGTATTCACCACCATGGCATTCACATTCATTGCCATCACGAGAATCGGGTGAAGAGCGATACTAAGTGCAAGAATCGTACATAAGCGATATGTATTCAATTTCATAAACATCCCCCATCTTTAGGGCCTGAGACAATTTCAATAATTCACTTAACTATATAGTAGTTGATAGTGCATACCTACGGTAAAATTTTTCATATTATTCTATAAATTTGACTAGTTATCTCACGTATCAGGTTTTTGATGACTGGCCATTTATTAAGGCAGGATGATCGGTTTTTTACCCCTAGGGAAAATATAACCGTTGCAATGAAATCAAAAATTTACGTTAGGATATGATGAGTTCTTCTACTTTTAGTGGGCGGTGGCGATATGGGGTCAGAAAACGTGGAGACGGTGCAAGACTTTCGCAAAATGCGATCTTTCAAAAATATTGTCATAAATCCAAAATTGCAGTGGGGAATGCTGGGATATTTCGGATTTGTTGCCTTGCAAACAGTTGGTTATCTCTTTTATGCTGCGATAGAAAAGAATAGGGGATTGCATAATATTATTGGCTCACTTGGGATAGAGTCTCCAGAGCTGGCAAAAATGCTTGAGCGGCAAGAATTCTTAATGTCAGTGGAGTTTGCCGGTATTGCGGTCATGTATTTTTTATTTTTCGCCGGCGGTCTTTACCTCTCCCATAAAATTGCCGGGCCGATTTATAAATTACAGAAGCATCTTCGTGAGTGCCGCGAGCAGGGCAAGCTTGAACATGTCACTTTTCGACCTGGGGACTTCTTTACGGAACTGTCTGATGAGTATAATGCCTTTGTCGATTTCGTTAAGACCCGCGAGCAGAAATAAAACAAACACTTGCATTTATTTGCAAATAATCGTTGACATGATTGCAGATTAATGCAAGTATCAGACTATGAAGAAAAAAAGCAGTTGCTGCTCTTATTTCAATTACGAAAAACTTTCGGCGGTTTTTAAGGCCCTGAGTGATCCCCATCGTTTGGCCATGTTCAATTACCTTTGCCGTTGCCACTTGAAAGGCGCCCGCAATTGCAATGTAAGCGAACTCTCAACATGTTGTGATGTGGATTTTTCAGGAGTCTCAAGACATTTGGGCACACTTAAAGATGCCGGAATTTTGAAGGCCATTAAACAGGGGAAAGAAGTGCACTATTCCCTTGAGGGAAAAGATTTGGCCAAGACCTTGCGCGACCTGGCCGATCTTGTCGACCAATGTAGTTGCAAGGAGGGTGATGAACACCCAACACTAACCAAAGGAGAAAAAAATGAGTAAAGAAACAAAAGAGAAAAAAGAAGTCTGTTGTTCGTCCGATTCTTGTGCCTGCTGGTGTTGTGATCCCAAAACGATCGCGGCCTTTCTGCGCCATCTGGCGGAATTCTTCGACAAGCATTAGGAAGTTACTTATGATTAACCGGCCGTGGGTATTTCATCCACGGCCACCAGAAATTAATTCCCTTGTGTTTGAAAAAAGACCGCATCCTGGGCGACAGAATTTACGAGCGTAAAATTAAATAGTCCATGACATTTTGTTTGCAGCGTTTTTAATTTATCTTTTAGCTCTTGTTCTTTCGTTACATGTGATGCTCTTTGCCCCACACGTGGCTCCTCAGCTGCAAGACTGCTAGGAACAGACGTTAGACGAGCTTGAAAGATCGGTACGGCTGCAGCGAGATTGGCGGTGGCTTTGGTTTTTATTTCAAGAATGATGGCATTGGCCGCTGTATAGTTTTTGTTTGCAATAGCTGCTAAGAGATCTGTTTTTAGTCTTTGGGTGTCAGCGGGTTCGAGGAAGGCATCGGCGGCCTTAATATATCGTTTCACAATGTTTATGTTATTGGTATGAACGGAAACAGCAGTTTCATTCACGACGGGCCCTCCCTTGTTTTTGTCGAGTGCTGTTTTGCCGAGTATTTTTGATGCCGGTGATAGCTTAATCCCTTGGATGGGTGTTGGAGGTGTTTTCACAACCCAAAGGGCAGGAGGAAGAGTTAGCATATCTTTGGTCAGAAACGTTAGCTTTTGTTGTGCAGCAGGTACTCCTTCCGTAGTACCGATGGCATTAAAAGCAGTAGATACTTTCTGTGCCTGCAATTGGGTACGCATACTACTCGGCAAAGAATTTTCTATCTCTGAACGCAACTCCTCGCGTAATCGGCCATAGATAATTTTGCAACAATGTTGGCCTGCTAAAGAAGTTGATGTATCTTGAAAGGTATCTTTCATCTGTTCCCACTTCATAGCACAATCATTTTCATAGTCACGCTCTTCTGCTGTAATCATCTGGTGCACTTCATGAATTATCGGACTGTTAACAGCTTGTGAATTATTGTTCACAGGACCTGTCGGGGAATTTGCAGCGAGTGCAGAGACAACATTTGTTGCGGCCACCGCCGAGGTTGAGGGCGTGCTCCCTGTCCTTATACTGTTGCCTCTTGCCGGAGTCTCTTCCGCACGCAAAATCTTCTGTCTGCCATTAACGCGGTCTTGGCGGGCACTAAAAATATTGGAGGCGCTATTTGGTCTTTGTCTCTGAAATTGATCGGGGGTTCGCGGCCTGATCGCCATATTTAGGTTGGTGCGAGGCGAGCCTATGGCTGATGGCCTAGATGTACCTCTTAGGGAACTGGTATTTCCAGAGTTAACAATGGCCCTTTCTCTGACGACATCGCGGGCAGCACCTCTGACATTGCTCGGGCCTCCGCGTGCATTATTAGCGCTATTAATGACAGTTCTTCCTGTTCTGGCACTCTCATCTCTTACACCCACGGCGGCACTTGGTTTAAGGGTCTCGAGAACATCACTTCTTCCTGGCCTGGCAACTGGCAAATTGTCTTGGGTTTGCTGTTCTCGGACCACATCTCTGGCGGCAGCAGGGATGGTAACTCCTGCACGACCTTTCTCATTTGGTGGAAACAAGCGCGCTTTGACTTCAGCACAAATGGCCAAATAGTTATTATAAGATGTGATGGACAAAAAGGCATTGGAAGCCAAGGTTGGATTTCCGCCAGTACAAGTTTGCTCTAGTTGAGAACGTCCCATTTTGTCACCCGGTAATGCGGTTTGATCATGGGCCGTGGCCAAGGCATCAGTTCTAGATCTACCTGCGACGCCTGCCCGTTGTCCGTAGGATGGCGACATCAATATCATGAGTAGGAAAAGAAGAGCGAAAAACTTGAGTAAATATGATTTTGATTTCATGTTTATGATCCCCAGAACGTGAACTAATAGTATTATCACACCAAGACAAAATATTATCAGCACAGAATTATTTATTTGTTATAATTGCCTCATAACATCTCAATTTTTGATATAAAAGATCATGTTTTTTAATTTTTTGTTCGGTATTTATTTCCTTGTGAGCGTCAATATTTTTTGGCAGTTTGCGGCTTCTGCCCAAGAGCAGGAGAGTGAGATCGACTATGGAATTGTACGCTATATTAAAGGCGATGCCTTCATCTTAACCAAAGGCGAAAAAAATAAGAAGCCCATGAAGATCATGGAGAAATTCTTTGATGGCAGTGAAATCACCACCGCCGATAATTCCTTTGCCATTTTAAAATTACCTGATGGAAGTACCTTGAAGCTTGATCCAGAAACTAACCTCAAGGTTGAAGGACTTATTCAAAAAAAGGGAAATGGGTATAAGGGAAGTTCCTACTTTGTGCTTACTATTGGTGGGGCGATGGTTGACGTGGTGAAGAAATTCTCTGGGCCGCCATCGCTTGAAATCGAAACGGTGAATCAGGTGGCCTTTGGAGTACGGGGAACTACCTTTTATATTTTTCATGACAAGGATAGCGGTGATATTTGGGGGACTGTTCGTCAAGGTCAGGTGATGGCAATGGACTATGCTAAGGATGATAGTGAAGCCATTGATGCCGGCATGTCGATGGCCGTGGTTGAAGGCGAAGTCCTTACCAAACCACACAAATATCGGTGGGCCGAAAAGTTGAAATGGTCTTTTACAGAAAAGGATGGAGAGCTAGATACAAAACGCGCGGCCATAATGGAGGATCGTTTTAAGGAACTACAGTCCCTCTATAAAAAGTTACGTACTCGCAGCAAAAAGGAATTTGTAAAGGAGAAAAAGGCCAAACAGAAGGCCCTAGGCAATGGATATAGGACTTCGTCAGGGGACTATGAGTCTCATGACGCCGGTCTTTTTGCTACACGAGGTGGCGGCGCGGGATTTTATCCGACAGAAGGAAGTAATTACAGCGATACGGACACTTCAGGATATCAAGGAAGCCCCGCTCTATCTCCTCCTTCGGGAAGCAATCAACCCGGTCAATCCCAAAGTGGCGGCACTCCAGAGCAACTTCATGATGATGTTATTGTTTCACCTTCGTCAGGTGGCGGTAGTTCATCTTCGTCAGGTGGTAGTAGTTCATCTTCGTCAGGTGGTAGTAGTTCATCTTCGTCAGGTGGCGGTAGTTCATCTTCGTCAGATGATGATATTCCAGATGGTGGGGATGAGGTAGTAGGTGGCAATGCTACCGAGGCGTGCAAGAATTTTCCTGGCGCCCTTGCTCAAGAGGTCTGTGGTCCAGGTCGTTATCCCTTTGGCACAACTAATGAAGATGGAGTAATTAAATCGTGCTGTGTGCCGATTAGTACGGATGGAGATTCAAATTAGAACTCAGGCAAGAAATGCCTAGGCAAGAACCTCCCTTTCAATTTATTTAGAAATCTCCCTTAAAAATTTAATCATGAGCGGTCGATGAGATAGACGTCCAATCGATGTATCAGGAGGTTCAAAATGGACATGACTATTGAAGCGCAAAAACGTGATGACAAAGTGAAGGCCAGTACTTTACGAAGGGAAGGCCAGGTGCCTGGTTGCCTCTATGGCAAGGGTGTTGAAACTGTTCAAATTCAGATTCCGGCCAAGAGCGTGAAGGCCTGTTTACAAAAACACGCCAAGAGATTCAATGTAAAGGTGCAAGGTTTAGGCACCTATTCAGTGGGACTGCAGGAATTGCAAAAGGGTGCCATAAACAATGAATTTATTCATATCTCTCTGCATATTTTGAATAGCAATGAGATTACTCATTTGACCGTGCCCATTTATTTTATTGGCAAGGCCAAGGGCACCACCGCAGGTGGAATTCTCAAAGAAACCTGCCATGAGATCACGATCAAGGGATATCCAAAAGATTTGGTGGATGAGATTAAAATTGATGTTACCGATCTTGAATTGGGACACAATTTTCATGTGAAGGATTTAGTAGGTAAATATAATTTTACCTTTAATGATAGTGATCTCGATAAGGTGGTCGTATCTTGTAATTATCCAAGATTGAAAACAGTTGAGACGACAGAAACTACGACGGCGGTTGAAACTGTGGCCGATGGTAACGAAGCTGCGACAGCAGTGACGGCGGCAACAACCAATGCAACAACAACCACGCCTGAAAAAACTAATGATAAGAACGATAAGAAGGTAAAAAAAGTGGCCTGATGTCCGCCACAGAGCTACAGTTGGACAATTTCGATTGGAAGAAAACCCCACGCAAGTGGGGTTTTTGCTTAGGGAGTGTGTCTAATGTCTTTTTTTGCAGTGGTGATGGCCGGTGGAAAAGGAACCCGTTTTTGGCCCTATTCAGTCAGGTCCAGGCCCAAGCAATATTTGCAACTGGTGGGGCACCATTCCCTTTTAGAGCAGACGCTTATGCGTTTAGATCCTCTCATTATTGCTGAGGATCGTTTTATTGTTACGGTACGGGAGCAGGGTGACCTGGTCAGTGAGAATTCTCGAAATTTAATAAATAAGTCGGGTCTGATTTTTGAACCGGAAGGGCGCAACACCGGCCCGTGTATCTTATTGGCCTTGGCGCATTTGCTGGTTCATGGTACTGCTCGGGGTGTGCATAATGATTCGGTAGTGGCCATCCTCCCTTCCGACCATGTGATCTTAGGTACGGAAGCTTTTCGGAAGACTCTAAATAAGGCATTTTTGGCGGCCCAAAAACATAAGGCCATTGTGACGATTGGCATTCGGCCTAATTTTCCTCACACGGGATATGGCTATATCAATGCGAAACAATCTATGGGCGATGCTCTCTTTAAGGTGGATGCCTTTAAGGAAAAACCAGATTTAGAAACTGCCACACAATACTTGAAAGAGGGTGGGTATTATTGGAATGCCGGAATGTTTGTTGGGTCTATTGGGACTTTTTTGGAAGAGTTCAAGACCTATGCATCTGGCATGTATCAGTATATGGAAGAGCTGCTTGCTGCCGTAAAAAAATCTGATGACAACGCCGTTGCCACGGTTTACAAAAAGATTCCCAAGGAATCGATTGATTATGCCGTGATGGAGAAATCACAAAAGATTTTGGTGCAGGAAGCCGCCTTTGATTGGAATGATCTAGGTAGTTGGGATGCTCTTGAAAGTGTTTGCCAACAGAGCGAAGGTAATATTTTGGAAAAAGTGCGTGCCGCTTATTGCAATAATGCCACAGGCAATATTGTCTTCGCCCCTTCTAAATTTGTAGCACTCATCAATGTCCATGATTTAGTGATAGTCGAATCGGACAAGGTTCTTATGGTTTTACCTAAAAAAGATTCCCAACAAGTGAAACAGGTGGTGGAGTTTTTGGAAAAATCTTCGAATTACCGTGATCTCTTATAGCTAAATAGGTAGCAGGCCGTTCAAAAAGGTGCAGATGCAAGGCCGAGGCCTTCAAATCGTCTGAGGCGTACTTGAAGAGTACGTCGAGGGCGATTTGAAGACGAGAACGCGGCAGATGTGCCTTTTTCAACGGCCTGGCAGAGGAAATTGACCTATTGTTCGCGCAAAAATATGGGAAGTATGTCCGAGATAGATGCGTCTAATTTCTTCTTGAGTTGATGGTCTCAATGAAATCTGGATATTATTTTTTTTCAAAATTTCTTCAAGGGAATGCGTAAAGGCTTCTGGCCTGTTAGCGGCTTTGGCCTGGAACGCGGCCTCCTGAACAAAATAGTAAAGTTCCTCTCTTTTATGATTGGTCTGCTCAATTAACTGATGCAGATAATAACTGGAAAGATAAGTGTATTGACTCCATACCCTGGCCTCAATATCTTCAACCAAAAAAATTCCATTTTCGATTGTCTGGGCCAAGCGTTCCAAGGTGTAAGCGAGTAATCCGAAGTGATCGGGTAAATAGAGTCGCTCTGTACTGGAATGACTTATATCGCGCTCATGCCAGAGTACGGCATTGTCCAGGGCCAAATGATAGTGCGATCGCAAAACCCGTGCCAGTCCAGACAGATTTTCACTGGAGATGGGATTTTTTTTATGGGGCATGATTGAAGAACCTTTTTGTCCCTTAGAGAAGCCTTCTTCAAATTCATGGACCTCGCTACGATGAAGGTGGCGGAGTTCTACACACAGTCGCTCTATTGCCGCTGCCAAAAGGGAAGTGCATGAGACAATTTTGGCAATATGATCCCGGGGGATAATTTGAGTGGATACAACTTCAGTTGTGAGTCCCAGTCGCGCTGAAGCGCTTTCCTCTAAAGAAGGTGAGACAATGGTATAATTTCCTACGGCACCACTAAAGAGTGAGGTGAGTTCTTCTTCGTAAACTCGTTTGAGATCTCGATAACGGCGTGAGAACTCACTATAGTGGCCCAGTAATTTTTGGCCAAAACTCATGGGTTCGGCATACATCCCGTGAGATCGTCCAATTGTGATAACGTTTTGTAACTCCACAGCACGGTTATGAAGAGCATGCAAAGTTCGAGAAAAGAGGGGAAAAATAATATCTAGACTGGCCTTGATTTGGAGATTAAGTGCCGTATCAATAATATCGGAAGATGTGACGCCAAAATGGAAATACTTTCCAATGGCGGCCGGCAACTTTTCTGTAATAGAAGTCGTAAAGGCAATCATGTCATGTTTGACAGTCTTTTCAATTTCTTCAATTCGCGTGACATCAATGGTGGCCATTGTAGAAATTTTTTCACAAACGCCAGCAGGGACACGTTTCGCCTTTTCTAGGGAAGCCAGGATTGCCAATTCAACTTTTAAATAGGTCTTAAATTTATTTTCATCTGTCCAGATGGCCGAGATGTCTTTTTTTTCATAGCGTGGAATCATGTCGAATGTCCTAAAAGTAGATGGAAAAATCTAAGGCGAAACTGGTCCAGGAGATCGAAAGGTGCCGTGGCGGTTGGGCCTCATCGAGATAAGCTTCTGGTCTCTTGGTGGAAAATAAGTTGTAAGAAAATTTAGCTCCGAGATGCATGGCCTTGGAAAAACGATAGTGTACGCCATAGTCGGCGCGAATGCCGGGGCCAGTATAATTTTCGTTCATATAAGATTCATGAATACGTATATAACTGGCCGAAGCAGTGATCGTTTCAAACATTTTTTCATATCCTAAGAAGTCTTGTATGTAGCTGGTCTCGTAAGAGAGACCGAGTCCGAAGAGAATGGTTGTGTCATAGGTGTTTTCCAACTCCCAAGTGTTCAGAGCGCGATATTGATTAAATTCGCTCATGGCCCTAAATTTTATTTTGGCCGTTTCCAAATATCCCACTAGCCATGTGCGTGGCCACATTTTGGCCGCCAGAGCAAAGTCAAAGGCCGCCAGATCGGAAAAGGTGGCAGGATGTGAATTCACATGATAAGCGAAACTTAATTTCCAGCTATCATCTTGTAAATTGTAAAATGAACTCAAGCCACTATCACTATCTTGACCAGTAATAGTGAGTTCGTCCTTTGCTCCTTCAGTCACCTTGAGTTGTTCCATGGCATCTCGCACAGAGAGCGGTGCCATCTCTTGCTCTTGAGTCAATTCAACGGTCGGCGCCACATCGGCAGCGTGGGTCGTTTGAGCAATGCCGATGTAGCTAACCAATAAGAAAAGGAATATTCTGTAAAATTTCACGGTTCACTTCCTTCCGGTGGACTTGTGACATCCGATTCCGTCGCAGGTGGAGAGGGAATTGTATCTAAATCAGAAGTTGGAGACTCGGTCGATGGGGTAGGAGTTGCCTCAGGAATCGTCGTCGTATCTTCTTGTACCGGTTGTTCTGGAGGTGTAGTTTCCACCGGTGTTTCGCTCTGAATTTCTGAAACTGGGGCGGTAGTTTCGGTAGGCGGTTCTACCGTGGAGGTTTCTTCTTTGGGAGGTTCTGTCTTCTGTGACGTCTTGCGAGTTTTTTTCGTTTTCTCTGTTTCCTCAGGTTCCTGTAGATCTTCATTCTCTCTCATAATATCATCAAGTGATTTTGTCTTGAGGGCGAGAGCTTCAAACCGTTCACCGGGAAAATCTTCGACCCCGGCCATGCTTGCAAGTTCCACTTTCGCTTTGAGGTGTTGAAACTTTGTATTGGCGTTGGAAATTTCTGTTTCGGTAAAATCACGAAGCGCATGCAGGAAATCAGTAAAGTTGGCCTTCTTCTTGGTATAGTTATCTAAGGCAACGTCAAAAGTTTTGCGAGCGTTCTTAAGGCGTGATTCAAGGATATTGATTTGTTTTTGGTAGTTATTAATTTTATCAAAAAGAATATGAAGTTGGGCCGAAACAAAATCATTTGCTTCCAGGAAATTTCTCGATGCGATGCCTTTGTTCAGACTAGCTTCTTGTAAATCTCGCTTGTTCAAAAAACCGGCATCGCCGTAAATTGTCCATGTCGCATTGATGGTCGCCACCATTTCGATGGAGGAATTTCCTGCTGAGGTTTCATAACCTTGAACATAAGTACTGCGTCCAAACGTTTGTGTGTAGGCCCCTAAATCAATGGTAAATTTGGGAAGGGGTAGGTTTTCACGTCGCGCCCTTTCTAAGCGCCGATCGGCCACTTCTTGTTGCACTTTTGTGCTCAGAATGGCCGGAGAGTTCTTTTTTGCCATTTCTTGCGCTTCATTAAATTCAACTTTGGAATCCTTGTACTCAAGGACTTCCTGATAGACGTAACGCGTACCGGGATCATCGTCAATGAGATGGCCTAATTCCTCCTGGGCCTGGTCCAAGTTACTTCGAGCGGTATAATATTCTTCCTGTGCACGCAGGAACTCGGCCCTGGCTTGCTGATAATCAAGACGAGCTATTTTTTGGGCAGAAACTTTTTCGCGATTGAGGCGATAGACAAACGATGCATGTCGCAACTGATCACGCATGGATATTTCAATTTCCTTTTTGGTGAGGACATCAAAGTAAAGGATGATGATTCTGTGTTTTAAGGCGCGCTTTTCTTCAGTCAAGACCTGCTTAGATCGTCGAATCGTTTGTTTGCTATTGAGATAGTCGAGATAGTCCTTTCCCCAATTAAAAACGGTGTAATCTCCTAAATTCAAACTGGCCACGCCTGTCGGTGCGGTTGGGGTGGTAGTGAGGTCCGATGTTCCCTCGCGGAAGCGTCCTATTCTCTGGGCCGCCGTAGATAGGGAGAGTGTAAGGGTGGGAATCCAAAATGTATCCCACACACCCGCCCATTGGAGTTCAAGAATGGTATCTTGCATTTCTCGCGATTTCTGATCGTGATTTTCTTTTAAACCCTGTTGAATAACTTGGTTGAGTGTAATTGGTTTGAAATTATCTTTGAGTTCAAATCTTCCGGTTTGGGCAAAAGATGGCAAGACAAAGAAAAGCGAAACAATCGCAATCAGAAGTGCAAGATTCAAAAATTTATTTTTCTCCGAAAGATACACATAAAAACTATAGAGGATGGAAAATGATGTGTGAAGAGCTAGCAGAGTGTTGAAAAAGACAATTTTAGGCCTGCTAGAGAGCAATTCCCGGGCAACCTTTGCGAATAATGCCTTCTTCTAATTGTTCGATGGTGAGGCGAGTGAGATCGAGTTCCTGATTGAGCTGTCCTTCATTAATTTCGAGCTTAATTTTGACGGTATGCCGATTGTGGGGGGCGATCTTCTGGAGGTGGTTATTGCGTTTTAAGAGTGCCATTAGTTTTTGTTTGTGCCCTAGTTTTTGCTCTCTTTTTTTTGCCAAATCATCACAGCGTTTGGAAATGGCAGGATCAGTAATAACGTTACCAAGCCATTCTTGGGCCAATCCAGATGGACTTATAATGAGGACCACACCAACGATGAAGCCAAGAATGAGAAAGAAATGAAGAGGTGCAACCGGCCTGATACCCATGTTCACAGAGAAACCTACTTTGGTAGTCGGATGTTGGGCATAATTTTGCCTCTAATGCTATGCTTAACTATAACATAGCTTTTCAGAGTTTTTATGAGAGTGATACATTCTACCTCCATGGGTCGTGGTTTATATATCTCAATAAAGAAAGGCCGACTGAATCTATGGATTACCCCAAAATTGTTATTTTAATCCCTGCCCGGTTTGGGGCCATGCGTTTTCCTGGGAAGCCACTTGCCTTAATTGCAGATCGCCCCATGATTCAACATGTCTATCAAAATCTTTCTTTATCATCTTCATCATCAAATAAGATTCCCTATACGGTCGATGTGTACGTAGTGACCGATGATGAGCGAATTGAAACTGCGGTGAAACAATTTGGTGGGAAGGTTCTAAGAGTTGATGATGATGTTGCTTCAGGGTCTGAAAGAGTCTTTTTGGCCTATCAGCGTTTTTTAAAAGGGCAATCCCCGGCCCTCATTGTCAATGTCCAGGGTGATGAACCGCTCTTGCTTTTACAAGATCTTGTCCCCCTCTTTGATTTTCATTTAAACAACTTAAAGAATTCTTTTGATATCACAACGCTTATACGACCGCGAAAAAATGATCCCGAAGGATTTATGAATCCCAATAGGGTCAAAGCGATTGTCACTAAAGATGGGAAATGTCTCTACTTCTCTCGATGTCCCATTCCGTACGGTGCCCCCAACGGGGAGTGGAATTTACATGTAGGGGTATATTCCTATAGAGCGTCTGCGTTGGAACATTTTTTTGCTATGACATCCTCGGTGCTTGAAAGACGAGAGAAATTGGAACAATTGCGTGCTCTGGAAGGGAATTTAAGTATTGGGGCCTTAAGCATTCATAAAGAATTATTGGGCGTCGATAGTCCTGAAGATATTTCTATTATTGAAGGAGTCCTGCGTGGCCAAAACAACTAAGAAATTCATCTTTATCACAGGTGGTGTCACCAGTTCTTTGGGGAAAGGATTGGCTTCGGCCAGTTTGGCGGCCCTGATGGAGCGTCGTGGTATTAGAATAGGAATGTTAAAGATGGACCCCTATATCAACGTTGATCCAGGAACGATGAGTCCTACTCAACATGGGGAGGTATTTGTAACAGATGATGGCGCCGAAACGGATCTGGACTTGGGCCATTATGAAAGATTTACCGCGCTGACTCTGAAGCGTTCTTGCAATTTCACCACGGGTCAAGTTTATCTGAATGTTATTGAAAGGGAGCGTGAGGGGAAATATCTGGGCAAGACTGTACAGGTTGTACCCCACATAACGGATGAAATTAAGAATCGGATTCATATTGCCGCCGAAGAGTGCGAACTTTTATTGGGTGAGATTGGCGGCACGGTTGGTGATATCGAATCTCAACCTTTTTTGGAAGCTATTCGACAATTTTCGCTCGATGTCGGTACAGACAATGTTCTCTTTATTCACCTCGTGTTATTACCCTATATTGCGGCCGCAGGAGAATTAAAAACGAAACCGGCCCAACACTCAGTGAAGGAATTGCGTTCTTTGGGATTGGTTCCCGATATCTTAATTTGCCGTTCTGACCGTGATTTTGAGCACTCGATTGCCGAAAAATTGGCCCTTTTTTGTAATGTAACTGCAAGTCAGATCTTTAAATCGATCGATGTGGATAGTATCTATAAACTTCCTCTCGATTTTCATCGTCAAGGGCTGGATGAGAAAGTGGCCGAGCTGCTCGGGATGTGGACTGCGCGACCGAATGTACAGGATTTAGAACGTGTTGTTTATAACTTTGATCATCCTTTGCGCACGGTAAAAATTGGTATCGTCGGCAAATACACAGAATTGATTGAATCATACAAATCCTTGGACGAGGCCATGAGACATGGGGCCATTGCCAATCAGGTCAAACTAGAACCCGTCTATATTGACGCTGAAGATTTAGAAAAGAATGATGCACGAGCGACAGAAATTCTTTCACAGGTTCAAGGCATCTTAGTACCGGGTGGTTTTGGTGAACGAGGCACTGAAGGCAAAATCCGGGCA
>CAYHRT010000048.1:14577-19402 GCA_964359085.1 uncultured Bdellovibrio sp. | reverse complement strand
TGCAAGCGATATTGGTTTGATCTTTTTTTGCCTTGCCTTCCCAAAATTTTTGAGTCCCCTCAGCACCCGGAGTGCCTTCTCCGTACTCATCAGATTCAGCGAATACTGACGCGCTCATGGTGACACCCAAGAGCAGCCCCAGTAGCAGCAAGCCCAAACCCTTTCTTCTTTTCATAAAAATCCCCTTTGAAAATGAAGGTTTTCTGGTTATTTCCTTCGTTGTTCTCTTAAGTACAAACTTTGGCAGTGAAACTCGCGCAGTACGCCTGTAATGTCAATTGGGAGTGTAACCAGGAGACCTTGTTGTTTTATGTAGAAACAACGAATTAATTCTCAGATCAAATTCAGGTTGCGACAATAACTACCTGATTACATAACACTTTTTCATGCCTTTCCACGAATGACAATTCTTCTAGTGAGTGTTGACGTAAATATTACTTTAGGCGTAGAGGTAAACTCGAAATTGAGAATGGAAATATTGCAAACCAACAGTGAAGTTTAAATGAATTTTATCGCCAAAAATTATTATCATAAAATCACGCAAACGGTGTGTTCTGTCCTGCTGATTCATCTGCTCACTTTATCACCAGATGTATTTGCTGATCTTGCAGGCTCGGATCATGACTTTACTGCTGCAGGATGGGGTGACGGCAATATCTGTAAAGTATGCCACACTCCTCACAATGCCAACACCACTGTCCCCAATTCTCCCCTGTGGAACCATGCCGTAACCACCGCAACCTTTACACCGTACTCAAGCTCAACACTTAATGCATCTGTGGGGCAACCGACGGGTGTTTCAAAGCTATGCTTGAGCTGCCATGACGGTACCATCGCCGCTGATTCTTTCGGTGGACGGCTGGGGACGCATTTCGAGGGAGGTATCGGTACTGATCTTAGGGACCATCATCCTATTTCCTTTGTTTATGATTCCGCACTGGCGGTTGCAGATGGCGCATTGTTTGATCCAACGATTCAACCCACTATTCTTGGCGGTACAATTGCAAGCGATCTTCTTGTCGCTGGACGACTTGAGTGCTCATCTTGTCATGATGTGCACAACAGGTATGGCAATAGTGAGCTGCTAAAAATCAGTGAGAGTGGTAGTGCATTGTGCCTGACTTGCCACGATATGTGAGAGGGAAGTGAAATGGAAGCAAAGAAAAACATTTTACTAATCGGCTTAATCTTTGCAACTATTGCAGCGTTCTCATTTTGGATGGGTAATGCATTCGCAGCTCGCCCAACAAGAGCAGAAGCGAATCAAACGCCCTTGTTTTATCCAAGTGGGACTGAAAAACCTCGTATCCAATTTCTAAGAACAATTAATGGCGCAAGCTTTATGGATACAAACACCTCAACATACGGTGATCGATTTCCCGGATACTCGGGAGCAGATGGCGGGCAGGAAACCAACCCACTAATCAAACCATATGGTATAGCAGCCACAAAAGGGCAAATTTTTGTTTGCGATTCCGCAAGGCAACAAGTGATGGTTTTTAATCTCGCACACAACACAGTCGACATGATCAGGGGATTTAAGCGTCCGCTTAACATTGCCGTCGATAGCGATGGGACAAGATTTGTGTCTGATGGTGATTATAAAAAAATCATGGTGTATGGACCGAATAATGAATATCGATGGTCCTATGGAAATACTTCCACAAAACCTATCGGAATCGCCATTTCTGACGACCGTGTGTTCTTCACCGATATGGCCGCGCATCAAGTCGTAATTCTTAATAAAAATAGTGGCAAAGAATTGGGGCGCATCAGTGCGCCCGGAGCGACTCCAGGCAAGATCTACGCACCAACCAGTTTAGCGCTTGATGGACAAAAGAATATTTATGTTACTGATACTTTTAACGGCCGAATTTCCAAGTTTTCTCAGAACGGGAAATTTCTCGATACCATGGGTGAAATAAGCACTAGTGTAGGTAATTTTGCGCGACCAAAAGGTCTCGCGGTTGATCGAGAAGGGAGGATCTACGTTGTAGATGGAAGTTTTGAAAACATTCAAATTTTCAATCCCGAAAAGCAACTTCTGCTCTTCTTCGGTGAAGTTGGGAATGTTCGCGCCGGAGTCAATATGCCTGCACAAATTGTTATAGATTATGACAATGTTGAGTATTTTAAAAAGTATGTAGCGAAAGATTATGAGATTGAATACTTGATATACGTTAGCAATACGTTTGGAGATAACAAGGTGAACGTTTACGGATTTCTGAAAAACTCAAGGTAAAGAAAAATAAAATGAATACATATTATAAACTTTTTCTCGTTTTACTATCGCTAATGGTGTTCCATGACCTGAGCCACGCCGGTATGAAAAATAGCAAGCATGATTTCTCTAAGGAAGCTTGGTCAAACGGCAAGATTTGCGAAGTTTGCCATTCTAAAATTTTTTTTAATTTGGAAGCTAGCGAAGATTCTGGTAGTGGTGCCCAGGGAGAAGCAAGAGAAACAATCACACGCTTATGCTTGCAATGTCATGATGATCATAAACCTGGAGAACCGATGCTCACCCATCCACCTTCGATCGCTACTCCTACCCCCAAAGCGCTTGTGAATTTTAAATCTATGGAGAAAGGTGGCTTAGGGGGGTCTATCGTTATCGGAATCAATGACCAATCCCAGAACGATTACCGAAGGTGTGCTCAATGTCATGATGTTCATAAAACCGAAAACAATCATTTGCTAATTGATAACTATGGAGTGAAAAATGAAAACTAATATTCTACTGATGGTCTTGTTCAGTGGCCTTTTTTCTCTAGGGATAAATGCAGAAGAATATAAACCTGAGTTCTGTTTTCAATGTCACGAAGACAATATCTCACGTGCCGTCGTTCATGCTCCGGCCAAAGAGCTGTGTACTTTTTGCCATGTGGCCCATGCAGATTTTGACGCCCCAACTGCGGTTGATCACAACCTAATTGTTCAACCTAATGAGCTTTGCCTCATGTGCCATGACGTTTCAGAGGCCAATCACCCCATGGTAAACCACCCCACAATCCGTGATGAGGACCCCCACTATCCCAGCCGCCCATTCAACTGTATCTCTTGTCACAATCCACATAGCTCTAACATGAAAAAATTGTTTCGCTACAACTATCAAAACCAAGTTTATAAGGGCAGATTGTGTACGGTTTGCCACTGGAAAAACTTTTCTTCAAGCCCGGTCCCCCCAACTCCCCCATGGAATGCTGACTAATCCGTATTTTTTTACATTTAAGACAATTCAGGTTAAATTTTGTACATCTTCATGGGAGATCGTATGGAAGCAAAAATTACCTGGAAAAGTAAAATGCATTTTGATGCCAATAACCGAGGCATGAAGACGACTATTGATGCCTTTCCAGAATTCGGTGGGGACAATCAAGGACCAACTCCCAAAGAACTACTTTTAAATGCGGTTATGGGATGCACGGGCATGGATGTTATTTCCATGCTGACTAAAATGCGACAGGTTCCAACTTCCTTTTCTATTAAGGCACTGGCAGAAAAGACAAAAGAGGCCCCTACCCATTTTCCACGCATTAATCTCCGCTATGATTTGGCGGGGGAAATTGAAACAGAGAAATTACTCAAGGCCGTCAATAGTTCCATGACAAAATATTGTGGCGTCAGTTTCATGGTTGCCAAAAGAGTGCCGATCTTCTACGAAGTTTATTTAAATGACAATAAAGTAGGCGAAGGACAGGCATTCCCAGAATAATGCTATACATGCGTTGCTCCGTTTTAATTCTCCTTAGCTTGTTCTGTGTCTTTGCCACCCACGCCGAGATGATCGCGTACCGTGATCGTCCCGTGGGAAGTTTATCTAACGACAATCCTGCCAGCTACTATATGAATGCCGCTTTTGATACAGTCCAAAATCCTGATTATTTTTCTCAAAAGGGAATCTATAAACGTCATGCAGTGGTGTGGAAACGAATTTCTAAACCTCATGACAATATTAAAAAGGGCGGTGGTTACGATAAGCTTTTTCTGGATGAATTTATCGGTCCTAGGGCAGTTCCCAACTATACTCTTCATCTCATTGGTGCAGGCTATGATTTTAGGCGCATGAGCGAATGGTATGAGGCCCACGAAGTTAACCATCCCTATTTTTGGGGGACAGTGACTATTTTGGCGGCAGAAGTCGGCAATGAAGCGCTTGAAAGTTCCAACGAACGAGACATTAGTGCCCACGATCACATTGCCGATCTCTACTTTTTTGATACCGCCGCCAAGGTTCTTTTTGCTAATGATCGAGTGGCAAAATTCATGGTGGATGAACTGCAATTGACTGTATGGAATTTTCGCCCTATGTATTTTCCTAAAGATCGGCACATTCATAATGCTGGTACCAATTATATCTGCCGCCCCAAATCTCTTTCCACTGAAAAAACATCTCCTTTCATTCATATGGGCATGATGCCCATGGTAGGCGTATCGCGAAGACTGCCCGAACAATTCCGGCTATCGATAGGGATGGGACCTTCTTACCGCAACCCTCTCACGAGTGAGGGAATGCTCGGGGGCGGTTTTTTTGTTGAAAATCACGACGATCTCATGGCCTCAATCTATTTTAACGGAACTGAGCACTACCGCATGCGGGTCAATCTATTCCCAGGTATTTTTGGTGAGTACAGCAAATACACTAATTTATTTATTGGGCTGGAGCGAAATAATGCAATGGCCATCGGGATGGATTTTAATCTCCCTCTTGGACTCATGGCCAAAATTTAAGCTTGGACTTCTTCGCTCAAAGCACGAGTAAAGAGCACGTGATTTTCCAGGTGAATATGCTCCATGAGTTCGTGCTCCATCTGATCAAGTCCGG
>CAYHRT010000048.1:0-14477 GCA_964359085.1 uncultured Bdellovibrio sp. | reverse complement strand
TGATTTTCCAGGTGAATATGCTCCATGAGTTCGTGCTCCATCTGATCAAGTCCGGCATAGAGAGCACGCCACGTATTACAAGCACCTTCTGGGGCCTTATAGTTATAGGCCAATTCGCGCAAAAGTCCCAAATTAGCGCCATGCCCTTCATGCTCGGCCAGCATAATCCGAATAGGCATGTAGGCCATCGTGCCATTGCCAGCAGCAATCATAGGAAAAAGAATTTCTTCTTCCTTTTGCATATGCGAATCCATTTCAACTTTAATATTTCGAATGGCATGGGCGACACCTTGAGGACAATCCGGCTTCCCGGCATGCACACGCTCAACTTTTTCTGCTAAAAAAATGAGTTCAGGAACACAAAGTCGCAATTCTTGGTGATAGTGATCAACGATATATTGGGTAATTTTGGCGAGAGGCCAGCTATGAACAGGGTTTGCGACTTCAGTCCTCTGAAATTTTTCTAATTCTTGCTCAACCTTCTCTAATGCTATCCCCCCTAAACGGCAAGCCTGTGCCAAGGTGGATGCTCCCCCACAACAAAAATCAAGACGGAAAGAACGCAAAAGTGCTGTAGAGCCAGGAACGGCAATAACAAGATCACCCAAAGTGGTATTTTCCCATGTCATAAATTTTCCCCCAAGTTTAATTTTCTATGGTGAAAATTCAATTCAATTGTCGGGCCAAAATTTATCAATATAAAAACAATTAGTTATAATTATATGATATATAATTAACATCATTGCTTTTGCTGTCAAAATGACATCAAGATGTGTATTATATATCAATTATGCTTAAACCAGAGATTGAAACACTCATTGAAATTGCTCTTGATCTAAACTTGTCCCTTAGTAGCAAAGATCGCTACAAGCGCTTGCTGCGCACCGTTCGCAAAGTCATTCCCTGTGATGCTGCTTCATTACTTTTGAAGAAGGGCGAGATGTTCGTACCGCTGGCATCCCACGGTCTGCGGGACGAGGCCCTCACGCGCTCCTATGCTCTCCGCGACCATCCTAGACTCAATATTATTGCGAGTGCATCACGGCCCGTACGATTTCCCAGTAACTCCGAGTTGCCAGATCCCTTTGATGGTTTGATTGCAACGGAGATAACTGTCACGACAAAAGTGCATGCATGCCTTGGCTGTCCACTGATTATCGAAGGAGAACTGATCGGTGCTTTAACGGCGGATGCTCTCCAACCAGGGGCCTTCGATCAGTTGTCTGATGAATTCCTTATCGGAATAACGGCCTTAGCAGGTGCTACTCTGCGCACGTCTGCCATGATCGATCGCTTAGAGGGTATAGCGCAACATCAGCGCTCAATCACCAAAGATTTAATGAAACAATTGGGCCTGCGTGGTGGTACCGAGATCATGGGAGTTGATCCCATTATCATAAAACTTAAAGAAGACATTAAGCTCGTGGCCAAATCTGATTTGTCAGTCTTAATCCAGGGCGAAACGGGAACGGGAAAAGAACTCGTCGCCAAGTCCATTCATGGACAATCTTCGCGATCTGAAATACCACTCATCTATCTCAACTGCGCCGCTCTACCAGAATCCATCGCAGAATCAGAATTATTTGGACATAAAAAGGGTGCCTTTACGGGAGCGATCAATGAACGTGCGGGAAAATTTGAAATCGCCGATGGTGGCACTATCTTTTTAGATGAAATAGGTGAACTCTCTCTCAGTATTCAGGCGAAAATTCTTCGTACATTACAAGAAGGAGAAATTCAACGCGTGGGAGATGATCGAACCCGCAAAGTCAATGTCCGCGTTATCGCCGCTACCAATCGTGACCTAGAAATGGAAATAAAACAGGGACATTTTCGTGCCGATCTCTTTCATCGCTTAAATGTTTTTCCCATTAAAACGCCAGCACTTCGTGAGCATGCGGGAGATATCGCACTCTTAGCAACCTATCTTTGCGATACCTATCAACGCCGCTTTGGCACAATGCCAGTACGTGTGTCTCCAGCGGCCCTCAACTTGCTTCAGAGATACACATGGCCAGGAAATGTGCGTGAACTCAAAAATGTCATCTCTCGCGCCGTTCTGCTCTCCTCAAGACAGACCCAGAATGAAAAATTTCTCTTCATTCATCCAGAACATCTTCCGGGTCTTGTCCAAGAGCAAGACGGGCCTTTAACAAAAACGTATCTTCCCTCTACGACCACTCTAACAAAGCACAAAACCCTGACAGAAAATATCGAAGAATATAAAATACAACTCATCCTTGAAACGGTGAGAACACATCAGGGCAATTGGGCAAAGGCCGCAAAAGATTTGGGACTCCATCGCAGCAACTTGTACCATTTGCGCGATCGCTTAGGGCTAACCTATTCACCCAGTAAATTTCGATAATGTTCTTCCTGGAGGGATAATTCATCATGGGCCAATTCAAGCCGGGAATATAATTCTTCTATGCGAACTTTGAGCTTACCTGCCAATGGTGAAAATTCCTGAATAACGGAGGCGCAGGAGCGCCGATCGCCGTGTGTCCCTAAGGACACTCCCGGAGCAGGATGCGGAGGCAAGGAAGCTTTGTTTTCAGCATAGGCATTGAGTAATTTAACCTCAATTTTCTTGCTCATCTCCTCATGTTCGCTAATTTTTTTTTCTAATTCCTCTATTTCGGTTTTAAGAGGAAGTAAAATCTTGGCACGTTCAAGAATAATTTCAGAGCGTTGCATTTTTTGATGCTTGAAAGACGATCCCTGTTTCTTTTCTGATGTTTCTTTTGACTCCTCATCCCAACCAATTTTGTCGAGAAATTCTTGATAGGTTCCTAAAAACATTTCTGCGCCATTGTCACCAAAAACAATAAGTTTTTCAGCAAAAGCATGCAGCAACATTTCATTGTGAGTGACCACCATAAGTGCACCTGGATAATCATCAATCTCTGTTACCAAAGATTGAATCGATTGCATATCGAGGTGGTTTGTTGGTTCATCCAAGAGCAAGAGATTGGTAGGGCAGGCCAAAATTTTTCCCAACATAACTCGGGCCCGTTCGCCGCCAGAAATAATCTCCACTTTTTTCTTGGCCATATCTCCATCAAACATCATGGTGCCGCAAATATTGCGTATCCGCTGCATGGTTATTTCAGAATTGGCCGTAGCAATTTCTTGAATAATGGTATTTTCAAGATTGAGACGCTGAATATTAGTCTGCCCAAAAAAACCTACGCGCAAACTTGGATGAGAATGAATGGTGCCGGTGCGCGGAGATAATTCGCCCGCAATAACATTTAAAAGAGTCGATTTTCCTTTTCCATTTTTACCTACCACACCAATGCGGTCTTGGGCGGCAATAGAAAACGAAAGATTTTTGAAGAGATCCGATTCGGCTTTTTGCTCGTAAGAAAAACTAATATTTTGAAAGGTCATCAACATTTTGGCCGGACACTCTTTGTAGTTAAAGGCGAAACTTAAATTGGCTTCATCCCGCAATTGATCGAGTTTCCCCATGCGTTCCAATTGCTTTGCCTTCGACTGGGCCTGGGAGGCCTTAGAGGCCTTGGCCTTAAAACGAGAGATAAAAGTCATTAGCTCTTTTCGCTTTTTTTCTAAATTTTGACGCGTTTTTTCATGCAGTTCTTCCTCTTCTAAAATACGCTGATAAAAATGTCCCGTATCACCTTGAAATTTTTTAATACCTTTGCGATGGATGCCCATGACATGAGTCACTACTTCATCCATAAACTGCCGATCATGGGTGATTAGCATAACTTCGCCTGAATATTGGCGAAGAAATTTTTTAAGCCAACTCATACTGACAATATCAAGATAGTTCGTGGGCTCGTCCAAGAGGAGCAGCGAAGGCCGTTGCAAGAGTGCCTTGGCCAGGTTGATTCGAACCTGAAAGCCACCAGAGAAGTGTCCAGGAGGGCGAAGAAAATCTTTAGTGGTAAATCCCAGGCCCATTAAAATTTTTTCGGCCTTATAAGTATCATGCTCTTCCTCGTCTCGAAGCACTTGAGTGACTTCGTCGAGCAAAGTGTCCTTGCTAAAATGGATATGCTGCTCAAGAGCGCCGATTTGATAATTGCGCGGGATTGCAATTTCTCCCCCATCATAATTTTCCAGACCACGAAGAATCTTAATCAAGGTTGTCTTACCTGTACCATTTCGTCCCACCAGGCCAACTTTTTCACCAGACCCAATAAGAAATGAAGCCTTTTCGAAAAGAACTTGCCCGGCATACTGCTTTGAAAGATTTTGAACCTGAATCATTTTAAGTCTGAACCTTCTCTTTAACTGGACGCATTATTTATATCATAATTGTGTTCTCATGCCACGAGAACTTAATTAAGATAATTTATGCTTTTTTCATCAATATATAAGAACGATCTTTTTCTGCATAAAGTAATTCTCATTACCGGAGGCGGTTCTGGTCTGGGTCGTTGCATGGCCCAAGAACTTGCCCAGCTCGGTGCCACAGTTTTTATAGCTGGCAGAACTGAAGAGAAACTCAAACATACGGCCGATGAAATTATTTCGAACGGCGGAAAGGCCGACTGGGCAGTTTGCGATATTCGTGAAGAGCAAGACGTCCAGAATTTGGTACAAACAATATTAAAGCGGCATAAAACTTTGCATGGACTCGTCAATAATGCCGGTGGACAGTTCCCCTGTCCTCTCGAAGATATCTCAAAAAATGGCTGGGAAGCCGTTATTAAAAATAATTTAACTGGTGCCTTTCTGATGTCAAAGGAAGTTGTAAAACAGGTATTCAAAGAGAAAGGCGGTGTCATCGTCAATATTTTGGCCGACAATCGAAATGGAATGCCCATGATGGGACATTCTGGCGCTGCCCGTGCTGGGGTTGAGAATTTGACTAAAACGGCAGCTGTTGAGTGGGCAAAATATAAGATACGAGTGAATGCCATTTCGCCTGGAATTATTGAAAGCTCAGGACTTGAAACTTATGACGAGAAATTTAAAAAATTGATGAAGTTTTTCAAACCCCGAATTCCGCTTAAGCGTTTTGGGATTGATCGTGAAGTCAGCGCCGCCGTGGCTTTTTTACTTTCACCCGCAGCTTCATTTATTACAGGAATCAATTTGCAAATCGATGGAGGCTCCACTC
The DNA here is from genome assembly GCA_964359085.1 of uncultured Bdellovibrio sp. GTDB lineage: Bacteria > Bdellovibrionota > Bacteriovoracia > Bacteriovoracales > Bacteriovoracaceae > GWA2-49-15. The sequence goes on along the minus strand of CAYHRT010000048.1, from coordinate 9,382 downwards.
TCACCGGCCTCATCCCCGCGCTTGAAGACTACCCACCTAATTTACCGTTTGACGGACAATAGCGACAACACTTGGAGTTAACTCATGGGCCACCTTGGACACCTCAAAGCTGAATATCAAGATTTAGTTACGCGCCTGGATAGCAATCCCGTTGGTATGCCCTTTCCCACCACAGATCATGCTCGTAAAGGTTGGCAGGAGATTTTGGAAATTCTCTATACTACTGAGGAAGCCGCTTTGGGGGCAAAACTTCCTCTGATGCCAGCCAGCCTAGAAAGAATTGCCAAAAAAACCGGCATCGCCGCACCTGATTTAAAAATGCGCCTCGATGCCATGGCGGACAAGGGTCTCGTCATGGATCTCATCCATCCCAAAACCAAGAAAGTGAAATATATGCTTTCCCCTCCAGTCGTGGGTTTTTTTGAATTTTCTCTCATGCGCGCCAAAGACATGATTCCTAAAAAGCGCATGGCCGAAGCCTTGGATGCTTACTGCCATGGAGACGCTGCTTTTGCCTCTGAGGTTTTTGGAGGCGACACGGTGATCGGGCGTACTATGGTGAACGAAGACATGCTCGGGCAAGAATCAATGCCTGACATTCTGGATTGGGAACGCGCCACCCATTTGTTAAAAGAGGCACGAAATATCGCCGTGGCCCTCTGTTATTGCCGACACAAGCAAGAACATCTTGGCAAGGCCTGTGATGCTCCTGTTGATAATTGTCTTTCCATTAACGCAGGTGCCGACTTCGTTGAGCGGCGTAATTTTGGCAGAAAAATCGATGCCATGGAAGCATTGGATATCTTGGTGCGCTCGCGTGAAAGTGGGTTGGTACAAATTGCGGACAACGTTCAAAACCGTCCAAGTTTCATTTGCAACTGTTGCGGCTGCTGTTGTGGGCAATTGCAGGCGATTAACGAATATGATTTGCATGCCGTAAATCCCAGTAATTATCGCCCTTTTTTGGACAGCGACAAATGTGTTGGATGCTCTAAATGTGCGCGCGCTTGTCCTGTCACGGCAATTTTTATGACCGCGACGATTCAAACGGCCAATCGTAAAAATAAGATCTTCCCTGCTATCAACCTAGAGCGATGTATTGGCTGTGGTGTCTGTGCTCAGGCCTGTAGTTCTAAACACGCCTTGAGTATGAAAACCTACACTAAGAAAACCCATATCCCGGTTAACGCAATCGAAAAATCAGTTCGCATGTCTTTGGAGCGTGGTCGACTGGCGGATCTTATTTTTGATCAGGGCGAAGGACGTGGCAGTCGTTTTTTAAATAAAGTAGTTAAGAGTATAACCAACTTATCGCCTATTGAAAAAGTATTAGCTTCAGAACAGTTGCGTTCTCGTTTTATTAATTATGTTTTAAAAACGGTAAAAGACCCAACTGAAGGGTGAATTCTAATATGGCAGCTTGGCATATTTCCAAATTATTCTTTTAAGAAAATTTGGAACGAACACCGAAAAAGTCTGAGCGAAGCGACGCAAGCGAGTGAAGCTCTTCATCCCCCATGGGTAGTGGGATAAGATGATTTCAATGTCGAGGACACTAAAAAAATAATCAAGAATAATACAGGTGATAACAAAATCATCCAGCAATCCTAGAATGGGAATCCAATCAGGAATTAAGTCGATGGGTGAAATGACAAGCACAATGAGCGCCAAAAGAACGGTTTTATCACGTTCGGGAATACGCTGATCTTTACTCACATTAATTAAAAAAGATTTCGTGTCGTTAAAAAATTTTGTCAAAAATTTCATAGGAGATTAAAAAAAGAGGCCCTTTAACAACGGGGCCTCTTCCATATTGGTTAGAATTAAGGAGCAGGTTGAACTGGGGGGGTTACTGTCACTGTGGCAGCAGTTTCAACTGCAGCAGTATAAGCTCGTGCTGGATGACAAACCACCACGGTCTTATTGAGAGACTTCTCTCGCAACTTTAGCCCTTCGGGAATTTTCACTTCGGCCAGAGTAATCTTGCCATTTAGTTCAAGCTTATCAACATTCACGGCGATGTATTCAGGAACACAATCAAGCTTACCTTCGACACTGACGGATTCACAAATGAGCAACGTCACTCCGCCTGTTTTCTCCCCGATTGCATGACCGTCAATCTTGAGCATCACATCGAGACAAACTTTCTCATCGGTTTTAGCGGCATGAAAAGAAATGTGGGTCACTGTACTGGTACGAATGTCGCGCTGAATTTCGTCAATGGTAAGTCGATATTCAGTATTATCGATGGTGGCAGGAAACACGCTCCCCTTATGTAAAGCATGGGCACCAATTTGGCGAATATTCACCAAGACGTCCATCGTTTTTGGAAGGGACTTGCCATACACCGCGGCCATCACCTGACCCTGTTTTTTCCAATTTGCGAGGACAGACTTGTTGACTGCCTTCTCTCTTGTCGTAAACATCAATCGTTCATGAACCATATTGACCTCCTGGTATTACAGATTGTTTCCGTCGAGATTAATTACCTGGCGCTAAATTCTATACTCAGCGCACTGGTGCCGCAACTGAGAGCTGAGGCCTTGATACATGACAAAAGCAGTCCATCTTTTTTTGACTCTTTAGATTCCAGCTAGATGCAAAGTTAGAAACACATCCCTATAATCAAAATAATCAAAGCTCGGAGTTATGTATGTTAGATCGACTTGATCCTAAATTCATCCAAAAAACTTTAGAAAAACTTTACCCCTTTAATGCCGCATACTCGGCCCAATATCCGGGAGAAACGGATCGGCGACAACCTGTTCATGTGGTCTATGGTGGGGCCCATCTCTTTAAATCCACCACTCCCCAAAAAATTGCAAAACTGGCCTTTGAAAACATGATGCAATTTGCACCCACACCGGATATTTTTTGTGAAGTCTTTAAGTGGCACGATCAACTCCCAAAATTTTCAAAAGAAGTTCACACGCGTGTACTTCAAAAGTTACAAACTGAAGGAGTGGAAGATTTTCGTATCGATTTCGAGGACGGATATGGATATCGCAGTGATACGGAGGAAGATAATCATGCCGTCAAAGCGGCACTCGAACTGGCCTGTGGAATGAAAGAAAAAACGCTCTCCCCCTTTATTGGTATTAGGATAAAACCGCTGAGCGAAGAACTGGCGGCAAGAAGTCTCCGCACGCTCGATCTTTTCCTTGGGACCCTGCTGGAAAATACTAAAAGTTTACTGCCAGATAATTTTGTTGTGACTCTCCCCAAAATTACTATTCCGGAGCAAGTTCATGCCTTAGGTGAAATGTTGGAGGCCATTGAAACAAACTTTGGTCTTGGGAAGAATACCATCAAGATCGAAATCATGATCGAAACCTTGCAGGCCATTTTTGATTCATCTGGAAAACTAGGAATGCCAGGTTTAGTTACCGCCGCCCAAGGACGTTGCGTGGCCGCTCATTTTGGAAGTTTCGACTATACTGCCGCCTGTAATATCACTGCCGATTATCAACATATGGGCCATGTTGCTTGTGATATTGCCAGACACCTTATGCAGCTCTCCCTTTGTGGTACAGGTGTACGTCTGTCTGATAGTGCTTGCACCATTATCCCGGTCAAAGGTGATCAGAAAGTTACTCACCATGCCTGGCGACAATCCTATCTCCACACCAGGCACTCGCTTGAATGTGGTTTTTATCAAGGTTGGGATTTGCATCCAAGCCAGCTCCCGGCCCGCTATGCTGCGCTCTTTTCTTTTTTTCTTGAAGGCCTTGATTTAGTGTCGAACAGACTTAAAAACTTTGTCTTAAGGGCCAGCGAAGCCACTATGCTGGGTGATCTTTTCGATGATGCGGCCACCGGCCAAGGGCTTCTCAATTTTTTCTTGCGAGGACTGGCATGCGGGGCCATTACAGAACAGGAAGTCTTGGCCACCGGACTGACTTTGGCAGAAATTCGTTCTCGCTCGTTTGCTAAAATCATGAAGAACAGGCGCACTTAAAGAAGTTGGGCAAACATGAGTGAAGGCAAGAAGCGCAAAAAATACATAAATTTCTCCCAGGGATCAGTACCCTGGAGCAAACCAAGACCATTATCGGGACGACCATCTTTATCAAAGGAAAAAGAAACTTGCTTGTGTCCTTCAATAAGTTTAGTTAGCTCTTGCGCAAGAGCTGGACCATCATGACAAAAAAGGCCCATTTCAATACTGCGCAGTTGGCTTTGAGGGTCCATATTGAAGGTGATAAACATGGCAGTCTTGTCATCAATCACTGTGCTCTTTGAGTGTAGACCATAAGTTACTTTTTCGTCTGCCACAGGGGCTTCAGAGCAATAGAGGCAAGGTGGGCGATGAGCAGTCATAAATGAGGCCTTCATCCCTTTAAGTACCCAACCTCTGATCATGCGATTTAAGACATTGGAAACCATGGGATGGTTATTACTGTTCGTACTATTGGTCACAAGTTCTAATGAAATCCCTTGAGTAAGCAAGTTTTCAAGAATTTTTTGGTCTCTCTCCATGGTGATAAAATAAGGTGTCTCCATTAAAACTTTCTGCTTCGTTTGTTCGAGCTGAGCATAGAAGACATCAGCAAATAAGCGCGAGGCCTTACCCGGATCTGGACGATCACTAACAAACTCCATGTCCTGGCAGGTCAGCGTAGGAGCAAGAGCGCGGTTACCATTATCGGCCTGTTCTACGCTCACCTGAAATTGCTGTGCTTTTGCATCTGGTAGGAAAAATTTCCAAGCCTTCTTAATTCGACGGTGCCGCAGTTTAAGTTTTCCATCCCCACTGATAGCACGTCGGTGATACCTTTTAACTTTGGGTTTTTTAGATAAGCTATGGGCCCAAAAGGCCTCAAAGGTTTGTGCAATATTTGCCACAATTGGGCCTTCAACGTAAATGTCGCGATCAATGAATGAAAAATCTTTTTTGAGGAGATAGTATTCCTCACCAATATTACGTCCCCCAGTTATCATACGCCCACCATCGGCAATAATGAATTTACGGTGGGTACGGTGAAAGGCGCGAGATAAAGACAGAAACGTGATCGGATTGAAATATTTTATTTCTACACCATAGAGCGAAAGTAAAAAGGCCACGTCAGCGCCAAGCGGAGGGGCCAGAGGACTTTTGTCGATTAGAATACGAACCTTGACGCCCTTGAGAGCGCGTTCTTTTAAGGCCTGCACCAGCACTTGCCCAGCGCGATCTTGCCTGAAAATAAAATACTCAATATCCAAAGTTTTTTCGGCCGAGCGGATTAACTCCAGACGTTCAAGATACGAAGCCGGTCCCTCTTCCAAAATGCGCACTTGATGAGGCCCCTGAAGTCTTTGCTGATACAGTTCACCCTTGACGGTAAACGACAGCAGAAGAAAAAAAATAATAAATCTCATCGGCAACTTCATTTTTTCCCCGTTCAATGCTATTGAGCAGCGCACCATAACTCAAAATAGGCCGTGAAAAAGGCCATTTGGTAATAAATACAAATGAAGCTAAATCGCTAGAATTAAAGGAAATTTATGATAGAGAGGAGGCCTTGCCAATCATCTGTCCACAAGGGCAGAGAGAAGAGGGCCTCAGCGGGGGTCTCCCACCCCTTTTCGGACCTAAAGTTCTGCACAATACGGACGTCCTTCGAGAGTACCGCCCAAAGCGAATCGGACCTCCCAAGTTGATCTTGAATCTGTCTCTTTGCATAGGCCATTTCAGTCTTAAGGACGCGAGCGATGGGAGCAACCACTTTCAAAAAATCACAGTAGTTATTTGAAAGATGAAGGAGAATCACACCGCCAGGATTAAGACGCCCAAGATACAACTCGAAGGCCTCTCGGGTGAGAAGGTGAAAGGGAATTGAATCACTGCTAAAAGCATCGAGGACTATTAAATCATAAAACTCTTTCGATTTCTGCGACTGCTGCATGAGCAATCTTCCATCTCCAATTCGGAGACGATAATGGGCCTTACTTTGTGAAAGAAAATTAAAATGTTTGAGCGCCAGATCGTAAACATTTTGATTTATCTCAAGCAAATCCCACTGATCACCAGGATGGGCATAATACAAAATTGAACCCGCACCTAAACCAATGCTGGCCACTTTCTTGGGAAAATCCAAGAAAGCGAAGGCCTCTCCCACTCCCGATTTTGGATGATAGTACACCAGTGGCATGGATGAAAGCTTAGGATCAATCTTTCGCCCACCATGCACAGTATTTCCATGGGCCATGAGAATCTCGCCATTTTCTTCAAGTACCCGAACGAGCCCGTAAAAATTTCTTCTGCTTTCCAATTCATTTTTTATAGTAGGAAACAACTGGTAGACAATTAAAACAAGAACCGTGCTAAATGTTACTTTTGCCAAAGTACTTTTTTGAAGCTTTTTATAATCTCGCATCACTAAAAAAGCGGCAAAGAAAACAATAGCAAGGACAAATTCTAAATAAACATTAGATAAACTCAAATCAATATGGGGAATGAGTATGGATACCAAAAGTGTCGCACATGCGCCCCCAATATTTAGCACCAAATAGAATGATGATAGATTCTGTGATGGCCGATTTTGATAGATTTCACTATTTATGATGAGGGTTGTAAGAAAGAGAAAAAGATAATTTCTAAAATGGAGCAAGAAGGTATTTTGCTCCATCTGAACATACGATAACAATTGTAGAATCCCCCATAATATGGGCCCATATTTGCGCAAATAAAGATTAATTTTTGAAAATTTTTCTGAAAATGCCAGCCAAAAAGTTCCCAAGTAAATGGCCATGGGAATCATCCATAGGAGTGGAACTGACCCAAGTCCATGGGTAATAAAATTGGTTACGGCCAGCATAAGTAGGCACGTTAAGAAAGAATAGAAAAACCAACGAGCACGCAGAGTAAGCGAAATAGAATTGGGAACACTGTCTCTCTTGGCTTGAGTACTCCCGGCATAAGCATTCATACCAATGAGTAAAACCAATAAGGAACATGCCAATGCGGCAAACTGCCAAATGAGTTTACGGTTTTCCAAACCAAGAAGTGTATCTGCCACTATCGGATATATTATAAGGCCCAGCAGTGAACCGAAATTTGAAAAAAGCAAAAGAATTTTCGAAGTCTTCGTCAAATCGGCGTCGGCGATATTTTGCAATAAGGGAGTCGTCATTCCTAAGGTCAGCAACGGAATTAGGGCCATATTTGTGAGTGCCCAGAGCACCGACCAAATCGGTGGAGCAGCTTGAGAAAGAATTATTTTGAAGGCATAGAAACTAATTTGTAATAGAAATAAAGTGATCAGGATGCATAAGGCGACAACCGGGTCTGAAACTCGAATCAGATAAACTATGAAATATCCCGCTAATAATACGATTGTATAAAAGAGGATAGATGTTATCCACACATGCGATGCCCCACCAAATAAGGGCATGAGCATTTCCGAAAACAAAAACTCACCTGAAAAGAATAAGAAGGAGGCCAGGAAACAAAGAGGTCCAAATAAAATATGCATGGACTCACTATCTCAAATTGACCATATATGTTCCAAAGATTCGATCCCATAAAGAAAAAACAATCCCGAAATTTTTCCGAGAAGGTCTTCCTTTCACCATTCTATGGTGATGGACCACGAGCGTAGGGGTTATTAGGAATGTTGATAGAACTCGTTCTACCCATGGAGGACATTTGGTCAGGCCGGCCTCCAAAAGATATCTGCATACCAAGACAAATTCATAAAAAAGTAGTCCCTCGATGGGAAGCCTCATTCCCCAAACGAGCAAGAGCCGAGGGGCCAGGGACTGCCAAACATCTGTCATATGGGCCAAAGAATTGGTCGAATGAAAACAATTTCCCGTACGCCAACGATGACTCAAAAAATGCCAAAAGAAGGAAATAAAATCTAGAAAAATAACAGTGAAAGGGATGGCCCAACCTGGAGCGGGAAATGCATTTTTTTTTGCAAAGATAAAAATACATACAAAACAAATTAGTGCGATGACCAGATTTCTGAGCAAACTTATGCTCACCATATTTTTTAATTTGCTTGAATAGACTTGAGTTTTAAATAAAGGTACAAATACCTGCGCTAAAATAAGCCCTACGAAAATTAGACAAAGGGTCATCGTCTTAACAAATTCGAACTGTTGCTGCATATGCTAAGAATTATGCAACAAAATAATCAATGATCCTAGGTGAATGATTTGCCCGTGAATAATACTTTCGTTTTTGAGAGTCACCCCAATGAGCCATCGCGTTATGCCCTTAACTATTTCAATTTATTTTAAAATTAGGTAAGCTAACTTTTCCCTATTTTTTATCTGGAGTTCCCACAATATGAAAAAATACATCAGCTTTTTGGCCCTGACCTGCCTGCTCATTTCTTGCTCCAGTGTACGTATGAAGTATGATGGTGAGTTCAAAACCGGTGACGGACGCTCTGGAAAATATGTCTATGAACGCTCTTATGAAGTTAAGACACTGCGGCTTTGGTGCATTATCACCGGGATTGTCTACGGTGGTGCTTGCTGGGGATACCTGATCTTGCCGACTTCCAATATGAAAGAAGCATTTCACAAAGATGCCGAGGCAAAACTACTCGAGCTTTCTAAGGCACAGAATGTCTCGTTTGACCCGGCCAATGCACGATTCCTAAGCTGGGATGATGCGGTAGACATTCAACAAGTAACTCTCTACGGAAATACCATCGCAACCCCAGGCCAAATACCGACGGCACAACCTTCCCAAGTACCCGCTCCCCCAGCACAAACATCCAATACCGGCGAATTTATAAGATGAAATCCTTCTTGGCGTGTATCGCTTGTATCACATTCTTTTCTGGATGTTCGTCGGTTTTTTATTATCCCGACCGACAGCTCTATCTCACTCCAGATCAGGCCGGAGTAACCGCCGAAGATGTTTGGTTGGCCTCCAAAGATGGCACCAAGCTCAACGCCTGGGCCACGACATCGCCAAAGGCCAATCCTGATCAGGGAGTCGTGGTTCAATTTCATGGCAATGCTCAAAATCTTTCTTCCCATTTTGCCAACCTGGCCTGGATAACTCAGCACGGTTATCGCCTCTTTACTTTTGACTATCGTGGATATGGAAAAAGTGAGGGAAAGGCCAATCCTGAAGGCCTTATTGAGGACGGTCTTGCAGCGCTGGATTATGCCTGGAAAAATTATTTTCTCCCTTTGAAAGAGAAAAATAAGAAAGCTCGTTTTATCGTTTTCGGACAGAGTTTAGGAGGGGCCGTTGCCGCTCAAGCTGTTTCCCGTTGGGAACAGCGAAACAATATCAGTGTCCTTGTGCTTGAAGGTACTTTTTCAAGCTATCGTAAATTGGCCTTTAATAAATTTGCCTCGCGCTGGTTTACCTGGATTTTTTCCCCCATTGCATGGGCCATTGTACATGAAGCGACAGCTTCACGGCATGTTC
>CAYHRT010000047.1:10059-19731 GCA_964359085.1 uncultured Bdellovibrio sp. | reverse complement strand
CTTGAGGAGTCTATTGGATTGTATGTCACGCAGGAGTTTTTCTTTCCGCTGCTGATAGAGGAATAAACGTCCCAAGCGACGTTGCTTAAAAAATTCCCATCCAAAAAGAATGAATCCCGGGCGACTGTTGAGCTGGATTGACACTTCGATCTCTCGCAATCGGAGAGCTTGCTCGGCATATCTTTGATTGACACTTTCGAGTTGCGCTCTCAAGCTGGCAAGAGTTTGTTCCACCACTGAGGTGTTAATTTGGTTGGTCTCGGCATTACGAATCTTTTGTTCTAAGATTTGAATTTGTTCTTCAGTATTTCGCACAAGTGTCTGGACTTTCGTGAGTTCGGAATAATTTTCCTGAATGCCCGACTGGAGTTTCAAATTACTGGTGCGACCATCGGCCAATACCTCGACCAACTCAAGCCCTGCCATGACATCAAACTGACCATTGATAAGGTCGGCAACCAGCCCAAAATCTTTAAAGAGAGTTTTATCGGTGCCGGGGTGAAGCAGATTAAAATTTCCGATGCGTAATTTGCTATTGGCCAGCATTTCAGTGGCATGAGAAAAGAAATGCTGGTTATCCAAACCACACTCCACTTTCAGATTACCAAGTAGTTGCCAGTTCGCAATTCGCTGGCACTCGGCCTGGGATTCGGCAGTCTTGGCCAAATCTAGCTCAGGCGATTTTATCGCCCAACTATCTGAAATAATTAAAATTAGAGCAAAGGCTAAGGTAGCTTTAAGCGGTGTTGTATTCATCATGGCCGAGATTGTACGACACAATGCAGCATATTAAAACCAAGCCATCATTAAAATGAAAAAAATACAGGGTTATGGACAGGGCGCCCCAGTTTCACATTCCTCCGAGTCAGCACAGGTATGGCAGACTCGCCGAATACTTTTGAGGCCAAGAAGTTGTATATGAGAGGAGAGAAATCCTTCTTGGATTGGCACCTGTCGAATCAAATCCGTGCTGAGATACTTTTTATTATCATCGGGAAAAACTGTGACGATAACGGCATCATCGCCCATTTCATTTTGGAGTTGTATGGCGCCTAGAAAATTTGCGCCAGAAGAAATCCCCACGCCAAGCCCAAGTCGCAGTGCTAGTTTTTGTGCCATGATGATGGAATCGCCATCGTCGACACTGACGATGTGGTCGAGTTTTGATAGTTTCACAATGGGGGGGATAAATTCGTCTGAAATTCCCTGAATCCTGTGTTTACCTATCTTATGACCAGTCGTGAGCGTGGGAGAATTGGCTGGTTCTAAGGGATGAATTGTTATACCCGTGCAAGCTTTCTTTAAAAAGGCCCCAACGCCCATCACTGTACCACCTGTTCCCACACCGGCAACAAAAGCATCGGGTGAAAGAGAGCAATGCTTGAGTTGCCAGTAGATCTCGGGACCGGTGGTCTCAACATGGGCCTCAATATTGGCTTCATTGGAAAACTGTCGGGGTAAGAAAGCATGGCCTACTCGCACGGCCAGTTCTTCCGCTAGCTTGATACTACCTAAAAATCCACCAGCATCTTTGGAAACTAATTCAACTTCTGCACCAAGAGCGCGGATCAGGTTCTTTCTCTCTTCGCTCATCCAGTCCGGCATGAAAATGGTCACAGGGTGTCCGAGCGCAGCACCGATGGCGGAAAAAGAAATTCCGGTATTGCCGCTGGTGGCCTCGATAATTCTGGCCCCAGGTTTCAGAACACCCGCAGCGTAGGCCCTACTCATGATATGCAGGGCCATACGATCCTTAATACTTCCGGTCATATTTAATTGTTCGGCCTTGGCATAGATCACGCGCTTTTTGTTCTTGTATTCGTAGTTGATGACAAGAAGAGGAGTATTACCGATTAAGCTCTTTAGGGCGTATATCTTTTTCATAAGGAGGCAAGGCTGAAGGTTTTTTGGAATTTTTGTAAACGTAGATCTTTGTCATAAAAGCATTTGATGATCCATTCTTCCAACTCTTTATCGGTGTTAGGCAGGGTGTGCATCGGAAAGCGTTTTATGTGGAGGTGTAAACGTTTGACTTTGCCAAGGATGAGATCGTAGAGACTGGGGGCTTCTCCTTCATAGCCGATTGTAACGTCAATAACCGACTGGAGATGACCGCGCAGGCCTTGTACTGAAGCGATAAACCCTTTGGGGCGAGGCAGGAGAACATGGGTGGTTTCCGGCAGAGATTTCTTTTTGCAAATTTCCTGGACCCTTTTTAGTTTATGGGGACGCAGGCGCGTACCCTCAGGAAAGAGCATAGGCCAGATGGGAATATTGTTGTTGTAAAATTTTTTGAAAGTGTAATAAATTTTGTCCTTGTCTGCATGCCAGTTGCGTTTGACAAAAATACAATCCAAAAAAAGCATACCCCATCCCACGCCGGGCACATATTTAAGGACGTCTTTAACAAACCATTTCATGTCACCGATCCGCCCGGCGGCCTTAGCCGTTTTAAATAGGGCCGGGATATCGGCCATACTCTGATGGTTGGAAATGATGAGGGCATTCTCTTGAAAAGGAATAGAATCACCGGTGATCACGACATCAATTTTTCGGATGCGCCGGAGGACCGTTTCACAGAGTCCCCACCATCCGCCGGCACAAGTGCAATTGATCTTCCGAAACAGTTTTCGATGAAAGGGAAAGACAATCAGACTGCTCATCTGAATAAAATTGACTCCCATCAAGAGAGTAAAGAGCCCACCCCCGAGAGTCAAGGCCAGGAGATGATTTCCGATTAAATTAATGGGTGATGTTGACTGTTGTTTGTTCATCTTTATTTACGTTAATTTACGTCATTACTTGCGCTGATAGGCAAAAACAATCTTGCGCACATGATTGTGCGCATTTTCCGCCATAAGGCAAGTGCTACTTTGGTCTTGTCTCATCTTGCAGTCAATGGCAATTTCATCAGCGTTTAAGATGACATAATCTGATGGACGAACAACGGTGGCGATGTACTGGGGTGTAAAGAGGACGCCATGTTGGTCAGTCTCCACGCCCAATTTCAAAATCACACCGACGTTTTTAGGGAAGCTGGTTTGCCCTGAAAAGAAATTGCCTAAACTATAGTGGATAAAACCTGATCGCCCATCTTTCGTTGTGACAAACTCGAAAGGTTGCACCACATGAGGATGATGTCCGACAATGGCATCGGCCCCCATTTCGAGAATTTGGCGAGCGTTATTTTTCACGGCCGTGAGTGGAAAATTCTCGTATTCATTTCCCCAGTGACATTGAACAATAACTACATCAGCGCCGCGGGCGCGTGCTGTTTTAATATGCCTGCCTATAAGGGAGAGATTAGCATTCGAATTATTCAGGTTGACCAGATTCACCAGATGAGAAGGCCTGAAGGGTAGACCGTTGGTGGAAAAGGTGTAGGCCAAAAAAGCAATATTTGTGCCATCGGGGGCACGCCAGATGGGGAAGTTGTTGTCTTGCTCTTCAAAAGTACGAGCACTTCCGACATGCAGGAAATCAAGACTGTCTAATTCGTCTAAGGTTTCAAGAATACCAAGAGAACTTTGATCGGCAGTGTGGTTGTTGGCGGTGCTGAGGAGATCGAAACCAACATCTTTGAGAGAATGGAGATAATCGACTGTGCCATTGAATTGCGGATAACCGCTGGGGGGGCGTGAAGGGACTACGGGAAATTCCAAATTGGCACCCAAGAGGTCACCGCCGCTCAGTTCATCGAGAATTTGCGCAAAAAAAGGTTGATAATCCGGTCGTTTACCACCGTGGCCAAGCGCCCGATTGTGTTGACTCATGTGTTGCATGAGATCACCGACAAAAACCAAGTTTGTGGTTGCCCAGGCCCGGGATAAGGACAGACCGAAGATCAATATCAAAGTTATGCCACTCAAATTCCACTGCCGCATAAATAAGTTCCTCATTTTTAAGATGGCGCACTATACTTGAATCAGTGCTTTGGTGAAGATGGCCTATAAAGATTTCTATTGAGGCAATTACGTGAAAAGAGGTAGTTAGCAAGACCTTTTAGTTTGTTCGTCAGTTTTGCCGATAGGATTTATGATGGGATTGTTGCAATTTTTCGTCCTAATTTTCTTAATTCTAGCCTGGGAAGCCGGGGCACGGGTGCAAAGCTGTGTCCTGGATGGTGGTGGAACTCAAGAGCAGCGCTATTGCGGTCTTAAGGCCTTCACCCAACAGATGCATACAATGTATGAGGAATACGCTGAAACGAGAACGGGCACCCGTGCGCTCTCAAATGACTTTCTTCATGAAAACATTTTGACCGGAGATGGGGAATCGAGAGGGGGCGATTGCCACGTGCCCGTAAATAAAACGTGTGCTGGATGGGCAGGCGCTTGTACTCCTGCCAGCGCTCCTCCTGAGCGTCGGATGTTTACCACCGTGGTGCCTTCCGCCAATACGAGTAGTCACATTTTCCCTGCCAATGCTACCGAGGTAACCAATCGCTGTTTGACAGGGGCCAGTTCGGGTGATGTCTGCCACTTCTATAGTTTGAATCACGGCACCCTCGCTCAGCCGGGAGATATTCCTAATGGTGCCACCAATTATAGTGCCATGGATGCCCGGCTTTCCCTCTATGTCCCTCCCGGCGCTCCCGACAGTTATCAAAGAGACCTTAATGCCACCCAGTTGCGAACCATGATGAATAACTCTCAATGTGGAACTCAAAGATTCATTCTCAATAATTGTCATAGCGGGGGCATGATGAAAATGCTCTTTGATGATCAAGGGAACTTGATCCCCAATCGTTGTGGAACGGCGGCTGCAGCTTATTATCAGCAGGCGCGAGGTTCCGCCAGCAAACCTAAACCAGTCACGATGCCTGATGGAACGAAATTGCGGGTAAAAGTTAACGAATATGATTATAGCAGGGCCATGTTTACCTCTCTTCAATTAGGGGCACGAAGATTGAGACTGGCACCCGAGCGATATTCTCCCTATTCCGCATCACTTGATGAGGCCCATCACTACGCCCAGATGGTCGACGATACGACGGAAACTCCTCAGATGAGTTCCGATTTTTATTTTGACCGATATTTTGGCGACCGAAGTCCAAATCCCATTGGGTTACGAGAAATCAATGATCAAGTGCGCATCCATCAGGAAACGGCGGAACACTTTAAGTGTTTTGGTGAGGACGTTCTTGGACAAACGTATTCGGTTGTTGATCGTCTTGATCGACAAGTAACTGGCATATACAACGTTCTCCCGGGAGCGGATTCGGTGAAAGTTAAGATGGCGGCGAATGGTTTTAGCGACCAGCAAATTACAGACATCAATAATGACCTGGCCCTGGCCCAAGATCATATTGATCTTTACACTTCTCATCTTTGTACCAGCTTCTTTCGTCCTGCCGTTCCTGAATCAGGGATGGGAAGGGACTGTCCCACGGGAAGGGCAGAAATCAAGGCCTACATTCGCGAGTACTACCAGAAATTTCGCAAGAGAAGGATGGAGGTTATTCGTGAATATAAAAAATGTGTTAAAAAGAGCGGTTACTCTGTAAGTTGTCGTTTGGAGGAAGCACAAGTTTTAAAAGTTCTCGCGGAAGATCAATACACCAGAAGATACGAGGGAATGCTGAATAAGCTGGGAAGGACATTAGAATTCTACCAGAAGGCACCCAAGGCCAAAATCGAAGAATATCTTTCGCTCAGACGATGTGAAACGGGGGCCTATGATCAATCCGTACCAGAAAGCTTGCAGGTGTTAAAATGAGGATGAGAATTTTCATTTTATATTGTGCTGTCATCTTCGTTCCGTATGCTCAGGCCTTGGTGCAGTTCGAATGCGGGACCTATAAAGTTCCAGGGCACTTCGGTCCAAAAGGCAAAATCGCAGGGCGTGGAGAACTCATTCTTTTCCAAGATACTTTGTCGGAAACACACATTCCCGTCCTTTATGAGAAGGCCATGGTAGAAAAAATCTTAGGCCCAAAAGAGAAAAGAGGGGTGGGCGAATTTGAAGTTGAAATTTTTGATCCTGGTACTGCTCCCATAAATGCAACTTTAAGGAGCGCCGCTGTTTTGGAGGATTTGGAATCGGTTCACGATACTCGGGCCATAAAATTGCTCAAGAAATGCGACAAGCACACTAAAATTCCACCCACACCAACAATTGATCCAGAAAAAGAGCACAACCTCCCCGCCCCCGTTGCCCCTTGATAGAGATATCCCCCGGTTGCATAGTTGCACCAATTTAATTGGATAACGAAAAGTTGTTGTTAGACGCTTGCCGCCTATCACTTGCTGGATGCTGTATAACTAGTTGGAATTAAAGATATTTAATTAGTTCTTAAAACATGTTACTGGGTTGTTAGAAAGCCTATTTTTTTTACACAGCAAAAGAAAGCGATGTTTGTCTTGTACGCATGTTGTTAACTTCGCGCCAACCAAATTCGTAATGTAAGGAGTTGTTTATGAAGATGTTGGCCCTGCTTTTATTAGTGGGCGTGTATTGCTTTGATGCTGAAATGGCGCAAGCGCAATGCCGTCCGGGAATGAATTGCGGCCCCGTTGTGAGGCCTAATCGTCCCGTCCCCCCCGTGACGCGTCCTCAGCCACCTGTGACTCGTCCCCAGCCTCCGGTGTATCGCCCTCAGCCACCTGTGACTCGTCCACAGCCTCCGGTTTATCGTCCTCAGCCACCTGTGACTCGTCCACAACCTCCGGTTTATCGTCCTGAGCCACCTGTGACTCGTCCGCAACCTCCGGTATATCGTCCTGAGCCACCTGTGACTCGTCCACAACCCCCGGTTTATCGTCCTGAGCCACCTGTGGTTCGTCCACAGCCTCCGGTATATCGTCCCGAGCCACCTGTGGTTCGTCCGCAGCCTCCAGTTTATCGGCCCTATCCCCCCGTGGTTAGTCGTCCACTACCACCAGTGACAAGGCCCGCACCTTCAGTGAACTATAGACCACGTCCCCATATGCCTGTAATGCCTCCAAGATATACAATTTATCCACCCCAGTATCATTACTCTCGCGTGGTTTATCATCAGCATTACTATCATCGTCCCGTGGCGTACTCACCTTGGGCCACCTACAATGATTGTATGCACATACCCTTTTATAACATCCACATCCACGTAGGTATGTGGCCGAGCGTGCGTCATTACGGTTACACATTGCCCTACCGATCGATCTATTGGGATAGTTGGATTCGTGACCGTGTGACTTATCAGGACGGTTACTACTACGATACCTATCCATACTATGTGTTTAACGGTTATCGCCATCGTTATTCCAACGTCGATCGCTGCGATTACGAACTCGTCGATGGATATTCCAACCAAACGGTCACGACGTTTAACAGTTACAATTGTAATGTTGGTTACGATGCCTGCGCCCAAATGCGGGATCAGTACAATCGCAATGACAGATCATACAGATACTTCTGTTCTGAGCGTTTTGATCGTGACGACAACTATAGCTACAACTGGGACATGAACGACAACTTCTACAGTGATTTACCCCCAGTACAGTATCAGGATTATGTGACCTATCGTGATGATTACTATGGTCAGCAAGATTCTGATTATTACGACAGCTATGGTACCGATGGTACTTCTTCTGGAAGTGATGATTGGAACAATAGCTGGAACAATGGTTTTAATAACTAATTAAAATTGTCAAAATTTTAATCCAAGGCCAAGCATGATGCTTGGCCTTGTTTTTTCAAGAATGGCCAGAAGGTCAGCGGCACGGTAATCTTTCTCTCACATGAAGAAGATTATTTTTTGCATCATCACTTTTATTGTTCTGATCAGTGTCGGACTCTATTATTATCGCGAGAGAGCAGCTGGCCCAGATCAATTGGCCCAGGTAGACGAGGTCCTCAAGCCTAGTGAGTCTGAAGCCAAAGTGAAACCTGAAGATCGGGGAATGGTTCAAGCTCCGACAAAGAACACTGAAAAACATATTGCGAGACCTGATGACCGTGAGGATGAAGCGTCAGATGACTTGGCAGAAGATATGTTGGGTGCCAATGGTGAGGGGAGCGGCAATCCTCAAAACGAAAAAAGTTTGAATGAAGAGGACGCCGATAAAATGACCGCCTACTTCGAGGCCACCGAAAAGTCATGGAATGAGCGTATGGAACATTTGATTATTGATGAGTTGCATTTACCGACGAAAACCTTGAAAGAATACAAAGTTCTGCGCGAGGGTTTTGATCGGGACAAAATGGAGGCCTTTGAGGATTTCCATAAATATATGCGCGATAAGCATGGTGATAATTACAGCTACAATCCAACCAAAGACGAGGAGCAATTCGCCAACAAGGTTAAAGATCAGTACGACAGTAAACTGCGGCAACTTTTTGGGCAGGAGCACTATCTCCAATATAGGGAAGTGCGAGATGAGTTTAACAAAAAATTAAAAGGCGAACAGAATCCTGAAATTGGCGTTTTATACATGGACCTATGACCCATCATAATCACATGATAATCAAAAAGTGGCAGAGAACTAAAAAGGAATTGGTGTATAAGGCCCATATCATGCGGCACTGCCAAGTTCATTCCCAGTCTCTGACCACAGACAAGAGGGGCGTCTTTGACGTGATCGAATGCCTTGACTGGGTCAATGTCTTACCTCTGACCCATAAGGACGAAGTTATTTTAGTTCGCCAGTATCGACAGGGCACAGATGCTGTTACGTTGGAGTTGCCCGGTGGTGCCGTTCATCATGGCGAAGACCCCCTGATCGGAGCCAAACGTGAGCTAGAAGAGGAAACAGGCGGAGTGGCCCAAGAATGGACGAAGCTGGGCCATTCGGATGTCAATCCTGCATTTATGGAAAATCGATGTCACTACTACTTAGCGCGAGGAGTGGAATTCACCTCGAGTCAGTCCCTTGATCCGCAAGAAGAAATTGAGATCATTACAGTGCCTTTGAGAGAAGTTTCTGGAATGTTTAAGCGTGGAGAAATTTCCCACTCACTTACTCATGCTGCCTTTTGTTTTTTTTGGACGACCACTCAGAACTGACTACTTTCTTTCGTGTATGCCCTTTCTCAGGTAAAGAAAAACGATCTTCGGCGGTGATTTCATGGTAGTAGTCGGCCTCATCAATTAAAATTTTCGAGGTAGTTTGTAAAATCGAGGCAATTTCAACTCGCACACCTTCCGACTTTAGCTGTAGCACCAGTTCTATGTAGTCAGAGTCACCGGATAAAATGACAATGGCGTCGACCTTGCTCGCAAGTTGCATGGCCACAATCGTGAGAGGGATATCGGCACTTTTGTGGCAGGCTCGCACCTGGCCGTGGTAATTTTCGTGCAATCTTTCACTTAATTTGGTGCTGATATTTTTCCCTTCGCGAAAATACACTAGACGATTAAGCGATCGATTGCCCAAGAGGCGAGGGATGATTTGATCAAAGTTGAGCATATCACCCGGATTGCCGGTTAAGGAGTGAATGCTTCGTTCAATATTGTTACCGTCGACTAAAATAGCGACGCTTTGACTAATTGTTACTTTTGTTACTTGCTCAGTCATAAGATAGTCTCCTAATATGTACACGATGTACGGTATGCCGATGTGACGTCCAGTGTGCCCGAAGCACAGTGGACGGAGGGGCGATCATCGGCAATGTATTATTGCACTATGCCTAAAGTAGACCTAATTGGCCAGATGATATTCCAGAGGTGCAACAGGAGAAAATCTTTGAGAG
>CAYHRT010000047.1:0-9959 GCA_964359085.1 uncultured Bdellovibrio sp. | reverse complement strand
GACCTAATTGGCCAGATGATATTCCAGAGGTGCAACAGGAGAAAATCTTTGAGAGCATTTGTACAACTCACCTTATTCCTTTTTTTTGTTTCTGTAGCGGTCACGGCCTTTGCTGAATTTTCTCTTCAAGGTCTTAAATTTGAAGACCAACGAGAGATAAATGGGGTGCAAGTGCAAAATGCCAATGTCGAAAATGGCAGGGTTTATCATGCTACATTGGGAAAAGTAATCGAGCGGCCTTTTCTTGATGTGGTGTCGGATATTTTACACTTTGAACAACGTTGCAATAACGAGTATCGCGATAAAAGGCGCTATTCTGCCAAGGACTTCAATTGTCAGCATCTCAATAAAAATTTAGTCGAGTCGGTCATTATTCGCGACATTAAGTTTCCGGTCAAGAAAGTGGAGAATGAGAAAGATCGTTTTTTGATCTTTCGTAATATCTACAATCGAGAAGCATTTCAGAATTATGATCTCGTTATTCATACCGAAAAAGGTGGCGAAAAAAGTGGTACGACAGGTAAGCGAGTGGCCACCATCACGTACAGCATGTTGAGTGATGAGGAGACACAACAATACCTCACAACTTCGGAAAAAAAGAAATCGGTTTTTGATGTCATTCAGGGAAGCTATGAGATTGAGGAACTGGATGGGGCGAAATGTCGCGTTGGCATGACCTATACCACCAAGACGTCCTATTGGATGATGACCAACGGTTTTGCCGTGGCCATCGTCTATAAATCAATGGCAGAAGGGACGATGTCCACCTTACTTTCTTTTGAGCATCCGCTGGCCCCTGTTACGGTCGTGGAGAGTAAAAAATGACTATACCAACAATTTCGAGCATTCCTACTCCCGTGGGTCGACCAGGATTGATGCGACGGATGTACGACTGGTGTTTGAAGTGGGCCGATACGCCTTATGGTGTGCCGATGCTCTTTCTTATCTCGTTTGCGGAGTCGAGCTTCTTTCCCATCCCTCCCGATGTGCTGCTTTTGGCCTTGTGCTTTGCTGCACCCAAGAAGAGTTTTCGTTTTGCCTCATGGTGCGTAATTGCCTCAGTGCTCGGTGGAATGTTGGGATATTATATTGGTCACTCCTTGTGGGAGCAGCTGCATGATACTTTCATTCCCCTTGTCTTTTCTCAGGCCTCTTTTGATAAGGTGAAACAGCTCTACATTGACAACGCCTTCAACGTCATTGTGGCCAAAGGTTTTACCCCCATTCCCTTTAAGATCATTACGATCACCGCCGGCGTGGCCAATGTTCCCTTTGGCGAGTTCATGCTGGCTTCGGTTGTTTGTCGCTCTATTCGGTTTTATCTTCTTGGAGCGCTCGTCTATAAGTATGGCGTCACTATTCGACCATTTGTCGAGAAGTACTTAAGTTGGCTGATGCTGGCATTTCTGGTACTGCTTGTCAGTGGGATCATTGTCATCAAATATGTCCATTAAAACTAATTTTGCCTTCACGCTTGTGATCGCCTCCCTTATCTTAGGGACTGGGGTGATGCTTGGTGCAGTAGGGGCCCATTGGTTATCTGGTTTTGCTCCACCCAATCTTGTTGAGACCTTCAAGACGGGAGTGCACTACCAAATCATCCATGGCCTAGGTATTTTCTTGCTTGGTGTTTTAGAATTTATGTCTCATCAGGCATCGCCTGAAAACAAAGATCTTTTTCCCGTGAAACAATTTAAATGGGCCAGAAATCTCATGTTGTTGGGGATTTTTTTGTTTTCGGGGCATTGCTATGTCTACGCGATTACCGCCAACAAGTTCTTTGTCATGCCCATCCCTTTTGGAGGAGTGGCCTTCATTATTGCCTGGTTCTATCTAGCACTATCGTTTTTCAAAGCAATGCTTAATCAAATAAAAAGTGAAAGGCCAATGGAAGATCGAGATGAGGTTTTGCCGGGTTCTTCCAAGGATAATCTTTGATGATCTGTTCCAGAGGATGACTACGATAGGTCAGCCAAAAGAGGGTCGTGGGGATTTCTTGTCCACCTTTTACTTCATGCTCGATTGTCTCTTTCATGGCCAGAAAGGCCTTGCCCGAATAGGTGGCATCCAGCACTAATCTCTCCTGAGCATGGAGGAGATCAATACTTTCGTGCACGGCCGGGTGAGCGGCGCCATATCCTGGGGAGGAATATTCTTTAATATAGGTGAAATTTTTCTTTAAGTCACAGACAGGGAGGCGGGCCCGATCTTCAGGAGAGAGATTTTTGCGAATGAAATTGTAACTTTTTCGTGCCAGGGAGAGCACCGATTTGCCATTGGAGAGTGGACTGTGGGAAATGCCTACAGCGATAATCTGGACTTGGTTTTGGGCCAGACCAAGACAACTACCCACCAAAAGTCCTGCCGCCGTGCCCGCTGTTCCCATGGGAAGGAAAATTCGAGTAGGCAGCGGTCGGCCTTCAAGTTGTTCTTGCAATTCCAAGAAGGCATTGGTGTAACCTAGCGTACTCAGAGGATTGCTTCCACCCGGTGGGATATAATAGATTTTTTTTGACCACAGTGATCGAAGAAAACTTTGCACAATCGCCAGTCCTAAAGAAAGTTTCCCGCTATGGAATATCAGTTTGGCCCCCAGGGCATGCATCGCTAGTAATTTCTTTTTGACATCTGGCGTGGGGGGTTGAGGCCCAAGGTGAAGAGTGACGGGGAGATCGAGTGCACGGGCAGCCAAAGTCGTCACCAGGGCGTGGTTGGAACCCCACATTCCAAAGGTAATCAACTCCTCGGCATTCTCTTTTTTGGCCTGGGCGAGAATATACTCTAACTTGCGTGCCTTATTTCCACCAAGCTCATGGGCGCTTAAGTCATCGCGTTTGACCCATAAGCGACCGGTATCTTTGCCGGTGAGAAAGACTTCCAGATTTTTTAGGGCATGATAGGGGGTTGCGTCGTCTAAAATAGGGACTCTTGCGATGGAGTCTAAACTTGGAAATTTGCGGGTGAGAGGTGTGCTTAAATTTTTGCTCAATTCCACGGGAATGACCTCCTCAATCGAAAGAGCGGAAAACACGACCAGCGCCAGAATAAAATGCCATCGCCAAAATAAAGTTAGTGACATAGGCTTATACTCTAAACATAACATCACAACTCGACAATAGTGTGAATCATGGACGTTTCTTCTAATTATAATTTTAAATTTAATCGTCGCTCTCTTTTTCTTATCACTTCTTTAGGAGTGATGGCAGGCGGCGCTGTCTGTGCCGTTAAAATTCATGGGCAACTCATGGAGGTTAATGAGCATTTGGTGGAATCCCAGAAATTAACTCATTATGAAACGCAGAACCTGCCGGCGCTTTATAGTGCGATAACAGGTGAAACTGACCCGCAAAAACTCAGTGAGGCGCTGGATTTTTTTGGACTTTTCTTGGCCAAAATCCCCCTCCCACGACGAAGAGAACTCAACCTTGGCCTTAAGGCCTTAGATGTGCTGCCGCTTTTTTTGCTCCTGTCTTTTTTGCCCTTTCGCAAAATGCAAGGACAAGCACAAGTGCAATTCTTACAAAAACTTGCCGTAGGTCCGGCCATGCTGTACCCCATTTTTTCCAATCTCAAGGAGCTGATGTATCTGGCCTATTACCGTCTTCCGCAAAATTACCAAAAAATCGAATATTATGGGCCGGTGATAAAACCTGAACCTATTGAAGAGCATCAGCGTTTTTATAAAGCGCTCAAAGCAGAGTTGGCGGAGTTGTAAATAAGAAGATGATTTATACCTTTGAACATTTCATTAAAAATCCCAGGTTGTTTACCTCTCCAACCCAGTTAGAGGTCGATATCTGCGTGGTGGGAAGCGGTGCTGGTGGTGCCACTGCGGCGGCGATTGCGGCCGCACGAGGGGCCAGGGTTGTTTTACTTGAGGCTGGCAGTTTTCTCTTACCTTCTGATTTAACTCAGAGGGAAGAAGACATGTATCCGAAACTTTTTTATGAGGCAGGAGGGCGGCGAACCAGAAATCGTGCTATCCGTGTCATGCATGGGATGGGTGTTGGTGGCTCGACAATCCATAATATTAATTTGTGTAAACGTACTCCCAAATCCATCATCGAGAGTTGGCAACTAACCAATTTAAGCAGTGAGAAATTTCATCAGATTTCAGGCGAGACTGAAACGGATTTAAATGTGCTTAAGATTGAGGATAAAGAGTTCAATGAAAATAATTGGCTTTTTAAGACCGGAACAGAGCGTTTAGGATATAAGGGCGGCGCACTTTTTCATAATCGCAAGGGCTGTGCCCAAAGTGGTTTTTGTGAGCTGGGCTGTAGTTTTAATGCCAAGATGAATGCCCTGCGCGTCTATATTCCCAAACTGGTACAGCACAATGGGATTGTCTTGAGCGATACTCAGGCCCTGCAGCTGCAATGGAGCGGTCGTCGTATTCATGATTTGATGGCCCAAGTGCTTCATCCTATCAGCAGATCAAAGATTTGTGATTTAACCATCAAAGCAAAATCCTATGTGTTATCCGCTGGCGCTCTTGAATCGGTCCTTCTTGCGCTCAGATCACGTTTGCCCGATCCCCATCGACAGGTGGGCAGGCATCTCCATTTGCATCCAGGTGTTGCCGTCTGTGGCATTTTTTCTCACGATGTGATTATGTGGAAGGGTATTCCTCAGAGCTATGAGTGTACCGAATTTTTGTCCTTTGATGAACGCGAGGATAAGCGCCTCTGGTTGGTGGGAGGTTCCGCCCATCCCACCGGCGTCGCCGGCATGTTGCCAGGCTTTGGCCATGAGCACGCCGGTTTAATGAAATTATATCCCAAGATGGCCTCGATTTCTGCCATGTTGCACGATCATACAGAGGGGACAGTGGATGCTGATGGCCCGCTTTTACCTAAGATCGACTATGATCTTGGTGCTGAGGATCGCGAACAGTTGGCGCGAGGTCTCTTGGAGTCCAGTAAAATTCTGTTTGCAGCGGGTGCTAAAAAAGTTTATGTGCCTTTTAGAAATTTAAAAGAGTTTACGAGTGCAGAGCAAATGCGTGTGGATGAATTATATCCTGAAAATATGGCGATCGACATGGTGGCCGTTCATCCCATGAGTACCATGCGCATGGGGACAGATCAGACTTCTTCTGTGACAGATGATTTTGGACGTTACCACCATCTCGATAATCTGTGGCTGGCCGATTCTTCGCTGTTTCCCACCTCGCTTGGAGTTCCACCACAAATTTCTGTTTATTCCATCGGCCGTTATGTAGGGGGCCTTTTACCGATTTAAGGAGAAAGAGGATGTTTAAGACAACACGGATGTTTTTGATTGCAATGAGTATCGCGTTCTCACTTTCAGTGCAGGCCTTTATCGAACTGCACTCCCATGCATTTATGAAAGAGGGGATGGGGCCACTTTTTCGCGGCGATTTCACTCACGAGTTATGCGCCCATTCTTGGTGTTGCCTGTTGTCGTCAAAAATTAACGCTGAAACCTTGAATAAGTCGGGCGCACGCATCTTCGTGGCAGCATTGTATGCTCACCCGGCCTTAGTTTTAAAACCTGGTCTTTCTTGGCGGGATTCTGTCAAGGACAGTCTCAGACGTCAGATCAGGCAGGCCTATGATTTTGTGGCCCAACATCCAGAATGGATTTTGGCTAAGAATGCCAGAGATGCCCAACGTGCTTTTAGTGCGGATAAGAAAATCTTTATGCTGTCGCTGGAGGGTTCCCATGGGATGTTTGAAACGGCCCGAGATTTTACTGAGTTTATTGATGAGGCAGGCATTGCTATCGTGACCCCCATCCATCTCATTAACAATTCTTGTGGTGGAGCGGCTTATATGCGGGGATTTCGAAAATCCATTTTTACTTTGAAGAACTTTTATTTCGAATGGCGTAATGGGGCGAGAATGAACCCTATGGGATTGACTCCCGAGGGAAAAGATCTCATTGTGCGCTTAATGGAGAAAGGCGTTTGGATTGATTTGACTCATATGAGTGACAAATCGATTGAAGACGCCCTTCCCTTGCTCTTGGCCTTTGGTCAACCACTGTTATTCACCCACACTGCGCTTCGCAAATATTACAAAGATGAACGTGGGATTAGTTCTGAGCATCTCAATTGGATTCGGCAATATGGTGGTTATGTCGGAATTGTGCCCTCAGAGGAAATGTTGGTGAATACAAAAGTGGACAACGAATTTTGTCCTCTCAATTGTCGGCCGTGTCGTGGTGGTGTAGAGGCCCTGGCTCAACACTACTATGAGATTGGGACTCATCTTGGATTTTCACGAGTGGCGCTGGGGTCGGATTTTTCTGGGGGGATCTCTCATTTACGTCCAGCACGTTGTCGTACTGAAACTTCTCTTGATCGCATCGGTTTAATCTCGATTGATCAGATAGGTGATTTACATCAGACCTTAGAAAAACGCTTGCACAAAACTTTGAATATGGATCAGGCATCGCGTGAATTTTTAGCGCAATGGGCGCTGGCACAAAGCAGGAGACATGAATGAGAATGCAAGTCTTCTTAGCTCTAGTCTTGGTTCTATTCTTGGCATTTCATGGACGTGCTTTTTCTGGCGAAGTGAAAGGAGTTGTTGATCTCCATGCCCATATTGCCAGTCATATTCCTTATTGGTTTATGCTGTTTGGGGGAGACCCTGAGTCAACAGCTTCGCCCGATTTGACCCATGATCATGCCTATCATCAGGTGATGAATTTGGAACTCTTAAAGAAGAGTGGGGTAAAAATTTACCTTCAAGCTACCTTGGTCAATATTCTTGGATTTAGCAAAACGATTGCTGAAAAGCAGGTTCTAGAACAACTCGAGTATGTAGAAAATTTGGCCAAAAGAAATTCCGCAGATTTTGCCGTGGCCCATAATCCGGCCGAGGCGCGGGCCATTATTGCTCAAGGCAAAATTGCCTTTGTGCATGCTTTCGAGGGGGCGGAATTTTTACTTGATACTTTGGATGATGTCAGGGCGTGGCAGAAGCGTGGTGTCGCGATGATCGGTCCAATCCATCTAGGAGATAATCAATATGGTGACTCGGCCGTGATGAAAGGGCGACTGGTGGTTGTCAACCTGATTGGTTGGTTAAAACGGACTTTTTGGCCATCGTCCCGTCAGGGTCTGAGTCCTTTAGGTCAGGTGGCAATTCAAAATATGTTTAAGGCCGGTATTATTGTAGATACCGCTCACATGAGTGAGTTATCTCTGGAAGATACTTTACAAGAGGCCAAGAAGCTTCAGCTACCCGTGATT
Source organism: uncultured Bdellovibrio sp. (assembly GCA_964359085.1). Lineage (GTDB taxonomy): Bacteria > Bdellovibrionota > Bacteriovoracia > Bacteriovoracales > Bacteriovoracaceae > GWA2-49-15. The sequence goes on along the minus strand of CAYHRT010000047.1, from coordinate 2,734 downwards.
ATGTCACATGGATATGTTCGTGACATTCGAGACGAGGAGCGGGGCCTGACTAACCAACAAATGAAAAGTATCTATGATTTGGGAGGGATGATTGCCGTCACTGGAGCGACCTTTATGCTCCACCCCCATAATCCTCTCATCCCACCTTTGCCCGAGAATCATTGTGAACGAAGTATTGACGACTACCTCTTGCACATTAGTCATATAGAAAAGCAATTTGGTGTGAATAGTGTGCCGATTGGACTAGGGACAGACTTTAATGGCTTTGTTCCGCATTTCAGACCAAAGTATGGTGATGCTGGGTGTTCTCCTGTGAGTGCGATTTTGGGTAAACCTTTGCCCTTTGATGTGCTAGGTTTGGCAGGGCCGCATTTACTTCCTTCCATGTTTAATTATTTAGAAAGAATCTCGCCGGGAGTGCAATCCTATGATCGAAGTGCTGAACGCTTTTTGCAAATTTGGGAAAAGGCCACCTCCTACGCACTCCTTCCAACCTCTGCCAAATAGTGCCATCCGCCTCTTGCATGGGCGCGGTAAAGAATTTCCAGGGTTTGAACATGTTACCATCGAATGGTTGCCCCCCTATCTTTTAATTGTCTTTCACCCTTCTTGGCACCGTCCTTGTCATCATCCTAGGGATTTGGAAATACAGACTGCTATCAAAGAATTTTTCACTCATTTGGTGTGTCCTCAAATCCTCGGTATTTTTATCCAAATACGCGATAATGAGGGGAGGATTGTTTGGGAGGTCCTGAAAGGAACAATCCCAGAAACACCAGTGGTGGTGCCAGAAGGAGATCGACAATTTTTAATTAATTTTGGGGCTGACCAAAACATCGGCCTATTTCTTGATATGCATCCTCTGCGGGTTTGGTTGAGCAAGAATGCCTCTTCCAAAAAAATCCTAAATCTCTTCTCTTACACCTGTTCTTTGTCAGTCGCCGCGAAGTTGGGGATGGCGAGTGAAGTGCATAATGTGGATATGCGAAAGAATTTTTTGACTTGGGGACGGCAAAATCATCAACTGAACCAGTGCGAAAATAAGATTTTTTATCATCACTTAGATATTTTGAAATCATTTAGCCGTTTAAAAAGATTGGGACCTTTTGACCTCGTTATCATTGATCCTCCATCGCATCAGAAGTCTTTCTCAATCGGCCACGATTATCCTCGTCTGCTTAAACGGGTTAGCGAATGGTTAAACTCTTCGGGGAGGTTAGTCTTAGTTGCCAATGATCCAGGTTTGGCGCGTGAAGATTTTAGAAACATGGCGGAACAGGCGCTCGGCCCATCTTTTCAATTTATTTGTTGGGGTGAATCGCCTACTATCCTCTTAGGTAATGATGCCAATTTCCCCGTAAAAGTGGCATTCTATACTAAACTAATGGAAAAAGTAGAAGAATTATGTACAAGAAAATAATATTGATCGTTATTGCTGTGGCCATCCTCTTTGCCGCCGGAGCAGGAATTTTTAGCAGTCGAAATAGTTTTGAAAAAATTGAAATTAGTACGGGAAAACTTTATGAAGCCATCTATGGAATCGGCAAAGTTAAATCCCGCAAACAATATGATCTTAAGTTAGGGATCACTTCTAGTGTCTCAAAAATCTATGTTAAAGAAGGGGATGTCATTAAGAAGGGTACGGCATTGATGGATTTCAAGGATGCCGCTACTTTCTCTGCCCCTTTTGATGGTACAGTTACTTACATTGCCGCCGATCAAGGAGAGATCGTATTTCCCCAAACTACTCTGCTCACGCTGACAAACTTAGAGGAACGTTATATTGAGGTCTTGCTTGAGCAAGAAGGTGCCATGCGCACCAAAAAAGGCATGACTGCAAAAATCGTTTTTGATGGACAAAAGGGCGAAGCCCAGGCCGGCATGGTGGAGGCACTCTATCCACGGGGCGATGAATTTGTTGCTTCCATTCGCATTGATAATTTGAATGCAGGAATTTTACCAGGGATGTCGGCGGATGTGGCCATCGAAGTTGGCCATCGGGATCATGTCTTACTTATTCCTGTTAAAGCAGTCACCGGAGGGATTGCCTTTGTGGAACGTGAAGGCAAGCGGCGCAAAGTGAAATTAAAATTGGGGGCCTCCGATGGAACTTTTGCCGAGGTTTTAGAGGGGGATGTGAATCCTGGGGATTTTGCCTTGGTGAAGTGAGTTTATGCTTTATTTAGCTCTGAAACAATTATTTGCTCGTAAAAAACAGACAGGTCTTATTTTAATTGGTGTTAGTTTTGGAACCATGATCTACGTACTCATCGCGGGAGTACAGCTTGGGTTGCGCGAATACATCTCAGGCCAGTTGATGAACAACACCTCGCATGTGCGTATTTCCGGTTCTGATCGCACGATTGATGGGAAGGCCCTAACAGAAAGTTTTTTCTCTAATAAGGACCTCGTTCGTTGGCTGATTGCTCCCATGGGTAAAAGAGGCGAGGCCCGTCTTGAAAATTATTTGGGCCATGCCAATCGTTTAGAAAATGATCCACAGGTATATAGTTTTGCACCTAAACTCACCATTCCAGTATTAGTGACCAGGGCCGGTTTACGCGCCAATTTACAACTCATTGGCATTGTTCCCTCACGGCAAGTCCAAGTAACAGCGTTGGCCGATTATATGCAAGAAGGGAGACTGCAAGATTTAGAATCGGCCGGCGGTCGTGTAATTCTGGCCAGTGGTGTGGCGGAGAAATTAGGTGTGAGTGTGGGGGGTAATGTGATG
>CAYHRT010000046.1:12831-20111 GCA_964359085.1 uncultured Bdellovibrio sp. | reverse complement strand
GTTTTTCATACAATACCAGTGGAGGTTGGGGATAATCATGAATTGAAGTGGTATAATAAAGCAGGAAACCAGTTGCCGCAATGGACGACTGCTGATGGGCCACACAAGCGCTGTTTTTTCCAACATGCTTGTTATCCGGGGCATCACACCCCTGAGCACTTGTCCCCAAAGTTGCAATGCCATAAAGAATGTATGACACAATGTGTGCCTGACTGTCGTGCGCGCGTTAATCCTCCTTCGGAAACTGAGTGTACTAATGAATGCACGACTCATTGTACAGATGAGTGCGCTGTTCCGACAGTGGGGCTCACTCCTCCGTCGTGGCTTGATCAATCGTTGCTTAATGGGTTGTTGCTTGCAGCTGATGGTACCAACCGCCCTGTTTTTTGGCCAAGTGGAGATCTGTGTACCTACGAAGGCCCATGTTCCAACTCCCACGGGAAGCCTCGGCCATCAACGAACACTGATGGCTCTCCAAGGCTTGACACGTTCGTGTGTAAGAGCCATTCGGAATGTTCCTCAGGGTTATGTATCAAAGCGGATGATATTCCAGGTGCAGCCAACGTTAAACTCTGTGTGCCCTTTGCCACATGTCAACGTCCCTGTAAGGAATTGGGAGAGGAACTTACCCCGGGAGACCACTGCTGTTTTGGATATTGGGAGGTTGGTGGAGCCTGTTCTGATGGTACTATCTTTCCCTCCATGCCTCAAGATATAGAGTTTCAAGTTGACCAACAGGGTTCATGTCAACCAACGGCGTACGAGATAAGATGTGTGGATGAAGATTGCACTCAAACGGCGAGGGTCAAAGTCCATTCTAGCATTGGTTCAGGCAGCGGTCTGGCCGATGGAGAAAATCTCGCCAGATATGAACTCAAAGTTAACGAGGATGGCTCAAAAACCAGAATGCCACTTGCCAACGGTTCGGATGATAAGACCATTGTGGCCAGAAGCCAATGGCAGTTTGAACGTTTTATGTACGGTGCGGAGTGGCTCTGGAGTAAAGCAGGAAGTCCTGTTTTAACAAGAAATGATGGCTATAAGCCATTGCACGAAGCGGCCGTGAATATGGCAAAAAATATGGCGGAAAAGCGTGCGATTACCGATAACAAATATATGAAGGTGCTTGAAGACCTTGAGCATGCACAAAATGATTTTATGAGTAATTCAAGTGGGATGGGAAGTGGTGACACTGTCCATTCCACAGGGAACTCTGCCAGTAGTGTGGAATTTTTAACATTGATGGCGCAACATCACGCAGCCATGGTAGCTATTGACATGGAGAAGGCCGGGAATTATATCGAGTATCTCGGCAGTGGTAGTGGTTTGGCCCAAATGCACCTACATTCCGAAACAATACCAAAGCAAGAGGAAGAAGGGGATCGTAAATATAGCCATTACGGTGAACATGATGATTGGTGGTATTGTTCGGCGTGGTTTCCTCACTGCTGGGTTTCCACCAATATATGTGGAACGCGCCTTGAGGAAAACAGAGTTTGCGTTATCGAAAAGCAGAAGGCCGGCAGTTTGAGTGGCGGAGGTTCGAATATGTTGGATCCCCTTTATCCGGTCTCCGTCTTAAACCCTACACAGAATAGTCAGGATGCGAATTATGGCGGGAACATGGCAGCAGGTGCTGGTATTGGGGCTGCAGGAGGTATGGCAGTTTGTGGCCCTCCTTGCGCGGGGATTGGGGCCGTGGCCGGGGCCATCATTGGTGCCATCGTGAGCTATTTTAAGGGTTGGGAAATCCCCGTAAAGCGTGATGATTGGCATAACGACCCGCAAAAGTTGGCCAGCGCCATTTATGCTGGTTTTCAACCATACGCCGACGAGATTCTTAAGAGTTCGGATTCTGCACGGCAGGCATACAATAATGCACATAATATCCATAACATCTCGGCCATGTACCAGCGGGATGAATTGATATTATTGTTGCTTGACCGGAACATCTCAGAAGCCGGCTTTAAGGAGTCACTTGATTGCATCGAAAGATTGATACCTAAAAATGCAGCATTTGACGATAATTGTAGAAGGCTGTTTCCTGATTGGCCTCTAACCACTGCAAAATTGCACGAATTGGCTTTAGTCAAAATTGCTCAGGCCGGAGTCATCCATACTGCCAAGTATTCAGCTTCCAACGGAAGCGAGTATCCAACCAGAGGATATAGATACATGGATAAGTATTTCAATGTCATGTTGAATTATCTAGCGTTGTATCATCAAAAAGCTAGTATCATGCATGGGGAGGTTGCTGATTGTTTTACCAGAATGGCCGCTGGTGTAGAAGCGAATCTAGGTGGTGGAATTGCTGCGGGCGGTGACACAGGGAACTCAGGTATTGATACTACTGTACCGATTCCCGCAGATATGGCACCTTCCTCGGCACCGACGGCTGCACCTTGTACCGGCACGGCCTGTGGCAATACCTCGCAGGATTCAAACATCGTGGGAATGGATTTCGGAATTGGTGGTTATAACCCAGGTGGTTTTGCCGACGGTGGTGGTAGTTATGGTTCCGGCGCTTGGAAGGGTGGAGGCAGCTTTGGTGCTGGTAAGATGGGTGGTGGTGGTTTAAATGATGCTTTACTGGCCTATCGTAAAAAGCAATTGGCAGACAGAAAACGTCTTGGAAAGGGAAGAAAGAAAGGCCCACACGATGGTGACTCTGGTGCGGATGAACTCCGGCGGGATTTGGCGCATATCAATGGTTCACATGCCGTGTTTAAAGCTCTCAAGAATGGCATCCATTCAGCTTTAGGTCATATGAACCAACTTTCAGCTCCCGTCGACCCCAATGCAGGCAAAGGATCGGGAAGTGGTGGCGCCGGTGATGCCGCCAAAGTTGGAGATGGACATGAAGGAGATGGACACGGTGGTGAGGGAGAAGGACAACAGCGGCATGGGGGAGGATATGGATCACTCTTTGGAGGAGACAATTCTAATGGTGACGGAGGAGCAGGCGGTGGCCAAGGTGGTACTGCAACTGGCCTTTCTCAATATGATGAAGATGCCCTGCTGAAGAATTCTCAGAAGGGTAAGGGTGAGCCGATTGACCCAGATGCGGATACGATCTTTAAGCAAATTTCGAGGGCCTATATGCACTATGCAGTTCCGAAATTGCTTAAGAAGAAGAAGAAGTAGGTGGGATGCCTAGAAAATAAAGAATAGTGGTCATGGGCCCGTGCCCCATATGGTGTCGGGCCCTTTCTTTTACCACTTCTTTAGCATGATAGGCGATGCCCAGACCGGCCGCGGCCAACATAGGCAGGTCATTGGCCCCATCACCAATTGCAACGACCTGTTCTAGATGAATTCCCATTTGCTGCGCCAAAAGTTTCAAGATGATGGCCTTTTGATTGGCATTAATGATGGTGCCATGAATTTTACCAGTCAGTTTGCCATTCACAATTTCAAGCTCGTTGGCAAAAGCATAATCCAGACCCAGTTTATCTTTAAAGGCATTGGCAAAATATGAAAAACCACCTGAAATGAGGGCCGTTTTATAACCGAGAGATTTCACTGTCCTGATAAATTCTTCCGCCCCATTGGTCATGGGGAGATTTTCAAGAATATTGCGCATGGTGCTTTCATCCAGACCTTTTAACATGGCCACTCGCTCAGTCAAGGCCTGGTCGAAGTCCAGTTTGCCATTCATGGCCGCTGCCGTGATCGCTTTGATTTTTTCACCGACACCGTAGACTTCTGCCAGTTGATCAATCACTTCGGCCTGAATAAGAGTGCTATCCATATCAAACACAATGAGACGTTTGTTTCTTCGAAAGACATTGTCTTTTAAAAAAACCAAATCCATTTGATGGGTATTACTGATCTTAAGTAATTCTTTCTTAACCACATTGAGATCCACCGAAGTTGGTACAGTGGTGGTCAGCTCCAGCGACTTGAAATGAAGAGGTGAGACATTATCGATACGATGAATATTGATTCCAAACTGGGCCAGAATTTGGGCCACATCTTTCACGAAATCCGAGGTAAGAAATTCACTGGCCACACAATGCAGGATAAAGCGTTCGGAAGCATCCACCATTCGGGTCTCAGATTCTCGATTGTCGAGAATATTAAAATCGAGCGCCAGGCCCATTTTTTTGGTTTCAAAAAGTAAATCTTTTATCACTGGATAATCTTTTCGATCAGAATCAATTTCCAATAAAAAAGAGAGTGAGAGGAGTCCATGAGTGACAGCTTGGCCCATATCAGTCAGCACTGCCCCGCTTGTGGCGACGATGCTCATCAGTTTGCCGGTAATACCAGTTTTGTCGGGACCGGAGACGGTGACGAGAATATATTCTTTTGACATGGGTTATCCCTGCGGAGAAGGTCTCTTGGCGTGTTTTCGTTCCAAGCGGAGAGCATTGAGTTTTTTAAACAAGGCCACTGAGTATTCCAAAGCGGAGTAGAGACTGAAGACTGAAGCTCCGTAGATACAAAAGATTCCCATTTCGGGTAGAGGAATGCCGTAGGGTTTTTCGTTGGCCATTAAAAAAGGGATCCCCACCATTTGTAGCGTTGTTTTCCATTTTCCCATGGCGCCCACAGGTACAGAAAGCCCACGTTCATGCGCCAGCAGTCGAAGTGAAGTAATATAGAATTCACGTAAGACTAAAATAATCACTATTAAAATAGGAATGCGACCTAAGGCCCCCAACATCATGAGGGAGGACACCACTAAAAATTTATCGGCAACTGGGTCAATAAAAGAGCCAAAGACCGTGATCAGATTGCGTTTCCTGGCGAAATAACCATCAAAAAAATCGGTGATACTGGCCAAGGCAAAGGTCCAACCGGCAATCCAACCAAACCAAGATTTCAAACCTGCCGTTTGACCAAAATCAATTAAATTTAGGTAGAGGCATCCGATAACTAGAGGAACGAGAAGAATACGAAACAACGTCAGCCTGTTCGGCAGGTTATCGATCTCCCATTCCTTGCTTGATTGGCTTAATTGAGGTGTCATTTTGAAATATCGCAATAAGTGGTGACCAGATATTACGCAAAGATAGGGCCAGTTGTAAAGCGGACCAAAGCTCTCGGTGAAAGAAGTGGTAACAAAAGATGTTTCCCTAAGGTTCCTAAAATTAGGCTAAAATTAAGTAGGGAGTGCGAGGATTTATGCCAGAAAATACAAAAGGTAAAAATGGTGCAAAATTTAATCTGATTAAAAATCCAGGGCAGATTTTTGAAAAACGAATACTCCCACGTTTCCCTTTTACCTTTATGGCATTCAAGTTAGGGAACACGTCTTCCACCAAAATATTTGAAGTACGAGATCTTTCGTTGCGCGGGGCCCACATTTCTCTCAAAGATGGCGGAGTTCCCTTTTTAAAGGGCGAGCAACTGAACGGACATATTGTCTGGAAGGGAAGGAAAGTTTCCATCCTGGGGACGGTGATTTGGGTCAAAAATCAGTCTCTTGGCTTGGAATTTAATTCAACTCCCACTTTGGAAAACGAACTCATGGAGCTACTGTCTTTGGAAAATGTGGCCGCCGATTTTCGTCCGTTGCACGAAAATCCTCTGCAGGCTGATTTACCTTCTAATCTCAAATATTGGCTCAAGGCCGATGGTCCGGCCGAGGTTTTTGTTTGGCAACATAGCGATGGTGAATTGGCCCGTTTTCAATTCCTCTTCCTCGATCACTTTGTGGAGTGGGAAGATGGTCGTGGCATAAAAACTGGCCGCATGGTCAATGTTCGTGACATTGAGACTCCTCTGGCACCGGAAGATGAATTCATGTTTGAAATGGATACTGCTGCCGATAACCACAAAATAAGCATTGCCTGTAAGATGATGGACCGGATTCCCAATCACTATATTCCAGAAAATACCACTCGTTTTTTGCGCATGAAGCTGAGTGCCACGTGTTGAATCGTTGACTTCTGGCCAATCAATAATCTCGCATCCTATACTCTGTGTTTTTACGGTAACCATCATTGAAAGGAGTCGGTATGAATCGCAACCTGGCTTTAGAATTTGTTCGAGTGACGGAAATGGCCGCCATTGCTTCGGCCCGTTTTATGGGACGAGGAGACGAGAAGGCCGCTGATCAAGCGGCAGTAGATGCCATGCGAACCATGTTGGACTCAGTTGATTGTGAAGGGACAGTCGTCATAGGTGAGGGAGAGAGGGATGAAGCTCCCATGTTATATATTGGTGAAAAAGTGGGAACCGGGAGTGGCCCAAAGCTGGATATAGCTCTTGATCCGTTAGAAGGAACAGCGGTTTGTGCCAGCGGTGCCAACAACTCGATCAGTGTCATGGCGATTGCCGAACACGGTCAGTTTTTGAATGCCCCCGATACTTATATGTTAAAAATTGCCACCGGGCCTGATGGACGTGGCGTGATCGACATTCTTGAGTCAGCGACAGAGAATTTACGTCGTTTGAGTCAGGCGAAAAAATGTCGCGTGCAAGATTTGACGGCCATTATTTTAAATCGGCCCAGGCACAAAGAATTAATTGATGAGGTAAGACGCACGGGTGCCCGCATTCAGTTGATTGGGGATGGAGATGTGGCCGGCGCCATTGCCACCTGCATGCCTCAAGCTGGTGTGGATATTCTCTTTGGTATCGGGGGAGCCCCTGAAGGGGTTATTGCCGCTGCTGCTTTGCGCTGTCTAGGTGGGGAGTTTCAAGGTATTTTAAAACCACGCAATCAAGAGGAAATCGAGCGTGCCCGGCGCATGGGAGTAAGTGACATCAATAAGGTTTGGAGCATCCATGAGTTGGCCCATGGGGATGTCATGTTTTGCGCCACCGGCGTCACTTCAGGTGAATTTCTAAGAGGTGTGCGCTTTACTCCCTGGGGAGCTCAAACCCATTCGTTGGTTATGCGCAGTAAGACCGGCACTATTCGTCATATTGAGGCCGAACATCATTTTGATAAAAAACCACAACTCAACTAAGACCTCAAAAAAGGAGAATTTCTATGGCCGACAGAAAAGGCTCAGACTCAGGTATTGGGGATGTCATAAAAAAGGTGGTGTCTATTGGAGTGGGAGCGGCCTTTATGACTGAAGATGCTGTACGCAACATCCTGTCCGACTTACCACTGCCAAAAGACATTCTTTCAGGTTTGGTCCAAAATGCCAAAAATGCTAAAGAAGATTTCGCTTTGAGCATTCGCGAAGAATTGAGTGGTCATTTGGCCAAACTCGATCACAATAAAATCATCGATGAGATCATGAGAAAATATGATTTCGAGGTGAAGGCAACCATTAGTTTTAAGAAGAAAGATTCCCCGCCTACATAGCATCCATGGC
>CAYHRT010000046.1:0-12731 GCA_964359085.1 uncultured Bdellovibrio sp. | reverse complement strand
CATCCATGGCCAGCGAAGAAAAAAAGGCGGCAATAGGCCAGGCCCTCCAGCGAATCAAGCATCAGTTAGGCCCTGTTCAACTCGTGGCCGTGAGCAAATATACCGGCCTTGAAGAGATCACTCATGCCTATGAAATGGGCCAGCGGGATTTCGGGGAAAATCGAGTCCAAGATTTACTTAACAAGAATGAACAGCTTGCGCATCTCAAAGATTTGCGCTGGCATTTTATTGGACATCTCCAACGTAACAAAGTGAAAGATCTCTTGAAAGTTGATCGTCTCACCGCTATTCATTCGGTTGATTCTCAGGCCTTGCTGGAGAAAATTATTACTGCCCGCCTAGAGGAGGCGCAGGAGCGCCGAGCTACGCGTGTCCCTAAGGACACTCCCGGAGCAGGATGCGGAGGGAAGGGGAACTGGCAACCACTTGATCTTTTTTTTGAAGTGAATACCTCGGGAGAAGAGGAAAAATCGGGATTTAGGGAGAGCAAACTGCTGATCCAGGTCTTTCAGCAGGCGCTCAAAGAAGCAGGCCCAGCTCAACTTCATCCATTGGGGCTTATGACCATGGGAACGTTCCGAACGGATAATACTGAGAGTGAGGCGCATCGCTGTTTTAAACAATTGCAGGACTTGAAGTGGGAGATAGAACAATCCCTCGGGATCAAAGATCTGAAACTCTCTATGGGAATGAGTAGTGACTATCAGATTGCCCTTCAGTATGGGGCCGATTATGTCAGGATTGGCAGTCAGATTTTTGGGTAGGTTCAACCTCCGTCATTATCGTTCGGAGCGTGGCACACCCGTCTCGAATCGGAACTCAAGACTGAAAATTATCGGGCAACACCAGAAGCATCTGCGTTGCCAGCGAACTTGTTTTTAAAGAAAGGTCTGGAGTTATCTCTGGGGCCGTCAAAGACGCTGCGAGGGTAAAGGCCTGCCGAGCTTTTCGGTGTGCATTTATTTGTGGTGATATCTTTGACAGTCAAACCGCGGCAAACGAAGGCGTTTTGGGAAATTCTGGCCCTGCCCGCAATCAGTGCACTACCATAGACTTTGGCATTTCCGGAGACTCTTGATAAATCGTAAACCCTGGCATAACCATTGACTGAGGCTTGACCATTCACAATGGCATCACCATAAACTTTAGCACTGTCACTGATTTTGGCCATCTCATCAACCCAGGCATGGCCTGCAATAATAGCTGTTCCGCCAACGCTTGCATTGCCTGTCAACGTAGCCTTGCCTGTAATTTTTGCGTCACCGGAAACGATGGTATTGCCGGAAACGATGGCATCGGAAGAAACGATGGCATTATTTGAGACTCTGGCATTGCCAGAAATGGTAGCATTAGCGACAACCCTTGCTTTGTCTTCGACTTTGGCATGGCCACAAACGGAAGCACCCACTCCGATATAAGCGGTGACAGATACACTGGCCTGATTGGAAACAAATCCTCTTCCATTGATATGCCGTTTCCCAGGTTCTCCGCCACAAGGCTTGCTTATGGCAAAGGCCACATGGGTAGAAAAAACAAGTACTCCGATAAGAATTCTTTTCATGTGTTCACCATAGTTGCTTGCGGCCAGTATTATACGACACTTTAATTGAGGGAGGGAAAAGTCTGTAATTAATATAGAGTCATGGGTAGAATTCTTTTCTTTAATGAGATAAGTACAAGCATGCAATGGATGGCCACTTGTCCACACGAAACAGTTAATGTTCTTGCCACTGAACTTCATTCACTTGGAGTTAAGGAGCAGGATAAGTTTTATCGCGGTATCCTCTTTGACTGCGATCTTGAGACTGCTTACCGCGCCCATTTACAACTCCGTACTGCAAGCCGTATCCAGCGAGTTGTCGCAAAGTTCGCTGTATCCGATTTGGCCATGCTCCAAACAGCACTGAAAAATATTATCTGGCCCAACTGGCTACGCACTCACCGGGTTTTCACGGTGAGGCCGACTCTTGCAGACCTGAATGCGGAAAAGCTCGGTGAAGAAACTATTGTCACATCAGTCGTTGAATCGATTCAAAAGAGCGCCTTTCTGAAGTCTCCTCCCAAATTTAACCCCGAAGCTGACAATCCAATCACGATCGTTCTTTTTATTCGCAATGGCACCTGCATGCTTGGCATTGATACTGCCGGACGCGCCCTTCACAAACGTGGGTGGCGTACACCGGGACATCCTGCTGTTTTGAAAGAAACACTTGCTGCCTCGATTCTCATGCTGGCCGGTTATTGCGGGGATGAGCCTCTTCTCGAACCCATGTGTGGTTCAGGCACGATTGCCATTGAAGCGGCCTATATCGCTCTTAATAAGGCCCCCTTGATTCATCGGGGTAAGGATGATTTCGCCCTCGAGCATCTGGCCGGTTTTGATCGTCCTTTATGGCGTCGGGTGGGAGAGCAATTGCGGGAGCAGAAAAGGTCGGGCCTGACCGCACCGATCTTCGCTTCAGACATCAAACCTAATTTTGTCGACATTGCTCGTGCCAGTGCCCTGCGCGCACGAGTCGAAAAATACATTAAGTTTTCAGTGACGGCATTTCAGGATTTGGAACCTCCCACTCCAAGCGGTTTGCTGATCGCCAATCTCCCTTATGGTGAACGAATTGGTGCCGGCACCATCGATCAATTGTATCGGGAAATCGGCCAAGTTATAAACCAGCGTTTTTCAAAATGGCGCGTTGCCTTGCTGGTTCCTAATGCAGCTCCGATTCACTTATTGGCATTGAAAACTACCACAGAAATTTCTTTGTTAAATGGGGCATTGCCTGTGAAGCTACTTGTGACCTCTTCGCATTGGAATTAAGAAGATTTTTTAATTTTTAATTGAAAAAGCATTTTCATACTGCTTTATTACATCTTCATTAATCGCTGAATCTCTAAAATAGGCTTTCCAATTATTAGCAACGAATTCATTTACACTATCAATGATTTCCATCGCTTCATTTTTATCAAGTTCAAAATAATCAATTGCTGAGAGTAAATTTTTCTTAGATGCTGCTCTATGGTGAACTCCTATGGTCATTGCCGTTCGAAATGTGCTTGTCTGTGCGGCCTTAGGAAACACGTCATAAAGAGGAGAAAGTCTCCATCTCCCTTCTATAAATAGTAATCCGTGATTTCGAGGATGGTCATCATCATTATTGACAGCAATATTAAAAGCTACTCTTTTAAATAGCTCACGAAGGTCATTTTTTATTTCTGCTTCATTAGTTCCTGATTTTCTTATACATTCACAAAATACGGGATAACTCCAATCTTGTGGCCAGTTGACATACCAACCACATAAACTCAAAGCGCTTACAAAATGAAATTTTCTCAACTTATTTTCTGCAAGAGATCGATCAAAACGTTCAATCATGAATACGTTTCTTCCAGCATGCGCAGATATCTCTACGTGTGGTACATTTAATCCAAGGTCTTTTGCCATTTTCATGACTGCAAATTCTATTTTTTGTTCAGGCAAAGAATCCAAAGATGTGCCATATTTTGCCAAATAATACTTACCTTCAACGACCAGAGAAACTTTTGGCCTTCCTCCACCAAGAGTTGGCCCGTATTCAAATAATTCTTTTAATTTAGCACCGGCTGCATCTTTTATCATCAATTCGGTTTGCTCCATTATCTGTTCTAAAACAACATTTCTTGCTTTATGAGGCTTCCATCCATCAGGAGTCAATTGCATTGGTTCATCTACGTCAATAGGAGAAAAGGCCAAAGCGCCAACATGCTCTAGGCCATTTGCGAGAACATATTCCATCTCATTTAACTCTGTTTGGTTAAATTTTTTATTAAGTAATTGGCGTCCCCAGTAGTCAGGGGCACTATCCAAAATAGCGGTAAACAACTCTTCACTTTCATATTTCTTTTCATATGCTGGTAAATTTTGAGGATCGATATCAATTTTATTTTTTAAAGCTAGATATGCTTGCTCGTACTGTAATTCAAAGCTCTTTTCAAGGACCGTTAGCCTTGCACATTTTATGTACGCGTCATCAATATACATGTATATCCAAAATTCTTGCATTTAACTTCCTAACCTGAGTTTGGGATTAGGGTCCTAGATAAATCTTACCAAATTACTATTTGCATTTCTTTTTTCAGGCCGACCTTGACCCTCTCTAAGGGCCTTTATTTCATTAATCGTTTGCTGACGATCCAAATCCGGGCCCGCAATATCAGCAAGTCCAGTTAGCAAACCAAGAGCATCGAGCACGTTAAAAACTTTACCGATGCCTACGCTGGTATCTCCAGATTCAATTCTTCGGAGGACCGTTCTCGATACAGATGACTTTGCAGATAATTCGACAAGGGACATATTTCTTCTCTTTCGGGCAATGTAAATATTTGAGCCTAGCCTTTTTGCTTCTAAATCTACCTTAATAAAAGTCTTCATTTAGTCTCCATTCAGAAGAAGTCCATATGTGGACACTATATCATATTTCGGTCTATATATGGTCTTATTTAAAGAACAAATCCATATTTAGTCATTTATATCAACTAAAAACCAAATATGGACTATTTTAAAATAATGTGAATGCTCTATCTGATTGATATTACATTGACTGCCGATTTTGGTGAAAAGTCTTCAAATACGGTCTGCAAATATGAGTTGTCCTTCATTGACAAAAAATAATAAGAGGCCCCCAGTCTCAACCAAGGCAGAAATTTCCAATAGAGCATCGGCCCATGAAGAATTCGCTTATAGGCATCCTCCCAAGAATGGCCCGAAGTTGTCCCGTCGAGTGACCTTTAGCTGTTGTCTCGGTGTCTGATTTTATCAGAATTGGTTACCGAGATGATTCCCTGGATAACCAACTCTCTGGCTTGCACGAATACGACCCTAAGTCCGAACTCAGGTTAATTATTCAGAATGAAAACAGCTTACAAATTGAATTTTTTTCACGTTCTGTACCGTTACCACCTTGCTAATGGTAAATTGCCTGGTTAATTAGAGCTTTTAGCGGAGTGATTTCCAATGTTTAGATCAATATTTTTGATATTAATGCTCTTAAGCTTATCTCTGCATGCCAAAGACACAATTGTTATCACCGGCTCTTCAACTATCGCTCCTGTAATCTCGGATCTGGCCAAGTTTTATGAGGCCAAAAATAAAGATGTGAGGATCGATGTCCAAACCGGCGGCTCATCCAGAGGAATTGCTGATGCAAGAAAAGATTTGTCCAACATTGGAATGGTTTCCAGGGCGCTAAAGCCGGATGAAAAAGATTTGAATAACTTTACCTTTGCTCTGGATGGAATTGCCATAATTGTGCATAAAACCAATCCTATCTCACAATTAAGCAAAGAACAGATTGTGGATATTTATAAGGGTGAGATCAATAACTGGAAAGCGCTTAAAGGGGCCGATCAAAAAATTGTTGTGGTCAATAAGGCCGAAGGCAGATCGACATTGGAACTTTTTATCGCGTTTTTCGGACTCAAGAATTCTGAAATTAAAGCAGACATTGTAATTGGTGACAATGAACAGGGAATCAAGACCGTTAGCACCAATAAAAACTCCATCGCCTATGTCTCGATTGGTACGGCAGAATATAATGCTTCGGTTGGCGTGCCACTTAAACTTTTAGATTTTCAAGGTATGAGTGCCAAGGTTGAGAACATCAAAAATGGAACGTATCCTCTGACCAGAGAACTTAATTTGGTCACGAAGCTAAGGCCGACGGGCCATATTGATGGATTTATCAAATTTGTCATGTCGCCCGAAGCAAGAAGCATTATCAAGGATCAATTCTTTGTACCCACTCACTAAAAAAAATAAAGATTTTATTCTTGATTCAATCCTGACCATCAATGGGCTTTTTTCTGCCATGGCGGTAGGACTCATTTTTATTTTCGTGACCCGTGAGAGTCTACTGGCAATCCAAGTAAAAGGCTGGTCTTTTTTCCTTGATCAATCATGGTATCCGCTTGAGGGACAGTTCAACGTTCTCCCCATGGTGGTTGGAACGATTTTAGTTTCTTTAGGTGCGCTAGTTCTTGCGGCCCCCTTCGGTCTTTTTTCGGCCCTCTTCATCGTTTTTTATTCCCATGAGAGTATCGCCTGGCCTTTTCGAAGAGTGGTTGAATTATATTCCGGTCTGCCTTCAGTCATTTTTGGTTTTTGGGGTTTGATGAAAGTGGTGCCATTGCTGAATGAAATCAGTCCTCCCGGCCAAAGCTTACTGGCAGGGATATTAATCCTGGCCTTAATGATTTTCCCAATCATTACTCTTAACTTAATGGCAAGTTTTAAACTGGCGAGCAAAAAATATTATCGAATTTCACTCTCTCTTGGGATGAGGAAGTCGACTTACATTTGGTCAATCCTTTTGCCTTCACTGAAGCAGCAGATTGCCGGTGCTCTCATTTTGGCCTTGGGGCGTGCGATGGGGGAAACTATGGCAGTCTTAATGGTTTGCGGAAATATTGTCAAAATGCCCACCTCAATCTTTGATCCTGTTAGAACTTTAACTGCCAACATCGCTCTTGAAATGGCCTACGCTATGAGGGAACACCGTTCGGCGCTTTTCTTCACAGGTCTCATACTCTTTTTGCTCATTTTTTTGCTTATTTCAATCGCTGATTTTTGGCGAGGGAACCAAACATGGAAAAAATGACAAAATTTTTGGCATGGTTTTCAGCCGCTATGCTACTGCTTATTTTGCTTTTAATTGTGCAAGATATTTTTGTGAATTCGTTTCAGCACTTTGATCTGTCTTTTTTAACTGAAACGCCTACCAGCGGAGGCCGAAAGGGAGGAATTTTTCCAATCATTGTTTCGACATTGTTGATCTTGGGTGTTTGTATGCTCTTTATTGTGCCGATGGGGCTTGGTGCCGCTCTTTTTTTAAGTGAATGTTCTGATGAATTCCCTAAAACGGTTAGGGTGGTTCGAAAGGCCCTCGACATACTTTCCGGTGTTCCTTCAATCGTCTTTGGGCTTTTTGGTAATGCTCTGTTCTGTGTTTTTTTTGGTCTTGGTTTTTCCATCTGGTCCGGTGGACTTACTCTTGCCATTATGTCCATGCCACTTTTTATTCGTACTGTTGAGGAAGGAATCCGTACTATTCCTAAAAATTATCGTTTGGTACCTCTCTCCCTCGGGATAAGTCGCGCCACAACTATTCGTTCTATTATCATCCCTTATGCTCTCCCGTCCATTGTCGTGGGAGGAGTCTTAAGTATCGGTCGTTCTCTCGCTGAAACGGCGGCCTTGATCTTTACTTCCGGTTATGTGGATCGAATGCCGGAGTCTTTGAGTGATTCGGGACGGACCCTTTCCATCCACATTTATGATTTAACCATGAATGTTCCCGGTGGGGATACCAATGCCTACAAAACTGCTTTGATCCTTATTCTTTTAATCTTTACAACCAACGGGCTTTTCACCATTGCTTTAAAAACCTGGTACAAAAAGAGAATTGCTTTATGAATGAGACTAAATATCCATGGGTGAGTGAACTTGATCATAAACCTTGTTGCGAATTGAAACCTAAGATTAAAATCAAAAATTTAAGCCTGGCCTATGGCAAAAGAAGCATCTTTGAAAACATTAACCTGGAAATCAACACCGGGTGCGTAACTGGGATTATCGGCCCGAGTGCTTGCGGTAAGAGTAGTTTTATTTCCTGTTTGAACCGAATGATAGAAGTGGTCCCCTCTGCCACAGTGACCGGAGACATTCTAATCGACGAAAAAAATATTTTTGATTCACGCCTCGATTTAAATGAATTGCGTAAAAAAGTTGGAATCGTTTTTCAAGAACCCACACCTTTACCGTTCTCGATTGAAAGCAATATTCTTCTTCCGCTGAAAGAGCATAAATTTAATCACATACATGAGAGAATGGAAAAATGCTTAAGGGATGTGGGACTTTGGAATGAAGTAAAAAATAATTTGAAAGGTCCGGCCAACGATTTATCTGGAGGCCAAAAACAGCGGCTTTGCATGGCACGCACAATCGCCCTTGAACCGGAGATCATCCTGATGGATGAACCCTGTTCCAGTCTTGACCCGATCTCAACCGACGTGGTGGAAAAACTTATTCATGAACTTAAAGGCAAATACACAATTATTATCATTACCCATAATCTGGCCCAGGCCAGAAGAGTGTGTGATTTTGTCGCCACCTTTTGGTACGATGGAGTGAAGGAAATCGGCCTGATCATCGAGTCAGGTCGTTGTGTTGATATCTTTGAACACCCCAAAAACAAAATAGTGCAGGAGTATGTGGGCGGCCTTAAAGGTTGAAAAATGCGCCTATTTTGGTGTCGGGTAGGAAAATACTGAAGCCGAAAAAATAATATGCCGCGTCCTGATATGGAAGAAGAATAGTTCAGGGATAATTGTCCCTTGATCTTGGAACTTGCACCCATGATAGAGGTGATTTTCCACTCAAAACGGGTCGCCGTTTTACTTATTTTTATTCTTACTGACCGCAGAACGGGCCTTCCGTATATTTTTTACCGCAGTCGATGTTCTATGGGGATGGGAGTCGCTTTCTGCTTGGTCTTTTTGCTCATTGCCACTGCCACTTGAGAGGAGTCTGCCAGTTTTCCCATTCCTGTTGTCACTCTGAGCATCACTGGGGAGTTTGATAACTGGTTTGGCGGGATGGCGTTTGATTTCGCTATCTTTCATGTGAACACGTTTCTCTTGAAGGGTCATCTTTTCACTATCCAACCAGGCCTTGGCATCCCCCATATAAATTTCATCGCCAAGGAAGAGTTTGCAATGCAAAGCACTTGAACCATTGACTGAAACCCCATTGGTGCTTCCCAGATCCATCATCTTGGCTTGACCATTTTCGGTAAGGACAAATTGGCAGTGCTCACCGCTACAGAGACCATTGGTGAGGATGATATTACAGTGCTTCCCTCTGCCAGCAATGATCGGGGTTCGACCTAGAGTGTAGGAATTGGTTGATCCTTCATCAGAGACAATCAAGACCACTGCCATGGAATATTTCTCCTACTTATGTTTTAAAAAGAGATGGTCGGCCGAAAAGCGTCCTGGACCTAACAACATGATAATCAAAAAGAGTAGGGCGTAAGTTAAAGGAAATTCTATTTTGCTCCAGGCATCGCCGGCATGGACAATAAAGGCGGCGACGATCATGGTGATTAAAGAAGGAACGCTGGCATAACGGGTCTTTAGGCCGATGGCGACAAAGAGAGGGCAAATCGCTTCTCCGAAGATGGCGAGAATAAGCGACGCCTTGCTGCCAAGATTTAAAGGGTCGGGAAAACTTTGTGCCATTTGGCCAAACTCAAGAATTTTCGGCAGTCCGTGACCGAAAAGCATGAGTCCGCTGGCACCCAAACGGAGAACGAGAAGTCCAAGATCGTGGAGCATAATATTTTCCTCTCTTGAGAAAGGATAAGTAAGAAGAAAGCGATAATCAAGCGATTATATTATGGTCATTGGGTCGAGGATCAGGAGTGAATGCCTGATCGGGGCGGAGGAAAACGAGAGGAATGTCGGCGCGGAAGGTAAGCGCACTACTTTTGTCAATGAATTGAAAGTGGCCGCGCATACTGCCAAAAGGGGAGGGAATAGGGCAGAAACTTTGATACTCAAATTCTTCGCCTGGGTTGATCTGGGGATATTGGCCGACCACTCCTTCACCACCCAGAATTTCTTCCTGTTTATTTTTGCCATGCCGAATCCGCCAAAAACGGCGCTGCAAAATGATGGGAGTTTCACCGTCGTTCTTAATGCGAATATGATAGGCATAAACAAAATGTTGATCCTTGGGCCGACTTTTTTCCTTAATGAGGTAAGGCGTGGCAGAAACCAAGATCTTGTTTGTTATGGCGGTATAGGTATAAAGCATGGCGCCGTATACGCTGTAAGATTGCACTAAATCAAGGTTTTTTGTGGGTCGTTTCAGGTTTCTCTGGTTTTTCTGGTTTTTCGATGTTTTTTCTCATAATCGTCAGAGGCCCCCAGGTCTGGCCTGATCGCATGATGGAGGCCTTGAGTGCGAAGCTGCCGCCTTTGAGTAGGTGAGTGGCCAAGGTTTTGGCCACGAGGTCCTGAGAATTAAGCACTAATTTAAGAGAGTTATGGCCTTTTTTGAGACGTGATAGATCTGAGGAGTTGACCAAGAAAACGGATGCCAAGCGTTTGTAGCTTCGGAAGATAGCTGATCTCTCGAGCGAGAGGTAGAGGTATTTGGGGGCATGGGAGAGGTTAAATGACAGCTCTAATTCGCCATCAGAAATTTTCTTTAAGTCTAGGCCGGTGATTAAGGCCTCTGGATCGTAAAGGATACGATTGGATGGGACTTCAAAATCGATTTGACGCATGCGTCGTTCAAACTCTTGGTCACTTAAGACTTGCGACTGACCGACGCGAGTAATTTGTCCGAAGGTCAAATCCGATCGGGCATCGACGTAGAATTCAAAATCTTCTGTGGGAGCGGCGATTTTTAGGATTTTCAGATACTCATTGCTAAAGAGCGAGGTGGTGAGCATTTTAGAGAAGAGCTGTGACATCTCATCTAAAGATCGTACACTTTTGAGCTTACGCCAAGATTTTTCGAATCGTTGGGCATGATAGAGACGAGCGGCCCTGAGAATAGTCACATCCACCAGGGCCAAGGGAAGATTGAGCAAGGAGAGCGGGGCATTTTGAATGTGGTACCAGGTGCGTTTGGCACTCGTCGACCAGCGGCCTTCTTTGACTCCGAAGGCCTTTTCTAGAATCGGCCAATAACGTGTATTTGAGGTCTGCATAAATGTTTGAATTGTGACCTTATTGAAGCCTATGCGATAAAAAAAGCGGCTCGAACCCAAAGCGCTCGGTTTAATTTTTTCACATTTTTTATTGGCGCGTTCAACCAACTCCTTTCTTTGTCTAATGTTCACTTGGGATAGACATAATTGGCGTGGATAGTCTCGTTGTATGGTGGGAAATAAATCAACGAGCCCTGTGGCCTCAGAGATTTGTTGCATTGATCGGTTGAGTTCTTTCAAGGTGGTATGACTGTCGGTGAGAGATCCCGTGAAGGTAAGAGCGGCACCATGGTTGGAGGTATAATATTGAGTTTTATCGACTAAAAACTTGAAGCTATAATTTTTTGCCTCTGATCGCCCCCACAAGGTATCCCAGCTTCGACCGTTATGCGCCTCCCCTTTATAAATATGATGGGTGCCTTCATTATCGGTGATGACCATGACGGTGTGACGATTACTCGATTGGTGAGTGCGTTCGAAGAGGAAGCTCAGCTTCATGCGATATTGTTTGACAGTGGAGTGCTCTTTTTGATCACGATTGTAGGCGAAGCGAACACCCGAGTTGGCCCTTTTAGACATTTCATGCGAGAGAGTAAAGCGCCCACCTACGGCATCACCATAGGCCTCAAGGGCCTCTGGTACTGTGAGATCATAACGATAGGCCACATCAAAGGAATGGGCGTAATTTTTGGCGACGGTGAGCTGGAAGGGAATAATGGATTCGGTGATTTTACCAACGGTGGCGCCTAAAATTGTCACACCTTCAAATAAGACCAAATCTTCGTGCGCCCCAAAAGAAAGAGAGGAGCCACGTGCTTTTACGCGGTTTAATTTGACCAGCACATTTTTACTGTCTTCTTTCAAAATCGAAACGCGATAGTTGCCCCTCAAATAAGTGGAACTTCCAACGCCAACATTAAAGGAATCAAAGCCGGGCAGGGCCGTGATGGAGAAGGCGGCTTCCAGATCCAATTGAATGAGACCGTCTAAGCCATAAGAGAAAATCTCTCCCACTCCCATTTTTTGAAAATTCTTTTGGGTGATAGGCAAGCGAAAGGGATGCACTAGGATATTGTAGAATTTTGACCATCGTGCTTTGGTCTGAGGATTATCAAAATCACCCTTAAAGAAGCGCTTTATTTTTTGTCCTAAACTGGTCTGTTCGCTTTGATCGTCATCGAAGAGCACCTCATCCTCTTCGGGATCAGAAGTGGGTGAATTGGGAGTTAGGTCCTGCAATTGGATGTTCTTTAATTCTTCCTCGTTGATGGTAGGACGCGGGAGATGACGTAGTTCGCTGGGATAGATCGTGCGGACGTTCATCATACTCAATTGAAATTGAGTCGAGAGACGCGCCTTAAAACTGACCGGACCTAGTGGGATTCTGGGAGGATTGAAGAGGTTGAGGCGGAAAGGCAGACGCATGGTATCTACAACGGTGTAGGAGTCCATGATGTCTTGGTTGTTATAGACGTCGCGCTTGACACTTATGGAGACATTGTAATTATCGCTGTCCTGATTGCCATAGCTGAAGAGGGTTTGATTAGTGATGGAATCAAACAAACTGGCGGCCAGCCCCAACTGCATGTCATAGATGCCATCGCGGATATCATCCTTGGCCTTGAGAACAAATTCCGAGGGCAGGGGCTTAATTTCTTCAGGAGGTTCGGTAGGTGCTGGTTGATAAGTATCTTCGCAAAAGGTGAGGGGAACTATTCCTAACCCTAAAACGAGAGATAAAAATACGGCAAAGGATTTTATAAGAGTGAAAGATTTCATGAACCCACACCAACCCCAAATGAGAACGCTTGATTATGGCCCATGCGCCGCTATGTGTCACGGCAAGGGATTTTGGTGTGTATTTTTTTCAGATACTGTAAAAACAACTGATTACAGTGATATGCATAAGTAATTGTGATTTTAATGATTAGGCTAGCTTAAAAGTTCATGGCCAAATTGCGAGTGTGTTTCTAAACTGCA
>CAYHRT010000045.1:1429-20177 GCA_964359085.1 uncultured Bdellovibrio sp. | reverse complement strand
ATATTGTTAGTCTCAAGTACGGCCCTCATTATGAAGCAACTTATCATGGTGTTGTTATGCGAGACCTGCATAAACTAGTCATCGAGTATTTCCAAGTTGAGTGGCATGTCGTTCTTTATATCGTTGGCATGTGTGCAGCTGGAATGCATGTCACCCATGGATTTTGGTCAGCATTTCAATCTCTCGGTGTCAATCATCCAAAATATAATTGCTGCATCCGCTTTACATCAAAGGCCTATGGTATTTTCGTGGCCCTAGGTTATTCTGCCTTTCCTATTTACTGCTACCTGCAAGGAGGGAATTAACAATGACTATCAAAAAACTTGATGGGAAAGTTCCTGGTGGATCAATTCAAGATAGCTGGAACAATCATCGATTTAAATTAAAGTTAATCAACCCTGCTAATAAAAGAAAATATCGTGTCATTGTTGTCGGAACAGGCTTGGCTGGTGGTTCAGCTGCGGCCAGTCTCTCCGAACTTGGCTATAATGTTGATGTTTTTTGCATACAGGACTCTGCGCGCAGGGCCCACTCCATTGCCGCCCAAGGCGGTATCAACGCCGCTAAAAATTATACCAATGATGGTGATTCCATATGGCGCCTCTTTTACGACACGGTCAAAGGTGGAGACTTTCGCGCACGTGAAGCCAACGTCTATCGCCTGGCCCAGGTTTCCGTAAACATTATTGACCAGTGTGTGGCCCAGGGTGTTCCTTTTGCTCGTGACTATGGGGGATACCTCTCTAACCGATCCTTTGGTGGTGCTCAAGTTTCTCGTACCTTTTATGCTCGCGGACAGACTGGCCAGCAACTCCTACTCGGGGCCTACTCAGCACTCATGAAAGAAACCCAACTGGGTAAAGTAAAACTTCACACCAGAAGTGAGATGGTTAACTTAGTCATGGTGAATGGCAAGGTCAGAGGAATTATCGTCCGTGATGTGATCACAGGAGAATTCAGCAAACATGTCGCCGATGCCGTGGTTTTGGCCACAGGTGGCTATGCTAATGTTTTTTATCTCTCTACCAATGCCAAAGCATCCAATACTTCCGCTATTTGGCGCGCCTATAAAAAAGGGTCATATTTTGGTAATCCCTGCTTCACACAAATTCATCCGACTTGTATCCCCGTGCATGGTGATAACCAGTCAAAACTCACACTCATGAGCGAATCCCTACGAAATGATGGAAGGGTATGGGTGCCTGCCAAGGGCGGCGAGAAACGAAATCCCAACGAGTTGTCAGAAGCAGAGAGAGATTACTACCTCGAGAGGATCTACCCATCATTTGGCAACCTGGTTCCCCGTGATGTCGCCAGCCGAAATGCCAAATTGCAGGCAGATCAAAACAAGGGCGTAGGGACCTCTGGGAAGGCAGTCTATTTGGATTTCCGTGATCCAATCAAAAGAGATGGAATCAATGTTATCAAAGAGAAATATGGCAATCTTTTTGAGATGTACGAACGAATTACAGCAGAAAATCCCTATCAAGTTCCAATGCGTATCTATCCGGCGTCACACTATACCATGGGCGGACTGTGGGTCGATTATAACCTGATGACCAATTTGGAAGGACTCTTTGTTTTAGGTGAAGCCAATTTTTCAGACCACGGGGCCAATCGTCTTGGTGCTTCGGCCCTCATGCAAGGTTTGGCAGATGGATACTTTGTTATCCCCTACACGATTGGTGGATATTTTGCTGAATACAAACCTGATGGTCTCAAAACCGATCACCCCGAATTTGAAAAGGCCCTGCGCGAATCCATAGATCACTACCAACGCATTCTCAAAATTAAGGGCAAACGCACCGTCGATGATTTTCACAAGGCCCTCGGTAAAATC
This sequence comes from uncultured Bdellovibrio sp., assembly GCA_964359085.1. Lineage (GTDB taxonomy): Bacteria > Bdellovibrionota > Bacteriovoracia > Bacteriovoracales > Bacteriovoracaceae > GWA2-49-15. The sequence continues at coordinate 18,337 of CAYHRT010000045.1, read as the reverse complement.
ATGTGGGATGATGTAGGAATGTCTCGAAATACTAAAGGTCTCCAGCATGCCCTTAAGGAAATTCCAGCCATTCGTGAAGAATTTTGGCGTGACGTTCGAATTCCAGGAACTGGACAAGAAGTGAATGTTGAGTTGGAAAAGGCCGGTCGTCTCGCCGATTTCTTAGAGTTAGGTGAACTCATGGCCCTTGATGCCTTAGAGCGGGTAGAGTCTTGCGGGGGGCACTTCCGAGAAGAATCCCAAACGAAAGATAATGAAGCCATGCGTGACGATGAAAAATTCTGTCATGTCGCGGCCTGGGAATGGCAAGGTGAAGACACTAAACCTCTTCGACACATCGAAGAACTTAAATTTGAACATGTTAAATTAGCTCAACGGAGTTACAAGTAAGGCCGTCGTGTCTTCGTGTAAAATAGGAGGCAAATATGTCAGATCAACATAGCATGCGATTGAGTCTCAAAATTTGGCGCCAAGCAAATTCACAAAGCCAAGGTCAAATGATTGATTACGCACTAGACGGTGTTTCACCCGAAGTGTCTTTCTTGGAAATGATGGATCAATTAAATGAAAAACTGATTAAAGAAGGTAAAGATCCCGTCGCCTTTGATCACGACTGCCGCGAAGGCATCTGTGGTATGTGTGGGGTGGTCATTAATGGACAGGCCCACGGCCCAGAAAAAGAAACCACCACCTGCCAGTTACACATGAGAAAATTTAAAAATGGCGACACCATCGTGATCGAACCTTTTCGTGCAAAAACCTTTCCGGTACTCAAAGATCTGATGATTAATCGTAGTGCCTTTGATGAAATGATTAAGGCCGGTGGATTTGTTACGGTGAATACAGGCCAAGCACCTGACGCCCATAGCATTTTAATTCCCAAGGGCGAAGCTGAATTGTCCATGGATGCTGCTCAGTGTATTGGCTGCGGAGCTTGCGTGGCCAGCTGTAAAAATGCTTCGGCCATGCTTTTTGTCTCTGCTAAAGTGTCACATCTTGCTTTGCTACCACAAGGGCAAGCTGAAGCCAAAACACGTGTTTTATCGATGGTGGGAAAGATGGATGAACTGGGATTCGGTAACTGTACCAATGAAGCCGAGTGTGAGGCCCAGTGTCCGAAAAGTATCAGTATTAGTAATATTGCCCGTATGAATCGGCAGTATCTCTGTGCAGCGACGACTCACCCATCTCTGTAAACCTGATTTGCTCATTTCTGTGGGGTTCGCTTTAGTTTGTTGGCAGAATCAAGCAAAGAAGGCTCGACAGTGGAAGGTGCAACTTGGTATCGCACGGCACCTGAAGTTGGGTCAAACGTGACATCATTTTTATCATAAAGATAGACACGGTACGTTTCGTCCCAGCGTGCTTTCTGGGTTGGTGGTATATATTCTCTTTTAGACAAATCAATCACCCCACCTGACCTAAGGATTGCTCCTGGGTCATTGGGGTCAGGAGTATCCGTCGCCAAATAACTTTTGCAAACATACATTTCAGGTACCTTAGGGATGCCTGCCATCAGAGCAAACTGATCAGGATGAAGGCGAATCGGATGAGCAGGTGCCTTCTGCCCTTTTTCAATAACGGTGAGGCAGCCGACTTTGGTGGGACGAATAAATTTCCCTGAAACCACCATCTGGCCCAAAATATTACGGGCCTTCTGAATACTGTCAAAAACCTTTAAATCCATTCCTTGAATCCTTGATACATGATGAGTCCCTTGAAAAGTTAAGGTAAACGCAGAGGTTTTGCCACTAACCAAGAGTATATGGCCTTCACTGATATCAAAAAGCCCATCACCGGAGATCACATATAAACTGACTTTTGGAACTGTCGACTTACTTTCCAACACACCATCTGCCAAATAAATTATAAAGTCCTTAGAGGAGGTCATTTGGTCCATGAGCATTTGTAAAGGACCTATCAGTGTAAGACTTCTGCCATCACCTATCTCAAGTTGGACTCGGGCATCTTTTTGTACCTCTAACCAGTGCATGGTATACAAAATATTTGCAGTTTCGAATTTTTCAGGCATTTCACGGCGAAAGGCCCGCAGGGTATAGCTCTCTTTTTCTCCAGTGAGAGCGCCGATTTTCATGGGATGCCAGTCGTAAATAATATTTTCACGCTTTATTTTATACAATTCTTGGGAATAAAAGTTTAGTTTTTCAAGTACAGGGGCCACCATTTGACCTAAGTTGCTAGTAGGCAGGAGAAAAAGATTTTGCTCATTTTTCTCCTTGAGAAAATAAAAGAAGGTACCGAGACCAACCACGCTCGTGCTGCAAAAAATAATTAGCGAGAGGACTTCCACAAAGAGGTTTCTAATAGAGCGACGAACCAACGTATTTAAACAGATTAATTCTTTCAGCGATTTCTTCTTAAATAGAATGGGCAGATCAAAAATGAGAAACGGCCCTGTAACAATGCCTATGAAGTAACGAATTAAGCCAAGCAAGCGCGAAGCTAGAAAACCTCTGCTATTGCGCAGCCCCAAGAAAAATTGCCCTGGGGTTAGACCAAAAATAATATGGGCCAATATCTGCACTGACAAATGGAGGGCCACAAAAGGCATGATAACCTCAAGAAAAGTCAAGGCAGGCCCTGGTTCCTTCCAAACTTGAAGAAGATGGGGTTTAATCAACTCAACAAATACTTTGTGAATATGGGGTGCAATCTGTATATCCCAGAATGCCTTGGCTTGATCATTATGTGATAAAAAATAAAAGGCACCAAAAATTGAGAAGAAATTCCCTAACGCTCCAAAAATTCTTTTAAGTGGCCCGGCAGTCTGGAGGTGCGAGCGTTTAGTATCAACTTTCGCATCATTCGCCAGCACTCGTTTTTCAAAACTAGTGACTTCTTTTGAGGATTTTTGCAAGGCCCCGCTCTCTATCCCCATGCGCACTTTTTCTTGCAAGATCTGCGCTTCCTCTTCAGAAACTTTCAGCAGTTTGGCGACCTCCTTGGGACCCATGTTTGCCACATGGGCAATGGTACTCACTCCTGCCTTGGCCAACAACATGGCCTGAACCTCAGGAATAATTTCTTTTTGTGCTAAATGCGTGGCCTTCATCTCCATCAATTGACGTTTGGAGGCTTCCACTTGCTTCTTCAGATTTTTATGGCGTTTCATATCAAAGATAGAAAACTCATCCTTGAGACCATGCAAAAACAGTAATAAAGGGCGAAAAAAAACAGTTACCTTTTTTATTTTGGCAGAGTCTTCATTCTTAAAATTCTTATCAACTAATTCTCCTTCTTCGATCACCTTGAGTTTTGAACGCTCACCTTCAGGAGCGTTTTTCCATTCCTCCTCCGTCACCCAGTCTCGATCATCTTCATCATCTTCCCGCTCGGATTCATCTCTCGGGTCAAAGACTCCAAAAATCATATTCCACAGCCTCTTCAACAATCCAACGTCTTCTTTTTTCTTGTCATCGCCATAACCAACGGATTTTTCCGCCGCAATCTGAGACTTCCAGGCACGATTTCTATTAATACTCTGAATATCCAAAGGCCGAGCACGCAAAATTTCTAGCACCAGTTGGCCTATTCTAATTTTCTCCCCCAAGGGAACTTTATAGGGCTTGTTAATGTCCAGAGCCTTTCCCTTCAACTTGACTCCGTGAGGACTAACATGTTTTAAAACAACCGAATCTCCCTTCACCCCGAGGACAAGATGCACTGGAGAGATACTCGGATGCTCTAGCACCATTTTGCATTGCTTGGAATCAGAACCTATGATCAAGCGAGACCCGATCTCAAAACAGATACTGTCCTTGCCACCAGGAATTCTAAATCTCACACATGGACAAAAGTCCGCTTGCATATCGAAATCAAAAACTTTCTCTCCATCACCAAGCTTATTCTTTTGTAAACCTTCACTGGTAGGCAGGCCTACACGCGGCTTGGGTTCCTGATTTTCAATCACTAATTCGTCGTCATGATCAGACAGTTCTTTGTTTTTTTTTCCGTAGCTACGTGTTGTTTCTTTCGGTTTTGCCATTGATCTTTATTATAGCTTTAAATCAGAACTAAATGCCGTCTTTGAAATTTGGTAAAAAATTACCTGAACACCTTGCTCGGTCACTGCTCTCTCAGGTAACATCCTATCTATGCAAGTTTTTTCTTCCACGACAGAGGCCTTCTTACGACGAGTGTTCCCGTTACTCATCAACATTATCAGGGATGAACTGCGACTCGAAGTCCGAAGAACAAGATTTATCTTCCAAAATCGACTCATGCCCATTGGTGTAACTGTTTTTCGTTCTCGCGAAAAGCTCGGCAGCTTTGATCCCCATAACTACCAAATTGGCTTAAACGAACGTCTCATGTGGGAATCAAAAGAGCTAGTCCTCCAAAACATTCTCCGCCATGAGATGGCCCATTATATGACCCATCTGCTCTACGAAAACACTATTTTACCTCATGGCCCTGAATATCGTACCTTCTGCCAACAATATGGTTGGGGGGAAGACATCCATGCGTCTAGAGCAGACTTAACCCAGTCCAATGCCCAAATAGAAGGTGATCTGGTAACAGAACGTCTCATTTCAAAAGTTCAAAAGCTACTGGAATTGGCCTCAAGTTCTAATCAACATGAGGCCGATCTGGCCACAATCAAGGCCAATCAAATGATCATTCAACATAACCTTGATTTACTTAACAACAAGAAGTCCCAGGGCCAAGCTGAGGAAACGACTTTTCTGAAGCGTATTCTCTTTTCCAAACAAAACAATCCCAAAATGCGTGCGATTTATGAGGCGCTCACTAGTTTTCAGGTTGCTCTGTGCTTTCATCATGGACAAGATGGTGTCTATCTTGAAGCTGTCGGCCCCTTTGCCAATGTTGAAATGGCCCATTATGTGGCAACCTTTTTAGATCGCGAGATGGATCTCTTATGGCGAAAGGCCATAGGAGAAAACCCGAACCTGCGGGGCAGCCAAACGCTACGCCAAAAAAATTCTTTCTTCACTGGCATTGGACAGGCCTTGGCTGAAAAGAATCTTAAAGGCCAGCACCAATCTCCCTTGTGTTCTCAGGATCTCATCTCCCTCAAACACAATCTACAGGCCCATCAAGAGCGAGCGTATCCTCGCTTGCGGGCAAGTTATTCTCATTCTAAGGTTGACCCCTTGGCCCATCATCTCGGAAAAGATGCAGGAGAAAAACTTTCTATTAGAAAACCGATTGAGAAAACAGGTTCCCCCTGTCTTCCTAAACTTGTTTTTCGTTAGGCCCATAAACCCATTTATGTTGCTGACCAATGACCCGAAATACTCCTCCGGCATTTTCATTGAGCTGTAAGATCAATTTAAAACGCTCGAGAGGAAATGCCTCGCCAGGATTATAGACCGGGGTCAAACACCAGTCGAAATTCATGACCACTTTCTCCTGGACAAGATGATACGCATTAAGGATGGCGGCAAAATCTCTTTCATCATGGGCCACCGATTTAATTTGAAACTTTGCGGGATAATTTTTGGCCATCTCTACAATCAGTTTCGTTTGTTTTTCAAGCGTCCGCTCAATTTTTGTACTCGGCGGCTTAAAATCAAAATTAATGAAGTCTATGAGATCAAAAATCTCATGCACAATTCTACAACCCGAAGCCTCAAGAGAAATAAAGAATTTTTTGATCTTCAACTCACGCACCAATTGCAAAACGCCAGGCACATGCTTGGGATGAAGAGGATCTCCCCCCGTAATCGATACCCTCTTTAGGCCATGATTTGAAAGTGCCAAAATCTGCTCCATAGCATCGCTCAAACGGCATGGAAGATTCACGCCAAATTCCCAGGTATCTTTTGAATCACAATTAGCACAACCAATAGTGCACCCCTGTACTCGAACAAAAATCTGAGGCCGCCCGATGCACGCCCCTTCGCCTTCTGTCGCACGATAAATAGAGTTAATATGGAGACCGTCAAAACCTTGCACCGTCATAATACAGAGCTAGTACCATAGCGGCTTATTAATGCAAAGAGTCTGATCTTATCAGTCAGTGACCTGCCCCGCGTCAAGTAATTCCACCCTTGTACAAAATTCCCAAATGTCTCATCATCAAAATTATGACCAGACCTAAAAAAGATTCACACAACCCCAACATTATTTTCCAACAACTCAATAAATTAACGAATGCCGCCGGACTTCCCCTAGTTCAAGTATCTACTCCACACGAAATCAAGGTCCAGATCGTCCCAAAAACGACTATTACCCCAGGAAAATTTAGGCCACATCCTACAACCCCCAACACGTGGTTTGCCCATCCTCAAACTATCCAGGCCCTCCGACCTGATATTTTTGTCCTGGGAGAAGGCGGGCTAGAAGATTTCGAAATGCTTTGTCAGTGCAATATCTGTCATCAGACTTTGGACCGGCAATTTTTTAAATTATGCCCCCATTGTCTCAAGGACTTGCCTTCCTGATTTTTTGAAATTCCTTCTAAAATCAGGATGTTTGCTAAACTGGACAAGAATACAAATGTAATCTTATGTTAGATAATTTTTGACAATCAGAGGTTGTCGGGCGAGTGTCATTTTTGTAATCTGACAACAGAATTTCGCCAAACTGTAAAATATTCATTAACTCAATCATCAGTGAGGGGGTAAGCGCATGAAGAGGGCCAATTCTTATCTAACAGATAAGCAAGTTGAGCAAATTAAGGTCAAACTGCTGGCCGACAAAGAACGATTAACCATGCGAGATGAAATTGACCAAAAGGTTGATACCCTGAATACCTATCACCTTGATCGTAGTGAGCTTAGTGACCCCGTGGACGAAGCCTGTGCTAATGTCCAAGTCGCTCATGAATTGCGCTTTAAGAGTCGCGAAATTTTCTACCTAAAAAAAATAAACCTTGCTCTAGAGAAAATCAAAGAAGGAGCTTTCGGATTGTGTAAGGATTGCGATTCTGAAATATCTTTTGAACGTCTCTTGGCCCGTCCTACTGCAGAGCTTTGTATCAACTGCAAGGAATCGGCAGAAATGGATGAGCAAAATAATTTTATCTTGAAACGCTCAAAAAGTTTCGGGCAAACTCTCACCGAAAGAATGGCCCGCTAATCTTTTTTGCCAGACTCGATCTTCGGCCTTTGGGCAGCGAAAGCATTCTTTACAAAATGCTCTAAAATTGGCTCGTTGGTGACATTATCAAATACCCAATTTTTATAGTAATACTGATCCAGTCGAAAGGCTTCAAGTTTGGCCAGCTCTTCAGTTTGAAACTCAATAGCATCCATTTCTAAAACACCAACTTGCACTTGAAACCCCGTCAGACACCCTTCTCCATAAACATAATCCCCATTGTCTTTCCTACAACGAATGCCACTGTTTAGATCTTTCGGTAAAATTGGCTTTACCGTGGAATCATAATCTTGGGCCATTTTGAGCATGGCGAGCTTATCGATAGGCATATTCTTTTGAGTGCATGCGCTTAAACACAAAATTCCCACTATTAAATAGCACATAATCATTTGCAAATTATTACCTCCGTTTTCGCTTGAGTGCATTTCTTTTGATATTTCCTGGCCCCCTGGTTAACTTTGGGCGATCTTTGGTCGGGTCTACATTCTTTCGGCCAGAGCGTGGCACCTGAACTAGTGAAGTGACCTTCATCTTTTTTAATCTCAAAAAATCCAAGGAGAGGGCGCGCTGAGACTTGATTGATTCATTGATTCTAGCAATTAAGCTCTGGTCTCGTGGGGTGATAAAATTATAAGCACGACCGACGCCCTCTTCACGTCCCACTCTACCCACGCGATGCAAATAATATGAGGCCTCAAAAGGGAGATCAAAATTTAGAATCCATTCTAGGCCGGGAAAATGCATGCCCCGGGCCAAAATATCAGTTGCCACTACCACCCCATTCTCAGATGCTCTAAACGCTTTCATCGCCTGCTTTCTGGTTTTATGATCTAAATCACCATGCAATAAAAAAAAATCACGGCCTGAAATAGTGCTTTCAATTTTATCAAAGAGTGACTTGGCAGCTTCCTTCTTATTGATAAAAATAATTCCCTTTCCATGGCCTTCACGTTTCATAAAATGTGGTAAAAGATCAATCTTTTCCGCTTCAAGAAGTTCAATGTTAAAAGTTTTGATCTGAGTCTGGGTATGATGGGCACTACCATCCTCAATAAGCTCAGCAATATTTTTTCCGCTATACTGTTGTGCCCGTTCACGATGATCTGGATGAAGAGTTGCAGAGAAAAAGATGATCTGTAATAGTGGATGCTTTTGCTTCAAAAAGAACAGACACAGCTCATCTTTAAAGCAAGGCTCCAACACCTGATCTGCTTCATCGATCACAACAAAGCGAAACAAATGCTTCCCACTGCTTAGGCCAGACAGCGCACCAGGCACAGTAACGACAATATCCGGATTTTCTCTCAAAACTTGCCCCACAGACGCTCGCTCACCTCCAAGCGGTCTCACCTTGAGTTTAAGATGATGGGTAAGTGATTTAAACACTTTTACAATTTGTCCCGCCAACTCTTTGGTGGGCACCACAATAATAGCATAGGGACCTTGACCAATTCCCTCTTGTTCTTCTTGCATCTTAATCATCTGACACAAGGGAAGAGCATAAGCGCAAGTTTTCCCCGTTCCAGTCTGCCCAAGACCAAAAAATGAACGGCCTGCCAAAAAGGCCGGAATGGTTTTGCTCTGGATAAGGGTGGGAGTCAATATTTTCAACTCGTCCAAGGCCTTGATCAATTCCTGGCGCAAGCCTAGTGTCGTAAAACTGCTCGGGGAGAGAAGTTCCTTGGTATTTCGTTCTACCGTTTCCATTTTGGCCTTTAGGTTAAAAACTATGCATTCATAGAGTAGATCACATATAGCATACATTACGGGTGAATGCTCCTACAACGCCAGTAAACGATGGGCCGAAAGGATCAATTGAATTTTTGTCAGAATGTGGCCGTCGCGGCCAATCTTTGAGAAGATGTAAGCACGACATTATTATGGTTAAAAAAGTAGCAGAAGACGATCCATTAGATTTCTCAGAAAAGGAAGGACAAGGTAAGCAAGTACTTTACCTCCTAGATCTGCGTATGTCCGACGCTCCACCGCAGCGAATTCAAGTTCATGGGAAATTAGTGCTGGGCCAGCATGAGTCAGCCGATGTTCATATTAAGGGACGTGGACTTTTGTCAAAACATGCCATTTTTTGGGTAGGAAATGACGTTTTAAGCGTACACAATTTCTCGCCAGAAACAGAGTTAAATGACCGGCCTTTGGCACCAGGCAGGATGTACATCTTAGATAAGGGCGACAAGTTGGTGATGGGGGAACTCGAAATCATCATTCGGCGCGATGAACTAGAAGACGACGAGCTAGACACCCCCAAGACTAATGTCAAAAGTATTCTCAAATACAAAGAGGAATTAGAAAAAAACAAGAATGAGAAGGCCGCTAACAGAGGATTTTTTGGCAAAATCAAAAGCCTGTTTGTAAAAAATAAAAAAAAGCAATCATCATCTTTATCTGAAGAGGCCACCGATAAAAAACTGCCTAAACATAAGAAGGGAGAGAATCCCCATTATAAGGCCAAAGTGGTCACCCATCCACCTTCCCCAGGCCCAATTCTTAGGGCCGTAGGTGTCCCAGGAACCCTTGGAACTGTCTACCTCATACTCTTTGGAGTTTTACCATGGCAGAAAATGGATGGGATTGTTTTTAAAAGTGAACAAATAACATCTATTTTGCAACTGCTGAATCAAAAAATAACTGCTCTGATTGCCACTTATCCAAACTTAAAGGACCAGCTTACCTTGCTGCCGGAATTATTAGGGCCGCAACTCTTGGCATTTGTCTTGGCCTTTATCGCGATTGAAGTCATATCCCATCTTCTGGCCGGAGCATCATTCGGGCATGTTCTGGTTGGTATTGGAACAGATGATTCTTTTGTTGTTAAACGTCTCAAGGCCCTAGGACGATTACTCTTATGGCCTCTGTCATGTGCCACTGTCATAGGCGAATTGCTTCCTATTGTGGGAGTTCGCACATTAAAAGAAATATTAACCGCTTCACGTCCTCTGCTCAAAAGTGCGGTTAGAAGGTTTTTAGGAATCTTTTTATTCATTCCCATTGTGGTAATCTTGGCCCCCATCTCTGCCCTCTTTTTTGACCCGGATTTTTTGGAAGGCCCTTGGGAAATTAGCACGCCACCAGTGCGTCAGACCCAGACAGGTGTCATTAAACTCGATAGTTTCTTTTTTCAGGCCACTTTAGAATTACCTAAAGACCCTGACCTCGTCATCTTGCCAATCATAAACCCTGAAAAAATAACAGAATCTTCACTCCTCATTTTAGATATTAAAAAGAATCAACAGGTCCAGATCAAACGCTGGAATCCACCGAAATTTTCCTTTGCTCCTTTTCCCTTGGGAAATCCCATTGTACCGTTCCTCCATCCCGACATCGGTAAAACAGCTTCCGTCGATCTCGTTTTACAGGAGACAATTTTGGGATTTGTCTTCTCTATCCAATTGAATAATCTGCTTGATTACGCCATGGAGTTCGGCCCTTTTACTTATGGTCTGACGAAATTGCGACAACAGTTTAAAGAACAGTTTCAACTACTCGGTCGACCAGAAATTTTCCGCCTGCCTACTGGCAAAATTGACTTGTGGGCCATTAGAGAAAGTGAAATGAAGGAAAATAATCAGATTTTCCTTTGGAGCATCGACCCGCTCCTCCCTTCCTTTAAACTGGAATATAACCAGGAATCCGCAGGATTTGCAAATAGCATAATCAATAAAATGCTACGAACAATGCGCTTTAAGCCTGGTATAAAAGTTAATACGCCAGCAGGCAACACTATCTCAGAATCATCTTTGTTCATCATAGATTACATGACAGATTACTTGCGGGAACCGCCTAAGATTGAAACTGAAACTGACATCCAGCACGTCACTACTGCTATGAAAATGGTCAAGACCGACTTACCAAAAGAGGGAGTCGCACAAAAGGCTTGGCAAGAAACAAAGAACTTTCTACAGACACGTTGGACGAAACTCATGCCGACCAAACCCAAAGACAAAGCAGCACTAAAAAATTGGCAGAAAGCCTTGGATGATTTTAAAAAGTTATGAGTATGGAAAATATTCAGTCCATTAATCGGCAACATTTTAATTTTGAACTTCTCCACCAAGATAACAATTGCCGCGCCCGCGCTGGGGTCATTCACACTCCCCATGGAGATATCCCTACTCCTGTTTTTATGCCTGTTGGCACTCACGCCGCCATTAAGGCCCTCCAACCACGCGAACTGATTGACCAAGATATTAGGATTATTTTATCCAACACTTACCACCTCTATCTCACACCTGGGCCCGAGTTGATCAAAAAGGCCGGAGGCCTTCACAAATTTATGGCCTGGGACCGTGCTATTTTGACCGACTCAGGAGGATTTCAAGTTTTCAGTTTACAGAAAAAAAGCATCAAAGAGGAAGGGGCCGAGTTTAAAAACCTAGAAGGCAAAACGGTGCTCTTGTCCCCAGAAATCTCTATCCTGACCCAAGAATCACTTGGCTCAGATATTATGATGGCCTTTGATGAGTGTATTCCTTACCCGGCCACCTTGACCTATGTTGAAAAATCCATTGCCCGCACCCATCGCTGGCTTGATCGTTGTATAAAAGTATGGTCAAGACCGGACTGCTCTCTTTTTGGAATTATCCAAGGTGGCACATATGATGAACACAGAAAAAGATGTGTTGAAGAAGTCTGCTCCAAGGATCTACCTGGCTATGCCATAGGAGGAGTCTCTGTAGGAGAAGGACCTGATCTCATGGAAAAGGCAGTGTCTTATACTGCTCCCCTCATGCCAAAAGATCGACCTCGCTATGTCATGGGAGTGGGCCATCCCCAAGATCTGCTGATGATTTGGGAGCATGGAATTGATATGTCCGATTGTATCATTCCTACCAAATATGCCCGTGGCGGAACCCTCTATACCACGCGGGGACGCCTACGCATCCGTCATCGAAATTATCGACGCGATTTTTATCCTATTGATCCCAGTTGCAACTGCTATGTCTGTAAAAACTTCTCGCGCGCCTATTTAAAACATCTCTTTGACAGTAATGAAATCTTAGGGGCCATCCTTGCCACTACCCATAACATCGCCTTCTATCGCACCATGGCCATCAATGCACGCGCCGCCATTCTGGCAGACAAGTTCATAGAATTTAAAAGAAATTTTCTTAATAATTACGGGAATGAAAGCCGCGGAGACGATCTCGCAGAAGAATAACACTTATTACCAACGATAGGAAAGGCCCACCATCATTCGAGGCCCGCTCACCACTTTAGAATAATCTGAATCCTCTTCAGCAATTGAGTACTGTTCGGCGCGACGGTAGTAATCAAGCAACATACGAAAGCCCCACCCGCGAGCTAAATAATATTTAAGACCGGCACCGATGGAAAAAAAACTTGATTTCCCGCTGAGAGTTTCCCCCTCGGTGACGACGGAATTAGTATTTTGAGCAAAAAATTCTTGCGTACTGCCAAGTCCAAAATTTGCCGTAATAAAACCGATAGGCTTACCATAGGCAAAAGGATCGGCCCAAAAATGCCAACTGCCACCACCACCGTACTCATAAGCGGTAAGACTCATTTCTGTACCGCCCAAACCTATTGTTTTTCTACTGGAGTAATGGAGTAAAAATTGAAGGGTAATGTTATGTAACCAAAGTTTACGATCCGTAAAATATTTTTCAATTCCCACAGAAAAATCAAGAACAGAATCGCTGCCTGACGATGTTCCTGAAGACCCGGCATCCTGAGATGCCGATAGACCGGTAAAATGCATAATGCCCCATACCTCAAGTGATTTCTCACGAGCAAGTCCTGGAAGTTCATCCACACTAGTAGCAGGGGTTGACTCGGGCGAAAGCTTGGCCAAATCCTCTTTGTCTTCAGGAGACAAATTCTTATCGACAACGGCATCTTCCGCCCCTGGCGCCAGGGGAATGCCCGCAGGCTCGGCCGAACTATCCTGCGATAACATTTTTGTCTTATCTTGACTCAACTTAACCGGTGCAGAGATTTTGAGATTCATGACCTTATCCAAGGCCAGTTGTTCGTTATCCACTACCCTGTAAAGACTCCAAATAGAACGAGAAGGCGAAGTTTTCACAATGACACCGCGGGAGACAATACCGGTCGTGAGATAGAATTTGGCGTGATCTCCCACCGCAAGTCCATCCTCAAGTCCTCGATTGATCAACATTGTTTTCTTGGAATTAGAAACATTCAGTATCCGCAATGTCAGCTTCTCGTCCACTTCGAGGGCCATTGCAAACACACCTCGATAGGCGATGGTGACGACACATACATATTTCAATAACCGATAAAAAAACTTTTTCATACGGATCATCTCACCCCGCTTAGAAAAGAACCGTCAATCCTAATGAAAATTTTAAATCATAGGTGGAAAATGTGCCATCAATATTATTGCTCACAGTATCCTTGGTCCTATAGCTGACCTGCTCCACCCCAACTTGCGCGAGGGCACCAACTCCCATATTAAAAATATCATCATAGTTATCACCACTATAAAAACGATACTTAACTCCAATATGGCCATATTCAAAACCAAGCAGTTGGTAATCATAAACTCGCGAGAACGAACTAGAACTCACGGTAGCCGATCCGGTTCGAAGACCTGAACCAATATACCAAGCATAGGCCTTGACCGCAGAAGGTAAGTTGTAGAGATAAAGATGCAGTGACAACTTAAAAGCTGTTTCTTCTGACCGGGCATTTTGTGGACCGAGGTCATAATTCCCCAGACCTTTCTGGTAATCTAGACCGAGTGACCAGCGTTGTAATGCTTTGGAAGTCCGCATAAGGTGATATTCGTAGCCAATTTCCAAAGCGCTATAGAGTGAACGATAGTTCTTATCTTGAGCATCCGAATTATCATAAGCACCACGAGTAATTCGCACCAAAATTTCATTGCCTTCACGATTTTCCAGCGCCAGCTTTCTACGTTCAACCTCACGCGACAAACCACTGGTAACAAAATAACGACGTAACTGTTCATCTGACATATCTGCCGACCAAAAATCTCCCCCATGTTCAGCCTTTTTATAAATTCTAGGATGGATAATATCTTCCAATTTTTTCGACTCGTTGACTTGATCGTAAACTGATTGTTCCACCATTTTGTCCCTAAGCCAGCGATTGTCGGGATCAGGTTTTTGATCCTTATAAAGTCCCTTCAACCCATTTTTAAGACCGTTGATTTTCTTGATATCATGGTCAACCACACTATTTAACTGTGTCGTTTTTTCCCGTTCTTCAAAATTTTTCGAATCGATCTGCTTGCCCTTTCCCTCTATATTAACTTCCGACAAATCCTTGTTGACTGCTTCCACATATCGAGTCTGCTTTTCGCTGCGAGACTCTTCAAACTCTGTCACCATGAGATCAGCATCCCCACTATTCTCTTGCGGCTTTATGGTGTGACTTTTCTCGTATTCTTTATCCATAAACACTAAATCTGAATCCATTTGTTTTTCTCGCAACTGGGCATTCCGTTTTGCATCGGCATACTTTGCGGGGATTTTCTCAGGAGGGGCCAAGATGATCTTCTTTAAAGTTTTAAATGGACGCCGCCCCTCCAAGATATCATTGGCACGTGCATAGAGCATTTTTTCACCGGCCTTGATGACAGAAGCATTATCGATCTCGTGCAGAAACCAGCTCGATTGGCCATCATGCACCTGAACAGCTTCACCGAGGGCAACATTCGAAAGATTGGGGTTTTCCAAATCACCTTTTTGCACAATAAATCGGGCAAATTCTCCTAATTGGACACCCTCTAAATATCCACGGTCTATTACCAATGAACGCCCAGAAGTACTCACTTCCAAAACTTTAACCAATTCAAAGGCCCAGACTTGATTACCAAGCCAAAATGTTAATAATGTAATGGCAAATTTTAAAAACATGTCCACCGATTAAGCTATTTTCAATAATATCATACCACCTCTACCATTCTAGGTTCCAAACCTCGTGGCACAAAATCGGCAATAATTGGCCCTTTAGATTGACTTTTTTACCTGTGACGGCCATAACTTCTGATCGTCTAGACATTCAACCCTATGCCAAAGGCTTGATCTCATGAAAAAGAAATTTCAACGTTTTTATGAATACAAATGCACCATTACTGAAGAAGTGTTTCAAACAACTCGCGCCGCTCCAAATCCCAGCGAACTCATGTCAGTCCGGGCATATTATCAACTGCACTCTGATCATGATGATCGGCCAGAGGCCATAAAAAGACAGCTCCTGCAGCAAGAACAAGAAATTCAACCGACCGCAGTGAAAGACGATGAAACAATCTAAACTCATCATCGTCGGTTCGGGCCCTGCCGGACATACTGCCGCCATCTATGCCGCTCGCGCTAATCTTGGGCCACTCGTCTTCGAAGGCGGCCTACCTGGTGGACAGCTTACCACAACGACAGAAATAGAGAATTTCCCAGGTTTCGAACATGGAATTGCGGGCCCCGTACTAATGGAAACTATGCGCAAACAGGCCCTGCGTTTTGGGGCCACATATCTTAGTAAAACGGTTACGCGAATTGATTTAATGAAACGACCTTTCCAACTCTTTGATGATGCTGGCCAAGAATATCTAACCGAAACGGTCATCTTCGCTACAGGTGCCAATGCTCTATATTTAGGCCTGCCTCACGAAAAGGAACTTATTGGTAAAGGAGTTAGTACCTGTGCCACTTGCGATGGATTCTTTTATAAAAATCGTGTCGTTTATGTTGTGGGTGGCGGCGATACCGCCATGGAAGAAGCTTCCTTTCTCACCAAATTTGCCTCCAAAATCTATCTTGTTCACCGCAGAGATCAATTTCGGGCCTCCAGACCTATGCAAGAGCGCGTGAAGCAGAACCCAAAAATTGAATGTCTTATGAACTCCAACGTCACTGAGCTACAATATGACAGCAATGGGCTTAATGGCATTGTGATCACAAATCTGCTCACAGGTGAGAATAAAATACATAAAACTGACGGTCTTTTTTTGGCGATCGGCCACACCCCTAACACGCAATTTTTGCAAGGACAATTGGCCCTTGATGAAAAAGGATTTATCAAAACTCTGAACGGAACCCCTGAAACTGGAATTCCTGGTGTCTTTGCCGCTGGTGATGTGCAAGATAGTTATTATCGACAGGCCATCACCGCTGCGGGTTCGGGTTGTGAGGCAGCTATACGTGTAGAACGTTATTTGGCCGAACTAGATCTCCCCTAGCCTGACATGCAACATCTTGATTTACAGCACTAAAATCCAGCAGTTGTCATCAACCTTTCCCTAAACCCGTCCCCCCTTTGACAGGCCACTTCTACTCATGCAAGATATAATATTATTGCTTAAGCCCAATGGATGGTCTTAAGCAATATTAAAATGGGAAGTGCCATAACCAAGGATGGTTGTCATGACAAATCTCCTCTCGCTTACTCACTTTGAATTACGCCTAGATGTAGAAAAAAATGCAAATGATCTAAATAAAGAAATGAAAACATTGTGGATCATCCCTGTGGGGACCACAACCTTAGAACTAACCCCAGGAAATATACTCGAACTAGAACTAATTTGGAATTGGCTCACGAATCACATTGAAATTTCTGCAGTCGTTTTGCAGTCCACAACTGGAAAATTTGCCAGCGGTGCCAATTTGGTGCAAATGGCACAGATGTCTTTGGAGGACCTACGCTCATTTCAGGAGCGACTCCAAAGAATCATCTATGCCGCCTTTTTTCTTCCACAAACAATAATTTATGACATAGGAGAAGGTGCTAAAGATTTTGCAGCGGAGTTGGCCCTCTTGGCTGACATTCGTCTCGCACGCAATACTTGTCATCTCCATTTTG
>CAYHRT010000045.1:0-1419 GCA_964359085.1 uncultured Bdellovibrio sp. | reverse complement strand
AAAAGGGACTTGTTCCTAGCAGCGGAGGCATTGGACTGCTGTCCACTTTAGTCGGACCTTTTTTAGTTCGCAATTTATGCCTGTCAGGACACCCACTCACGGCCGATGACTTGAAAAACCAAGGACTGGTGCTTGAATTGTACTCGAATAGAATCGAGCGAGATCAAATTATGCATGGTCTCTTGCAACAAATCGGTACCCAATCCCCTGTGGCACGCATTCAAGCCAAGCGGGCCATGCTTGAACTGGTACGCAAATCGTTTGAGGAGGGCCTGGCAGTCGAGCGTACTTTCGGACGGGCCGCTCATCATATACAAGATTGGAAGACCGGAATCCTGGCCACTTTAAATGGTAAGAAAGCTGAATATTTGTCGGCGGAAGATGTGGCCAGCAGATTAAGAAATATGGCACCTGCTCGCAATTAAAAACCTGAGTTTGGGATTAGGTTAAAAGTAATAAATGGGTCTAAATTCCTGTCCCGCCAATGCATCACGCGCAATTTTAAAATCGCGGGTAATCCCAAGCAAGAAACCACCGCCACCAGCGCCACATAATTTGAGAAAGAATTTTTCTTCCTCTAATCCTTTTTGCCATAGGTTCTGAAAAAGTCCCGGGATCATCGGTTTCAAGCTAGCAAATTGCACTTCAGACAATCTTTTAAAATTATCTACCAAGGGCCCTACACTTCCTTCTAAAAATGTATGAATACAGCTATTGGTAGCACCAATCAGATTCTGGAGTTCCTGATTTAAAAAAGACCGATCTTTGCACTTTTCTAAGAACAAATGAACAAGAGGTTCTGTACGACGTGGTCGGTGAGTATTCAAAAGGAAAATACCACCTTGACCTTGAGTATAGGCGGGGAGTGTGGCAACCTCAATACTGTTCTTCTCTAACAGAAGCAGCGGCTTGTCCAAGAAACATATCAGAGGATCGAGACCAGAACTGGCCCCATGAAAATGCGCCTCCATCTGACCCAATATTTCTCTCAAAACCAGCAAATTTGAACCTTGATTGATGTTTTTATCCCTTTGATACACATCAAAAATGGAAGCACACAAAGCGCCACTACTACCTACCCCAAAACCTTGTGGAATGGTGGACTCAAAGAACAGACCTTGACCAATATCAAATTCAAGTGTGTCCATATCTAAAGCGGCCAGAAGAGATTTCTTATTTTTAAGTTCACGCAAATAGGAAGCGAATGCACGCAATTCTGAATCAATGCCACTTTTGGAGATATCTTCTTGCTGACGAAATTTTAGCTGCCCCTCAAAAATACGGAAGGGAGTGGCCAGGGCCATAGAATTTTTAATGATACTATATTCACCAAAAAGGAGTATCTTGCTTGAGAATTTTCGTGGCCCAATCACATCAGACCTTTATTGTTTTAAGTTTAAACTTAAGAGTCGCGGTCCC
>CAYHRT010000044.1:0-20352 GCA_964359085.1 uncultured Bdellovibrio sp. | reverse complement strand
CTTTAACGTGACCTCTGTGGAGTTTTAAGCTAGTATTTCGTTAATTTGAATTTAATTTTGGCACATTAATGAATTTTGATGAACTTTATCGAGAAATAGAGGAGTTCACGAGTAAAACCCATGGCAGTACCGATTACAATAAGGACACTCATTTTGTCAGGGGACAAAGACCCGGCGAGTATGCGCCACTTTCTTATTAAAAGAAAAAAGCGCCCGAATTCGACAATCTGAACGTTCTTTTATCTGTTGGGTTTATTCAGAACGCCTATAACTTTTTTGAACCTCCGGCATTTTGCGATTGGTATGAAAAGCAGTTCGGGCGCAAGCTAGCGCGGCCTTATACCAATTCCATTATTGTGCTAGAACTTCCCAACAACCATGTCGTCATTGAAACACTTGAAACAGTTCACCGCTGCTATGAGAAGTTGCGTCAAGAAAATATCATCATGAATGGCAAGAATTTACCCACCCAAATGGGGGAGTGGTATGCCAAAGCTATTTTTGGGTTGACCCAAGTTAAGTCCACATCGCAACGCGGATTTGACTTTTTTCTAGGTGATAAACGCGCCGAAATCAAGGTTCACTGGGCCGATCAATCTTCACCAAAAGGAGTGAAAATTCGTAAGTCTTTGGTCGAGCTGAGTGATTATTGCGTGATTGTATATTTGACCAAAAACTTTTTGATTCGAGAACTTTGTCTGCTTGATTCTGATTTTGTTCTAAGAAAATTTTCTGGGAAAGGACATACCATGTTTTTAAAAGACCAAGATGTGTCCCAATATTTTTTCAGTCATTCTCATAAACAAAAAGAAAAGGTGGCCAACCCTACCGCGCTTCTAAAATATTCGACGCCGACTTTGGCCATGAAACTCGCCGAATGGTACCCAACTGCTTAGACTTCTGAAGGGTTCTGAAAGAAGTCTATTAAAAGAGATTGTAGCCAAGAAGACGGCATTCAATATCGCCATTTCGAATAGGTCTTTTGCAGGAAGTTTTTAAGTGAATTCCTTTGTGCATTTTAGGATCACCAGACAAGAGGAAAGCACGATACCCCTTATAATGGGTTTTCAAGTGCTCGGCGAAATTATAAAAAAGTTTGTGAGATTGCTCAGGGGTGCCCATGCGTTCCCCGTAGGGAGGGTTGGTGACGACGAATCCAGGGGGAGGGCCAGGAGGCAAAATGGTGAGGGCATCGCCTGCGCTCAAGCGCACGGTTCTGTCGAGCCCTAAACGTGCCAAATTCTTTTTGGCCAAAATTAGAGCATTGGGGTCTAGGTCGCTTCCCCACAAAATCCCCGAAGGGATTTTGGTTAGGGATTTTTCTCCCACGGTTACTTGAGTGTTGGCCCAGTCCAGTAATTGCGAACCAAGTCTTGCATTATTTTGAAACCATAAATGTTCCAGCATGTCGTAAGGGCGTCGCCCTTTTATCCAGTCACGTAGTTTTAAAAAAGAAGGGGGAACTTTGGCCAAGACCATGGCACTTTCAATTAAGATCGTTCCTGTGCCTACGAAAGGGTCTATAAGAATTTCTGCTTGCTCGCCAAAACCCGCCCACATGACCATGGCAGCAGCAATATTTTCGCGTAGGGGGGCTTCATGGCCTGGGGCGCGATAACCACGATTAGAAAGAGGAATGCCGGTCATATCCAGATAGAAAGTCAGCATGAAAGGGGCGATTTTACTGGTGTTGCGTGCTTCTTCAATACGAAGAAGAAAACCTAGTTGCGAATGTTTTACATCAACGGTTGGACGATTGCCGGTAACTTCCCTTAAGCGATCAACCAGGCCATCTTTAAAGATCTGCGAAGCCAGGAGCGAATTATTTAGCACGTATTTTGCTTTGAGATCAAAAAGAGTTGTGATTTTAAAAGTTTGACGCCAATCCATCCAGGCCTCAAATTCGAAATCACGGGCCAGGTCGTAGAGGTCTTGAAGCTTATTAATTGGCCATTGGCCCAGTTGTAAATAACCACGACTGGCCAGGCGAGTGCTGAGTAAATAGGGAAGAAAACTATTGAGTTCTGTATCAACTTTGATACCGCCATCGCTGGGCCGTAAACCCTTCAGGGATTCGCCCAAGAATTTGCGACATTCTTCTTCGAGAAGAGATTCGAGACCTTTGGGGCACGATAAAAAAAACTGCTGCATGCTGCGTTGTGTATTATTAAAAAGTCTTCTTGGCAAGCAAGTAATTGTCGTGCCAAATATTTTGCCATCACCTTGTGGCCAGTGGAGTCGCATGTTATAGTGGCCGAAATTTTATCAAGAGAGAGCGGAGGAAGCAGCATGAAGCAAGATTTTAAAGTAAAAGACATCACTTTGGCCGACTGGGGCCGTAAAGAAATTCAGCTGGCCGAAAGTGAAATGCCTGGTTTGATGGCCTTGAGAAAAAAATTCGGTCCACAAAAACCGCTCAAAGGTGCCCGCATTGCTGGCTGTCTTCATATGACAATTCAGACAGCAGTTCTGATTGAAACTTTGGTGGAGCTAGGCGCAGAAGTGCGATGGTCTTCCTGCAATATTTATTCGACTCAAGATCATGCAGCCGCGGCCATCGCGGCCAAAGGAATTCCAGTCTTCGCCTGGAAGGGCATGACAGAAGAGGAATATGATTGGTGTATTGAGCAAACTCTGCGTTGGCCCAATGGCACAGGTCTCAATATGATTTTGGATGATGGTGGGGACTTAACCAATATTGTTCACGACAAGCAACCGGCACTCTTAAAAGAAATTCGTGGTCTGTCAGAAGAAACCACAACAGGCGTGCATCGTCTGTATGAACGTGTGAAGCATGGGACTCTCAAGGTTCCGGCCATCAACGTCAATGATTCTGTCACTAAATCAAAGTTTGATAATCTTTATGGCTGTCGCGAATCCCTCATAGACGGGATTAAGCGCGCCACGGATATCATGATTGCGGGAAAAGTTTGCGTTGTTGCCGGATATGGTGACGTTGGCAAGGGCTGTGCTCAATCCTTTATTGGACTTGGTGGCCGTGTGATTATCACTGAGATTGACCCGATCTGCGCTTTGCAGGCGGCGATGGAAGGCCTTGATGTAATGACCATGGATGAGGCCGCCAAAATGGGTGATATTTTTGTTACCGCCACAGGATGCGTTGACGTCATTAATAACAAGCATCTCGATAGCATGAAAGATGGAGCGATTGTTTGCAACATCGGACACTTCAATGCTGAAATCGATGTGGCCCATCTGCATAAAAAATATCGTGAAACCAACATTAAACCACAAGTAGATATGTACACTTCGCAGACCGGTAAGCGAATTGTATTGCTTGCTCAAGGCCGTCTGGTGAATTTGGGTTGCGCTACGGGACATCCTTCGTTTGTAATGTCTAACTCATTTACCAATCAGGTTTTGGCCCAAATGGAACTATGGCAAAATGCCTCTAAATATGAACTCAAGGTGTACATGCTGCCGAAGCATTTAGATGAGATGGTGGCCAGATTACATATTGAGAAACTGGGCATACGTCTGGAAACGCTAACTGCCACTCAGGCCGAATATCTAGGTGTCAAAGTTGAAGGTCCCTACAAACCTGAATATTATCGTTACTAAAATATGAAGGTCTTTTTAGCATCAGATCATGCTGCTTTTGCTGCAAAGGAAGAACTGAAAGTCTATCTAGAGAACTCTTTTGCATCAAAACTGGAATTTGAGTGTGTTGATGAAGGGTGTTTTTCCCCTGAGCGGGCCAGTTATGCTGACTTGGCATCGAAGGTGGCCTTGCGAGTTCAAAATGGTGATGGTCTCGGTATCTTGCTGTGCGGATCAGGCATTGGCGTTTCAATGGTGGCCAATCGTTATCAGAAGGTTCGGGCCGCAGTCTGTCGTACACCTGAAGAGGCGAAATTATCGCGTCAACATAATGATGCCAACATTCTTTGTGTCGGGGCTCGCTTGTCTTCTATCGAGAGTATTAAGCAAATGGTCGATGTGTGGTTAACGACATCTTTTGAGGGGGGGCGCCACAGCGAACGTATCGCTTCTTTTAATCTCTTGGGTGCAGTTGGGGAGAAAAGAAATCCTCAGGCCTTGGCGACTCCCGAGTATTGGATTTTGGGCGCGGTTTTTGCAGCCGTGCTCTATGGAACTATATTAGGTCAATTCAATCGAACTTATTTTGAGACTATTTATACGCTGGAAGATGGCTGGTTAGAGTATGGAGGGGTGTGGGGGCTTGGGCTCTTGTTTGCTCTTTGTATTAAACGCATGAAAGACTTATGGATGGTACGTCCATGGACTTTTCGAGTTGGTCTTATCATTTTGGCCATGTTCTTTTTATTTGGGGTAGGCGAAGAATTGTCTTGGGGGCAGCGAATTTTTGGCAACACATCACCGGCCTTTTTTGCTGAAAATAATACCCAAGGTGAAACTAACTTTCATAACTTAGTATTAGGTGGAGTGAAGTTAAACAAACTTATTTTTGGTACGGGGTTAACTATTGGTATTATCTTTTATTTTCTTATCCTGCCCGTTGTTTACCAAAAAAGGGAAGCGTTTCGCAAATTAGTCGATAATTTTGGCATTCCCGTTGCCAAGAGATGGCATCTCTTGGCGTATATTATTGTTTTCATCCTGTCCTATGCTTCGGGTTCTCACAAGAAGGGAGAGTTGCTGGAGTTTTCCGGTGTTTGGATCTTTTTCTGCCTTTACTTTTTTCCTGTAAATAAATCCATTTTTGAAAAAACCTAGATTGAGCCAAAGATTTTCATCAGGCGTAAGCGTAAAACGGCCCAGAGCGCTTCAAAGATAATTCCGCCCGCCATCTTTGACTGACCGTCGCGACGTTCGTAAAAAATAATAGGAACTTCTTTGATACGTAGGCCCTTCAACCAAATTTTATAATTGAGTTCCAGTTGAAAGATGTACCCACTACTCACAATTTGATCGAGATCAAGAGAGGTGAGTGCTTTGCGTGAGAAACACTTAAAACCACCCGTGGTATCTTGAATGGGAATCCCCGTGACGAATCGGGTATAAATGGAAGCTAGATAGCTAAGAAGCAGTCTACGAAAAGGCCAGTTGATAATTCTGATACCATCAATATAGCGACTGCCAATAACCAGATCATGAGACTGGGCGGCTTCAAGTAAATTTTTGACCTGAGCGGGATCGTGAGAAAAGTCACAATCCATTTCAAAGACGTAATCATAATGCCGCTCTAAGGCCCATTTAAAGCCAGTGGTGTAGGCCGTGCCGAGACCCAATTTGCCGGAGCGCTTGAGCAGATGGAGATTTTTAAATTCTTTTTGGTGGCCTTCCACTATTTGGGCAGTTCCGTCAGGAGACCCATCGTCAATGATTAAGATAGAGATTGCGGGATAGAGGACAAATACAGCGCGAATCATTTTATCAATGTTATCTATTTCATTATAGGTCGGAATAATGATGAGAGATTTATCGATGGGCTGCACGAGAATCCTTAAAGAGAATGATCTTTTTTACACGAGGGGCAGCGATTTTGCAATTGTTTGCGGTAACGCTCGGCCATATCATGAAAATAATCAACTGCTTTTTTTCCCATTTCGCTTTCTGCCAGCCAACCAAATTCCTCAACTAGGGGAAGGTGGTGCATTAGTTTTCGTACCGCCTCAGCCCCTTTAAAAACTTCTCCGTTTACTTCAATGAAATGGACTGCCTGTTGACATTGTTCATAGGTAACCTGAGGTAAAACCTGATAAACATCTCTGTCATGAATGGAAACCTTGTTGATGGACTCATGCCCATTTAGACGTTCCATCGCCTGTTTAAAACGCAAGCATAATGGGCATTCATCATCATAGAGAAGAAGGGGAAGGTGAAACCGATCATGCAATGTCATGACAACCTTCTTGGTTATTACTCAAAATTCACCCGTCTCCATCCTGAAAGGCGGTAGCGGTTAGAAATAATATCAAAAATTACAGTATCGGGATTCTTACTTATTTGGGCGCTATCACTGGCCCGCTCGGCAAACTTCAAAATGTTATCCGAGCTAGCTTCAGCTTCTTTCTTTTGCAGCAATTTCTTAAAATCGAACTCATCTTTTTTGCCGGTGGTTTTTTTGAAACTTCCACCACCTCCGCCATAACTGAGAACCTTGGCATTACCATAATCGGAATGTCTTGCCGCCATGAGAGCGCTGCTATCAACTTGGAATGCCTGGAGCTTGCTGGCATATTTGGAAGAACCTGGTACCTTCACACCCACTGCCATGGCCGCTAGTGGGCGGGGAAAGCCTTCATTAGAAAGGGCATCGATCAATCCCATTTGGTCTGAATTAAACCCTGAGATTTTTGGAAGTTTATCTAGACGAATTGATCTAAGCGCATTTTTTGCACGAGCTGCGGCACTTTGCGCGATGGAGCCGCTCCCTAGGTTGCCATTGGAAAGTTGTCCGCGAGATAAATCGCGTGTTGATTTGCCCAAAACCTCTTCTGCAGATTTCCCAAATTTAAGACCACCAATCATATTCATAAATTCCACATCAAAACAGCTATTGTTTTGAACGCATAAGCATTCAGCATCCACTTGGGCCTGCTTATTAATGCAGGCCATACTTGCCCCTTGAGCTTGTTGTGCAGCTAGAATGCTGCTCTTACAGTATTTCATATAATTTCCAACATCAGTTTTGGAAGATTCTTGAGAGCAAAAACAGTTTGTCTGAGTAACAGGGTTACAGTCACCGGCCTTGGGCATGCGGTCAATAATGGCCTGCAATTTGGCGGCAGCATCATTTTGGTGCTTAACTTCAAACCAGAAATAAACCGCCGCCAACGCCGTCAAAACACTTTTTATAATCATACTGATGTCCTGATAGGCACCACCTAAAGCAAGCATTCCAACATAACAAACACCGCCCGCACTCCAACCGTACGCCTGAATTTCGGCCGTCTTGGCCCGTTCCTCGTGACTCCGTTTGGCCTTATAGAGTTGTTCCGTTTGTGCATTGGCATTGTTGCCAGGCACATTGGCGAGATTTTCCTGGGCGGATGTTTGCTGAAAAGAGGCAAGTAGTTCTGTGGCCACGACAATGTATTTACAATAGTCCTGCTTTTTTTCTTTTTCTTTTTCTTGTCCTTGTCCTTGAGTTTGATTGGTGCTGGTATTGCCACCTGCTTCGCTTGATCTCCCCGTTTCAGAACTACTGGTCTTTTCTACCGAATACTCTCCCGGCATCATTCCCACAACCATTCCATAGGCTTTGATAATCAGAGGTACCCAGTTTGCCCAGGCGTGGGTTTCTCGGCCTGCGCAGGCATCCTTCATTTCTTTACTTTCATTGCAAGCTGCGTCCTTTGTCTCTTGTGAAATCCCTTCGTGGATATAGGTTTCCGACGTCACTCGTTCTTGGTCAGTTAAGTTGCTTCCAGTAGTGTCATAAACACTGCCAGTGGGGTTGCTGTTCGTTTGCGCTACAACAATATCATGGGAAAAAATCAGTGCCACAGAAACAATCCACGTGGCCATAAATCTCATCATGGGTCCATCCAATGCCAAAGAAACTCTTACCTATTATTTTATCATCGAACTATTCTTTTCTGAGAGTGGGAGGGAAAAGGCAAGAAAATCCATGCAGAAACTCTGCTAAAACAACTGTTTATGTCGGATTTTGAGCGGTAATGGCTGATGAAAGATGTGCAACAGATTTGAGGCATCCATTGACTGCGGAAGGTCAATCGGTTAATTCTACTCTATGTCGAAAGATATTGAGCGTAATTATAA
The DNA here is from genome assembly GCA_964359085.1 of uncultured Bdellovibrio sp. Classification (GTDB taxonomy): domain Bacteria; phylum Bdellovibrionota; class Bacteriovoracia; order Bacteriovoracales; family Bacteriovoracaceae; genus GWA2-49-15. The sequence continues at coordinate 12,621 of CAYHRT010000044.1, read as the reverse complement.
AGCTTTGGAAAGCGACATTTCGCATTCCATGACCCACTATCTACTCACGATTCATAAGCTAAAAGAGGGCAAGGGTTATGCGCGTGTTACCGATATTGCCAAGGAACTTGATTTAACCAAGGGAAGTGTTTCAACTGCGATTGTTAATTTGAAGAAACGCGGATTAGTGATTGAAGAGGAGGACTCAAAATTTCTTTTATTGACAGAGGATGGGCATCAAGAAGTTCATCGTATTTTATCCACCCGCACGCTGGTGTATTATTTCTTGAAAGATTTTGTCGGCGTTTCCAAAGAGGTTGCTAACAAAGATGCTTGTATGATGGAGCACTTAATGAGCTCTGAAAGTTTGGAAAAGCTTTTTCATTTTATGAAAGACCTTGCTTGCACCTGTGAAAACAAAAAAAAGAGCCATAAGGTGCCTAATTTTGTGACTGCCTTGGATTTGTGCCATTTTGATGGCCCTCAACAATTTATTGATCAACAAAAGGGTGATGCCCACATCCACAAATGATTAAGTTGATAACTTTCTTTATATTTGGATTAACCCTAAATTGCTCAGCACAAGAAAAGAGCATCTATGGCTATTGTTTTTCCGATGCAGTGTCACTGTCAGAGCTGCGTCAGTATCTCCATCCCATCGCTCTGCCAGGTGACCAGCTTGATATGATGGGGCCTTGTTTGGAGGCACTGCTAAGTGATGCCAGAAGCTCTTTGTATGAGTCGTATTTGCAAAAGAGATATCGCCTAAATCGAACTTATCGCGGGAATCAAGCAACAACCACCACCGAATTAACGGGAACGAGCGAAGGCAATTGTCGTTTAGAGTTGCTTAAAAAACGTATCCGCACTAGAAAGACTGATGAATTTTCTCTTGGCCAAAAAGGGAAGTTACGACGAACGGAGGAAGATCTTTCAGGGGATACACGATCCCAATTACTTCTGCGTAAGGGCTTTCCTGGATCATTGCGACTTGATCTGGAAGAAGTTTTTTTGACCTGCCAAGGTGGTAATAATGGAAATTATATTTTGACTGTGACCCTGAATTCTCCTGATTCCGGAATTAGTACGAGTCTCAATATCACCCAAGGACAGTCGATAAATATCGGATCTATTGTGAAAGATTTATCGGGCAAGAATCGCACACTGTCTATCAATTCGGGGATTGATTATAGCAAGACCACTGGACATGATAACTATGACTATTTTTTAACTCTACCCTAATCCCAAGCTCAGGTTGCTAGATTCCCAGCACGGATTTTACATCCTCTTTGTAATAAATGGTGATGGACATGATTCCCGTACTATTCCACGGTGTGCGCTGAAAAAGATATTGTAAAAATTCTTTGGGGCCCATTTGTTCATAATCAGGGACCCACCACCATCGGAAAGGGACATTGTATTCTTGATAACCAAGATTTCTAAATTCTGGGTCCTTATACGACGTGAGGACCACGTCGTATGAACTTTTTAGCGTATCGTTAGTAGTATAAGCGACCTCGGGCAGACCATATAAAAACCAGGCCCCCGGCCAAGCATTTTCACGATAGAGAAGAATATGCATGGGTTTTTCACGCAACATCGTCTCCCGTCTCAGCGCGATCAAAATATCCTCATATTGGGGTGTCGTATGAACTTGGGATAGAAGTTCTTCTTGCGCCCCTGCCTTTGAAAAATTTACATAATAACTAAGTGCTGCCTGCGTTCCGATCATGGCACCTGTAATCAAAACTAATAAAAAAGTTGTGGTGCTGGATAAGAAATTAAAATTTAAATTGAAATCACGCGACCATACTGCAAAGAATGCCAGACTAGCGACAAAGGGATACAAGGATAACCAAGGAACTTTTTCGCCAGCATAGCTATAGGCAAAGAAGGTGGAACAAGCAAAGTAAAAAAAGAAAGCATGGCTTCGTTTATTATGCCCCAGAAAATATAAAGTGCCGGTCAGACCCATACACAGCGAACCAAAAAAAACCGGGAAATCAAGATTTGCCTTCAATTTTAAATATGTACCGACCCATTGATTGATATCCCCAAAATGACGACTAAGAAGATAGGTTGTTAAGGCCATACTCATCGAAATAAAAGTGGTGATAGACATTGCCAAAGGAAATTGAACAAAGAAATAGCAAATAAGAAAGAGCCATAAGAAGGCGATGGGAAATTCATACCAAGATAATAATAAAAAGTGAAAAGAAAATGGGCCAGTCAACCTTTCGTGATGGTGTTGCCCTATCCAATATTGGAAACCTCTGGCTGAAATAAAATCCTTTATACCTTGTGGGTATTGAAATCCTGCTGAATAAAAGTAGCTGATGATAAGAGCGCACAAGGCCACACCGAGTAACGAAAAGCCCCAATTGTGACGCAGGAAAAGTAATAATTTGCTAAGGAGAGAAGAGCGATGACTATTGGTCAAAACGAGGAATACGAATTCAACCATGAGATAGATAAAAAGTAAGACGAAAGTGATAAAATAATTTTCCTTGGTGCAGAAAATAAGTCCAATCGCAATGGCGATGGATAGAATTTTCCACAGGGGCTTTTGAATCAGTGTTACTCCGATAAGGAGTAAGGTCATGCAGAAAATAATGAGCATATCTTCGCGCAAAAAGCGTGACCAGTAGATGAGCGTCGGTGATAGAGCGCCATAAAGGACTAAGGCCCAAAGAGCAAAGGGGGAAAAGAGACGTCTGAAAAAGAATGGTGTGAGAAGCAGTAACAGACCACAAATAACGGAGATCATGCGACCTGACTCCAGGCTCTGGCCGCCTATGTGATAAGCATAGGGAATAAGATGGTACAAGAGTGGGCCATGCAGAAGGGGATCATATTTATAATATTGGGTTTTGGGTGAATCATGAAAATATTTACCATAGAGTGCATGGAGGGATTCGTCATGATGAATCGGGCGTTGCCCGATATGATCGAGACGCATGATGATGGCAAAGATCATAAGGCCCATAATCGCAGCAAAAATCAAAAATTTTGACACTCGTCCCATATTTTATACTTTAAACACATTTTCTCGCTTGCTTGACACTCGCCGGTCGACCCAGTCTACCCCTTGCATAAAGGAATGGTCTTGGTTTCCAACTTCGTATTTCCAACCGCCAAAACGACCACGAGAATAAATATCAAATTCTTCTAACTTCAAGATAAGTTCTTTTAAGAAGAAATCACGCTCAAGTGATGGTATTGGGTAGCTATAGTTTGCTTTGAAATACCATTTAGAGAGGATCTCAGCATCAGGTCTAAGGAGAGTCGTATTAATTAGTCCAGTGATCACCTCGTCCATGAGGGTATTGGATTGGACGGTTTTATACTTGGAACTACTGACCTCACATAGGAGGGAATATTCCATGCTGGGGTGAGGAACGTGGTGTGGTGAGTAGTTGGAAAAAATAGTAACACGATAACAAGGCGTCTGGTCTTCTGAAAAATAGATCCAACACTTCTTGTGCAGATGCTCTGGAAGTGGCCCTCTAACCCCAATACCGATAATGTGGCCAGTTGAGTGGAGAAGCTGAGAAGCATTTTGAATTAAAGTATTTTGCGTAGGTGATAATAAGTGCGCAAGAGTAGGCAGAGGGATTGTTGAAAGTAGGGAATTATATTTGATGGCGTCACCATTATCTAAAGTCAGACATTTTAGTTGAAAATCGATTTTGCGGATGTTGACATTGAAATGAAAACGATCTTGCCCTATCAAATGAGCAACATTTTTCCAGATGGTGCCTGTTCCCCCGTGCTTAGGTAACCAAAATTGATTATTGGGGCCCCAACTTTTATCGGGTAGTTTCGAGGTAAAATTACGCCGAATTCTGGCAAGATCGATAACACTAACTCTTTCGCCAATCCATGAATAATTCATAAGTTCTGGAGGATGCGCCCAAACCTTATAGTTATAGGGCAGCATAAAGAGATCGGAGAGTGGTTGACCAAATTTACTTAAGATCCATTCCTTAAAATTGCCAGGACAAGTATTTTCTTGGATATTTTGTAGCCCCTGCAAGCATTTCAGCGCCAGGCCGTCGTGCAGAAGGTGAATATTATTTTGAAAAGGGTAGGGGATAAATTTATTTTGAAAAAAAACCCAGGCCTCTCGTTCATGCAAGTATCGATCGGATTGAGAAACAGCATGTTCCATAACCTCATCAAAGTAGGGATAATGAGAAAATTGTACGTGACCACCAATGTCCCATGTGAATCCGGCATCGTCCACAAAGCTGCGTGATAGTCCGCCCACTTTTTCTTCTGCCTCAAGAACAAGAAAATTTGAATATCCTAATTCTTTCAGACGATAGGCCCCGCCAAGGCCGGTCGGGCCGGCACCTAAAATTAAAAAATCACATTCTCGCTTCATCTTGAACACCGATGGGCAATCAGTTCTCGAATCACACGCAGTGAGATAGTAAAAAGTTTAAATATTCCTCTGAGTGAAGGTACCCCACTTTGTCGCAATTGGTGGATGATGGGTACGGTCTTGCATTTTAATGTTCCACGTCTGGCCTTTTTGAAGGCTTCGATAGAGAGGTGAATATTCGGCGCAAAGGAATTGGAAGGAATTTTTGTCTTTGTCAATGCCTCCTGGAGAAATTCACGTTTAAAGAGGCGAAAAGGGCAATTGGGATCGAGAATTCGAAGGCCAAAAAGCAAGAAGACCCATAGGCGCATGATTCGAGACATAAAAAGCCGGATGATCGGATCATGACGCTCTAAACGCTGTCCTAAAATAAAATCTGCCTTGGGTGTTTCGCGCCAGAGTTTAGAAAAGTCCTTAGCTTCAATCTGATCATCACTATCACATTGGAAAATCCAGGGGGAGCCACTGTCCAGTGCTATTCGATATCCATTCAGGATGCTTGCTCCATGCCCTTGATTATGTTGTGAAATCGCTTTGACTAAATCCTGTGCTTTATTTTGTCCAATCCATCGATTGATGTTTGCAAGGGAGCCATCAGTCGAGCCGTCATTGACCAAGATAAGAAGAAATGACAATCCATTGCTAGTTAATTCTCGATGCCAATCAAGAAGTATCTTCTCTATGGCACTTTCCTCGTTATATACTGGAATGACAACAGAGAGAGTATGCGCATCGCTAGAGTGAAATTTGTGGGACATAGATTCTAGTTTAATACACCTTAGCTTTTAAGTTTAGAATAAATCAGGCCAAAATGAAATTACAAGCTTATGCCTTTCAATCAATTATTCAGGCCATGGATGCGCCTAAGCGGAGAGGTCTTGTGGCCTTGGGTCTTTCTCTATTTTTAGTTTTAATGTCATATCCCATTTTGCGTTCAACCACCACTGGCCTTTTTTTGCACTATTTCGGCGCTCAGAATTCTCCCTATGTTTGGTTTTATTCTGTCTTAGCAATTATTGGCTGCGTCTTTTTTTATGATAGGGCCCAGCGGCATTGGCCGTTATTTCAGCTCTATAACGTGACAATGCTGCTTTCCATAGGCATTTTTTTAGGCGGGCTTTATCTCTTGGGCCGGACATGGGGGCCTTCTGCCTATTTCCTCTTCGTTTGGAAAGAAGCTTATATTGTGTTGCTCGTTCATATGATTTTTGGTGTGGCCAACGCTTCTCTGCGTTTGGAAGAGGCGAAAGTATTCTATGGGCCTTTGGGGGCCTTAGGTTCCCTAGGTGGAATCTTCGGAGGCCTATTAACCGGTTGGTTAACCTATTATTTTGCTACAGAAACAATTTTGGCCATCGGAGTCTTGTTTGTCATTCTCTCTGCCGCAGCATTTTATGGTGCGCGGGGCCTGTTGGAATGCAAGATACCAAGTGGAACAAGAACTCAGGCACAGATTCCTTCTCCCCTGCTCTCTCTTGGTGGAGTAGGTAAATATGTGACCCTTCTTTGTTTGGTGGTTGCTCTTTCACAATTCGTGATCAATTTGGCCAACTTTAAATTTGATGTCCTTTTTACCAGCCTTGTGCCCGATAAAGAATTAAAAACGCGATATTTGGGCCATCTCTATACTTTAGTGAATAGTATTGGGCTTCTTCTTCAAATTGTTGTGCTTCCCTATGTCTTGGCGCAGTTTTCTCGTCGTCGAATACATCTTTTTGTCCCCACATTATTTTTATTACTGGTCCTTGGCGGCTTAATTTTCGGTGGTGCCCACTTATTGCTTGTCTCTTTTGCTTTTGGTGCCATGAAGGGGACAGATTATTCTCTTTTTTCAGCGGTAAAGGAACTGATGTATTATGCTTTGGGCCCTGAGCAAAAATATGGAGCTAAATATGTGGTTGATATGGTGGTGTATCGTTTTTCCAAGGGACTTATTTCAGTATTTTTGATATTTTTTCAAATGCCTTGGTTGATTGATTGGCTGCTAGCCATTCTATGCGTAGCCTGGTTTGCGCTGATTTTTCCTCTGTTTAAGGAACAAAGAAAAATTTCCCCGTTGGAACATTAGGAGTCGTGATGAATTGTTTACTAAATAAGTTTGATACAAAGTTTGAAACTGCGCCTTTTTCTGCTCTTAAGAATGAATACTTTCTTCCCGCGATTACCGAGGCCATAGCAAAGGCAAAGGCCAAAATCGAAATGATTAAGTTCAATTCGGAAGTGCCAACTTTTCAAAATGTGTGTGAGATTCTTGATATCGCGGACCATCAGCTTAACATTATTTCTAACATTTTCTTCAATCTCCATTCAGCCGATACCAATGAAGAGAGGCAGAAACTTGCCAAAGAAATCTCACCTATTATGACGGAATATAGTAATGATGTTAGTCTTGATCTGGGTCTTTTTCAAAGAGTCAAGGCCGTGTTCGATAAACGATCAACTCTCAATTTAAATCCCGAGCAGATGACTTTGTTAGAGAAACAATACAAAGGGTTTGTACGCAATGGTGCTCTTCTTTCAAATGAAAAAAAAGAGGAGATGCGTGCTATTGACAAGCGATTAGGTGATTTATCTCTTAGCTTTAGTGAACATATTCTTGAGGAGCGAAAACAGTTTGAATTGTGGATTGAGGATGAGAAGGATTTATGTGGGTTGCCTGATTCTGTGCGTGAAATTGCAAGATCACAAGCACAAGAAAAAGGTCGCCCGAATGCTTGGTATTTTAACCTAGATTTTCCAAGTTATATGCCTTTTATGACCCATGCTGATAATCGTAAATTGCGTGAGAAATTATTTTTCGCTCAAGGATCGTTGGGGGCCAAGGACAATCAATACGATAATCGAGCGATTGTGCTGGAAACGGTTAAGCTAAGGTATCAACGTGCACAACTCTTAGGGTTTGCATCTCACGCGCACTATGTTTTGGCCGAGCGCATGGCCGAATCTCCCGAGCAGGTAGAAAAATTTCTTAACCAGCTTTATGCCAAGGCCCGTCCTTTTGCAGAAAAAGAAATGCATGAACTCAAGCAATACGCCAAGAAGAGGGATGGTCTGTCAGATTTATCGCGTTGGGATCTTGCCTATTACACTGAGAAATTGAAGAAAGAACGATTTAATGTTGATGATGAGATGTTGCGTCCCTATTTTAAATTAGAAAATGTGATTGCTGGTGCTTTTCAAGTTGCTGAAAGATTATACGGATTGCATTTTATAGAAGATTCTGAAATCGAGACCTACAATTCGGAAGTGCGGGCCTATCGTGTCCTAGATGGAACTCAGAAAATATTAGGGGTCTTTTACGCCGACTTTTTCCCTCGACCCGGCAAGAGAAGTGGTGCATGGATGACGGAGTTTAGAGGCCAATCCAAAAGTACCGGGCAGGAGCTGCGTCCTCATGTCGCCATTGTATGTAATTTTACAAAATCAACACCAGACCGACCTTCACTCTTGGGCCTTGATGAAGTCTTGACTCTTTTTCACGAATTCGGCCATGCCCTTCATGGTCTGCTTTCAGATGTGTACTATGAATCTTTGGCGGGCACGAATGTCTATTGGGATTTTGTAGAATTACCCTCACAGATTATGGAAAATTGGGTGTATGAAAAGGAGTGTCTGGATCTCTTTGCTAAACACTACCAAACCGGCGAAAGAATACCCGAGGATTTGATCGCGCGGATTAAGCGCAGTATGAATTTTCATGAAGGTCGCATGACCATCCGTCAAATCGGGATGAGTTTGCTAGATATGGCTTGGCACGATAGGCAAGCACCCCTCGATTCAGACGTAAGTACATTTGAAACTAACATTTTAGCGCCGTTAGAGCTTCTACCGCTGTCTAAAGGGACAAGTATCAGCAGTGCCTTTTCTCATATCTTTTCTGGCGGGTATTCCGCCGGCTATTACAGTTATAAATGGGCCGAGGTATTAGATGCCGATGCATTCATGTATTTCAAGGAAAAGGGCATTTTTAGTATAGAAGTTGCCGCTAAATTTAAGACTGCTATTTTGTCTCGGGGCGGAAGTGAACACCCAATGATTTTATATAAAAATTTTCGTGACAAAGAACCTACCATCGATGCTTTGCTGAAGCGTGCTGGGCTTAGTTGACTATTGTTACTTTCGTCCGCATAAGTTGTAAGTAATTATTAGAACATCTGGGTCTCGTTTTCTATTACACTATCCTAATTAGTTTTCATGTTGTCAGGGATGACAGTTGAATCGCCAATGGAGGGTTGTTTATGAAGCTAGGCCTATCACTACTTTTATTGTCTGTAATAATCGGATCTTTTGCGCTGGAATCTGAGACCTTTGCTTCTGGCCAGATTGAGCGAGAATTTTGGGTAACTATCGGACAGGATGCCGCTCTTCAAATAGAAAAAACTTTTGGATTTAAAGATAATGCTAGTGAAAAGCATGAATTCGCTAATGGCATTACCGTGATGAAAGTGCGTGAAAGCGAAATTGATCAGATTACTCATGTAATGCATGATAAATTTCATCGCTGCGGCGGTTTTATCGGTCATGATTCACTCTCTGAGGCGCTTGAATGGGCTAACAATGATAGCGAGCGTTTTCAAGCCAAATCGATGAGCTTTACTGACTACTCTATTAATCAAGGTGATAATGTCCGTGCCTTAATGACTGAACTTAGTGCAACAAACATCACGAGTACCATTCAACAACTTGCTAGCTTTAAAAACCGCTACTATAAGTCGCAAACTGGGCAAGACTCTCAGAAATTGGTGAAGGAAACATGGGAAGCTTTGGTGCAAGGGCGAACAGATGCCAAGGTTGAATTTTTCCGTCACGCCGGATGGCCGCAGCCTACAGTTATTTTGACACTGGCCGGAAGTGAGACGCCCCAAGATATTATTGTTCTGGGAGGCCACGGAGATTCAATTTCAGGTTATTTTGGTGATCGTTCCGCCAATCATGCTCCTGGGGCCGATGACAATGCCAGTGGTATTGCAACACTCACAGAGATCGTGCGGGTTTTGATGACGTCATCCTATCGTCCAAAGCATACGATCAAATTTATGGCCTATGCCGCTGAAGAAGTTGGACTGTGGGGTTCAAAAGAAGTTGCTCAGCAGGCCAAGCGCGACAACCAAAATATAATTGGAGTCATGCAACTCGATATGACCAATTATAAGGGTTCCTCAGATCTGGATATTGTCTTAATGAGTGACTATACCAATGCTGAACAAAACGCTTTCATGGGGCGTTTGATTGACGAATACGTTAAAGTTCCATGGGGACAAGACCGTTGTGGATATGCCTGTAGTGATCATGCTTCTTGGCATGGACAAGGATTTCCAGCATCAATGCCCTTTGAAGCGCGGATGAGTGAGATGAACCGACGTATTCACACTCCTCAAGATACTATTGATCTCTCGGGCGGCAACGCTCAGCATGCTCTGAAATTTGCCAAACTGGGTGTGGCCTTTGCCGTGGAACTCGATAATTAATTGAGCATGATTTTTCAGAATGGCTGGGATGATTTACATTTCAGATTGTTTCAGGCATTCTAATCATAGTGAACTCCTCTGAAATCCAACGTCCGATTGACTTTTCTTCCCTCAAACTCCTTTTAGATGCAGAAAGAAAGGCCATCATTCGAGTTAATGCTTTTAACGAAGAAGAAAATTTAATTCGTTCCATCAGCGATGCTGCCGTTATTTTAGATACTTTGGCGACTATTCAGTTGGCATTAGATAAAACATTTATAGCGTTTCCGTCGCTGATTCCTTCTTTTAATCAAGAATTTGGTTTTTACGGTGAATTTCTCAATCGTACCGTTGTGCTCGAAATTTGCTTCCTTGATGATTTCTTGTTCCCAGACAAAGAAATTGGCCTCTTCACTGACTTAGAAACGGGTGCGCTCTCAATTGAGAAATTGAAAGAGCAGGAACTTTTTTTTCTGAAATGGGCCTCTGATATTGTTCAAGGCCATGAGAAAACCCAAAGTCTTTTGAAAGAGAAGTTTGATTCCGAAATTAAACCCAAAGATTTTCCATGTCAGTGTAATTTATGCCTTGGGGAGTTTCGTAATAGGTTTCGCGATATTATCTTCGACGAATCGATGGAGCTCATTAAGCAAACGCATGCGGATCTAGTTGAGTCGCTCCCTTTGAGCAATCGCAAGGCCGAGGAAATTTTTAAAGAATTTCAGAGAACCTTGGATAAAAAGTTTTTTTCTATTCGTTTTAAGCTGAAAAGAAGTATTTTGGCACGAATTGAAACTCAAATTAAAGAGCGTGTTAAGGCAAATTTCACTTTTCCTGCTCCCTTGGCCAAGCAACGGGTCGAATTGCTGACACCCTGGTTTCAGGGACTGTTAAAGTCGCAGTCCCTGCGCAGCGATTTAATTTCAGAGCACGAATTTGCCCGTTTTTTCACTCTGCTTGGCACAAATCTTTGGAGGGGTGAACATTATCTTGATTCTGAGTTTTCCAAGTTGGTGAAGTCAGTTTTGGCCTTTAAGCGCAAGGATATTTCTGCCACAATTTTAAAACGTTATTTGGGTGAGTTTTGGATTCACTCGCGAGCACGTGGACTCACTCGTCGAATTATTTATCACATGGGACCAACCAATTCGGGAAAAACCTATCATGCGGTACAAGAGCTTTGTCGAGTTAAAAAAGGTTGTTATCTCGCCCCGCTTCGTCTCCTGGCCGGCGAACTTTATGACACTTTAACAGAGAGGGGAGTAAGCACGACACTTCTTACGGGCGAAGAGGTTATCGAAGTTGAGGGGGCCACCCATTATTCTTCCACTATTGAGATGGCTAGATTCCATGAAGATTTTGATTCCTGTGTCATTGATGAAGTGCAAATGATTTCCGATGCCCAAAGAGGGTGGGCTTGGACCCGGGCCCTTGTGAACATGTACTCACCCGAAATTCATATTTGTGGTGATCCCACCGTGTTGCAGCTCATTGAACAAATAGTGACCCTTTGCGGAGATACACTGGAGATAAGAAAATATGATCGAATGTGTGAACTGAAGGTGGCCCGAGAGCCGCTTCGCCTGGGAGATTTAGAGAGAAGTGATGCTCTCATCGTCTTTTCTCGAAAAAATGCTTTGAAGTACAAGTCAGAAATAGAACACTTGGGTTTTCGCGTTTCCATTGTCTATGGACGCTTGGGCCCTGAAGTTCGTCGGGAACAGGCCCGAAAGTTTGATGCGGAAGAGACAGATGTCATTGTATCTACTGATGCCATTGCCATGGGGATGAATCTGCCGATTAAGAGAATTATTTTTTCCACTCTCACAAAGCATATTGATGATGAGACGATTCCAATCACGTTATCCGAGATTAAACAAATAGCAGGTCGCGCTGGCAGATTTAAGCGTTTTCCGATCGGCGAAGTTAACTGCCTTACAAAAGTTGAAAATGGACTTATTCAAATCCATGAAGCACTTCAGACAGAATTACCACAAAAAACTCAGTGTATGGTTGGCCCTGACTTAGATATTTTCACACAAGTGAACTCCGCTTTAAGGAACAATGCTTTGCCTGAGTTAACGCTTTCAGAGTTTCTTCGCTTATTTAATACCATGACATTTCAAAAACCATTTTTTTGTGTTGATTTAAAAGAGATGATCGAATTAGCTGAAATGGTGGAAGAAGCCGATTCGAATAAAATTCTCTCGATTGCAGAGATTTTTGGTTTGGCCTGTGCTCCGGTTAATCTTGGCCTCCTGGAACATGTTCAGTATTACGTCTGGATCCTCAACCATTTTGCCAAAGAAATAAATGTGGATTTTGCTCCCATTGAGCCCGAGTCCAATGACATTGATTATTTGGAAACATCGATTAAGTGTGTCGAGCTTTATCAGTGGCTTGCCCGGCATTTTAATTTTAAACGTTTTGAACATGACGAAATATTTTTATTAGAAAATAAAGGTAAGGCAATAGACAAGCTCAATAAATTACTTAGTGAGAAAATTGTGCGTACTTGCGCTAGTTGTGGAATTGCATTACCCGATAATTCTCAATTTGGAATTTGCGAATCGTGTTTCGCCGATAGACGAAATGCTCGTTTTCAGAGAGGTCGTCGAGGTGGTCCAGCTCGCCAAGGTGGCGGTCAGGCACGACCACCCCATGGTCACCGCGCCAACTTTAATCGAGGTCCACAGGCCACGGGACCTAAAAAGTTTGCTCCTGCGAAACGCCGCTTCCGTCGATAGTCTATTCCGACAGAAAAGATCGATCATCTCATGTTAGTTTGTTCTTTTCGAAGGTTACCAA
>CAYHRT010000043.1:0-20874 GCA_964359085.1 uncultured Bdellovibrio sp. | reverse complement strand
CATTCCATCCTTAAATCAATGCCGCTCAGCCAAAAGGGCGCATCTATATATATGCCGCAGACATTAGCCCAACCTGTGGGGGTATGTGTTTCGCCTTCGGAATCCTCTGCCCCCCATTCAATATAAAGCTTTATGCCTGAAAAAGGGATAATATCAATTTTATTATGATATGCATACGATGCATCTATGGAAACAATCTGATTGCCATCAATAGATGAACCGCTGTGCTCTACTGAATCAGACGCAATTAATATACCCACCCAGTCAGATGCTGTTAAACTGCGTCTTCCTTTGCCGCCAAACATAATTACCCTTGAAAGCCCAAATTGAAGCCGCTGGGTCAGCTTAAAATCAAGGCGCATGCCCATGAGGTTTGCCTTTGGATAGTCTCTATCCTCTTCCAGTTCAGTTAGAAACCAAGTGGGTTTAATATAGCCAAGATAGCTGAATATCCATGGCAGAAGAAATGGCTGTTGCGATGTGATCTTCACCATGTCAAAGGGCTTTGCATTATTTGTCATTAGAAGATCGCCGTGATAAGCTGATCCCCACCACATAGAATCTCTGCCTATCTCAACTTCAAGATTGGCAAGATTTAAGATCGCATAGCCATATAGCGCTTCTGCCTGTGAGATGTCTTTATTTGCCCGAAATTCTGGCTCAAAATATAAAGAAAGCGTATTTAGAAGCCTTGCCTCTATGGCAAAACCTGCCCTTAAATTGGAGCCTTCTTTGAAAGTATAACCATTATTATTTGCGTTTGGATAAGAAATATCTCCGCTGCCATAGTAATATTTTAAATAAGCAGGCCCTACAGGCCTTATGGATGCAACCGCCTTTTTATCTTTCAGCTCTTCTTTGAATTCTTTCGTTAATCTTTCTAAAATCTTATTTATTTGCTTGTTGTTGATTCCAAACTGCTCATATGTTTCTAAAGCCTCTTTAATGAGCCTTGCCCCTTCTAATCTGCTAAACGGCTTTGATGAGAGAAGACTGCTTTTTAAAAGCCCTTTTGCCTCAAGACTCTCCATATCACGATATATCCAGCTCCCTATCGGAATATTGCTTGCTGTGTTAGCGTAGCTGGCAAAAGGATGAATAATAGCTAATAACCATAAGATCCCTATTCCTATCCAATGCCTTTTTTTAGAACAGCACAATCAGCACACCTGCAGTAACAGCAATCTGATAAAGTATCTGGGTTATGTCTTTTATCTCTCTGAGCCATGCTATCCTTTCTGTTTTCTCTGGAACAACTATGGTGTCGCCAGGGTCAAGTCTTGATGACATAAAGAGCATCCCGCTCTGCCTTCTCGCCGCAGTGGAACCGTCTACTTTTAATACAAATATATCACTATTCTCAGCATACCTTGTTGTTCCGCCAGCCTTATTAATATAGCCTGAGATTGTCCTCTCAGGCTCAAACACAAAGGCTGTAGGGTTATACACTGAGCCAATAACCTGAACTGAATTCGGCTGTTCAGGGATATGGATGGAATCACCTTCCTCCATCTCTATGTCATAAACTGAGCCTTTAAATTTATCAAGGGCGTCAAACCTTATCACCATCCTTCCCTGAGCCTTTGCAGCCCTCATCTTGGCAATAATCGCCTTTTGCATGGCAGCAGACGCCTCTTGCTGCTTTGCCGCCTCCGGGGTAACAGCCGTCTCAATGGAGGCGGCTGACTGTGAAAGCATTTGCTGTTCAAGCCTGTCAATGGATTCATTGAGGTTTTTTTGCTGAAGATCCCTGACAGACTCTCTTGTAAAAACAGCGGCCTTTAGATATGCCTTGTCTGTAAATCCCCCAGCGCGCTCTATGAGGGAGGACAATTTCTCACCCTTTCTGACAACATATCTTCCGGGGAAATTAACCTCGCCAGTTATGCTGACAATCCTTTCTCTTCCCCAATCCGGCGTCTTCCTGATAAAAATCTTATCCTCGTCCTGCAGCAGGATATTCTCCTTTGGGTCTTCTGTCATTGCAAGCCCAACATTAAAATATACCTGCGATTCCTCCCTCTTTTCATTTAACCTGATCATTTCGCCTCTTTGGAGATAGGCATTCTTTGTAAGTCCGCCTGCTAAAAGGATTGCGTCCTTTACCCTGGTGTTTTCATTTAAGCTGAGCCTACCCTCTTTTCTTACCTCGCCTTCTATTGTTATAAAGGGCTTATCCTTAAAAAACCATCTGGAAAAGATATATATAGAATCCTGCGGCATTAGCTCAATGTTATTTACAGCATCGTCATTAAACAAGACCTTGCCGAGGTTAAAGGGTATCAACTGCAACTCAAGTACTGGCGGATTTAATCTCTTAATCAAAGCGTAATCAAAGTGTGTTTCTTTCAACAGCTCTGTGGAATCTTTTATCAGGTCTTTAACCCTCATCCCTGGCTTATACTCATATTTCCCTGGCCGCTTTAAATTTCCATAAAGATAAACGGCATTTACATCCCTGTCCACTATTGAAAAAACCTTCACCATATCCGCATCCTGAAGTTTGAAGGTCATCGCAATATCAGACTTCATTGTATTTAAATCAACTACAATCCGTCTTTTATTCCTTTCAACCCTTTCCACCTGTATCTGCTGTGTATATGCTGTAGGTATTATCCCCCCTGCAAGTTCAAGGATGCCGGCAAGGTCTGTTTCGTCCTTGAGTTCATAAATGGCAGGCCTCTTTACATTGCCTGCAACCCCAACAATGGGGCCTATTGTTGGCACAAATATTACATCTCCATTCTGCAATCTCAAATCATTTGACTTATCCCCTTTTAAGAGAAGCTCATAAAAATCCATTATTGCTGCTACTTTATTGCTATTAGCCTTTTTTAATTCTACCTTTCGCAGTGTTCCTATTTGTGTCGGGCCTCCTGCTGCCATCAGAGCGTTGGTAATCGTAGACATAGCGCTGACACTATATGCCCCCGGTTTTCTTACCTCTCCGAGAACAAAGACCTGAATGCTCCTGAGTCTGCCCATAGTAATATTTATTTCAGCGCCCACAATACTTTTGGTCTGTCGGATTAAGAACCTTTTCATCTCTTCAAAGGTCATACCTGCAACAGGCAAAGCGCCTTTATTTGGGAACTGTATCGTGCCGTCTCTGCTTACTGTAAGGTTATATTGTCCTGCCATTCGGCCCCAAAGAAGGATGCTGACCTCATCACCAGGGCCTATTATATAATCCGACGCAACAGGCAGGTCCTGCGGCGGTGTCAACACAGCTCCAGTAAATATGTCATAACCAAAAGGCTTCAGCCTCGTTGAAACCTCAAGCGGCGATGTATCAGATATATATCTGTCAAATAAGGAGGCCTCCCCTTCGGCAGAGGCTGACGGTTTTACGGTTTCCTTAGGCGCTTCATCAGCCTTTTTTCCTACTCCCTTCTCCGCCTCTTTCTTTTTAAGAAGCTCCATCCCTTTTTGAATCTCCCCAGGTTTTATATCCTTGAATTCAGGGCTCTTTTTGAGCGCTTCTATTGCATCAGGCGTAAGCTGGCCGCCTGTCTTTGAAAGCTCAGCCTTTAATGCCTGACACTGTTCAGCGGAAAGGTTCCTCTCTCTGCATATATCATCTATAGATTTGCCTCCAGTCTGCGCTGCCTGTCCGTCTTGAAAAGCCTTTTCCTGTGCAAATAGGCTGCCGGGAGGGAGCAGACAGAAGGCAGCAAGCAGCAGGCATAAAAAGAAACCATCATTTACTCTTAATTTAAACATCCATGCCTCACTTTCTTTTCGCTTTTTCAATATATTCAATAAAGAATGCCAGAAATATACCTGCAAATAATGACACCATAAAACTTATTATAGCCATCTGCGACCTCTTTGGCTTTATCCTTTTATCCGGCGCCCTTGGAGGGTCAATGACCTTAAAGGCAAAATTCTCCTTCACCTCGCTCATCATGGCGGTTTCTATCTGTGTAGCTATCAGATTGTATATCTTCTGCCGTATGAGAGGGTCTGCTGTCTTTTCCAACTGCTCCTCTAAATATTTCCTGTTGGTCATCGCCACCCTTTTAGCCTCGCTGCTCATATGGTCTGTCAATGCAGCAAGAAAATATTCAACCATCTTTGCTGCCATCTCTGGGTCATAAAACTCTACTGAGATAGTTATCGTATTATCCTTTGTATTATTATTCACCTTGACTATGCCGTTTAACATCCTTAGTCCGTTCCAGAAAGTTGGAGCATCACTTCCCTTTTTCCAATCCTTTTTTTCACTATCCCATTTTTCATAAAACAGGACTGGCATGAGATTATATTTCACTATCAACTTTTCCCTTAATATATAAGAATTCAATAAATTAACAATCTCTGATACAGATGATGAGCCGGGCAAGGATATTCCGGGGATGCCTCCAAACTGCAGCGCCAGAGCAGATAAGCCGCCACTACTGCCTTCCTTACTGCTTATCGGCGTAATTACTGCTGTTGATTGATAGATGTTTGTCATAAACAGGGATATTACAGATGTCGTTAAAACAGTTATAAACACCAATGCTATTATAAGAAACTTCCTTTTACAAATAACCTCAAAATAATCCAAAAGATTAATTTCATCATCAAACTGCTGAATCTGCTGCTCGCTCAAAGCCTTCTCCTTTCCAAAGCGCTTATATACTTATCATAATTTTGCTGCTCCGTATTCACCTCGCCCCCCTTCCCCACAGCACCACCTTCACAGTCTTCAGGAGGATATGAAAGTCCAAAATAGGAGATAAGTTTTTGATATAAAAGAGGTCATACTGCAGCTTCTCCAGAGCATCTTTAACAGTAATGCCGTGTTGATAATTAACCTGAGCCCAACCAGTAATCCCAGGCCTTACTGAATGCCTTAGAGAAAAATGTGGAATCATTGTTTGAAACTCCCTGACCTCTTCTTCCATCAATGCACGTGGCCCTACAAAACTCATTCTTCCCTGAAGAACATTCCACATCTGTGGAATCTCGTCCATTCTTGTTAGCCTTAAAATCTTTCCGATAACCGTCACCCTTGGATCATTCTTATTCCCAGCAAACTGCCTGTCATTTTCAGTCCCGATCTTCATAGACATAGACCTGAACTTTATGAGGTCAAAAGGCTTTTCGTTAAGGCCAATTCGCCGTTGCCTGTAAAAAACAGGGCCAGTGGATTCAATCTTTATAGCAATGGCTGTAGGTATAATAAACGGAAGTGAACCCCTCCCCCTTGTCAAGACAAAAAAATGGATTGTATTTGGTGGATTATAGCCCGCAAGCATCTCCATCATCATGGTAATTATTATTGCCGCCAAGCAAACCTCATGCGGTGTCCGATATCCAAGAGACTCACGCAGTCTCTCCCTGTTGTAAAGCTCAAAATACCTTGTAAGCCCTTCTACAGCGTCCCTGACGCTCTAATAGTTTTTAGCATAGACCTACGATTGTTGCATCCCGTCAAAATATGATAAACATTATCGCTTGGCGCTATCCTCGCTGTGCGTGACATATTAAAAAAACTATTATCCTTTCTAATTTGTTAAAAATAGAACCGTCCCATTTTTATTATGCTGTGTCATGCAGAATGTTTCTATCAGGGATATGCTAATAAAACACCGAACAGACACTAATTAGTATGCATTCCTGTTCACAAGCCCCTTCCAGACAGTAAGCCATATGATCTTTATGTCAAACCAGAGTGACCAGTTCTCTATATAAAAGAGGTCGTCTTTTACCCTGTTTTCCATCTTAGCCAGCATATCTGTCTCTCCCCTCCACCCATTAACCTGTGCCCACCCTGTAATGCCAGGTTTTACCTTGTGACGGAGCATATAGCTTCTTATCTGCTTCCTGTACTGCTCATTATGTGCCACTGCATGGGGACGCGGCCCGACTACCGACATCCTCCCCTGGAGGACGTTTATAAATTGTGGAAGCTCGTCAAGACTCGTCTTCCTAAGGAACGCCCCGAAAGGCGTGATTCGGGAGTCGCACCTTTTTGCCTGGGGAACATCAGCCCCATCCTCGCATACTGTCATGGAGCGGAACTTGTAAACCTTTATCTCCTTTCCGTCAAGACCATAACGCTTTTGTTTAAATATAACAGGACCGAGGGAAGTAAGCTTAACAGCTACGGCAATAATAAACATTATAGGCGACGTCAAGATTATGGCAAATAAGGAAAGAACGAAGTCCTCGAACCGCTTTACGACACCGTTCCATCCATACATCGGAGTATCGGTAAGGTTTATTAGGGGAAGTCCCTCCAGATCCTCCACACTGGCATTTAGAGTAAGTGCCTGATATATATCCGGGACAACCCTTACGCTGACCGTGTTGTCGCTAAGCTTATCCACAACATACATAAGCCTCTTGTAGGCCCTTACAGGGAGAGCTATAAACACCTGGTCCACGTTGTATGAATCAATAACGCCTTCTATGTCATTGATCCTACTCAGAACCTTATCTCCCTCAAATTCCTGTCCAGCCGACTTATAATCATCCAGGTAACCCACGGTTACCAGTCCGGTCCAGGAACTTTCCTTTATCTTCATGGCAACCCTGGCCCCCAGATCGCCTGCTCCAACTATAAGCACGCGTCTTGTGTTGTAACCCTTCTGCCTGAAATATCTCAGCAATCCCCTGAATGCCAGTCTTTCGAGGCTGAGAAGCATTATGCTCAACAACCAGAAATAGAAAAAGACCACCCTTGAAAGCTCATCCTTTTTTACAATGAATGTCGCAGCAATCAAAATAAGCAGCGCCAATGTGGATGACTTGGCTATATCCAAAATCTCAGCAAACGGCGATGATGCCACCCTCCTCGGTCTATATATTCCCATATGTTTAAATATGAAAGGCCAAACAAGAAAGATAGGTAGAAGAATAATCAGGTAGTTATTAAATTGTGAAAAATCCCCAAAACCGTGGAAGCGAAGATAATAGGCAGATAACCATGCAACTGCTATAATCAGGATATCTGTAAAAAGCAGCGTGCTTTCCCAAAAATGGCTGTGATTTTTAAGCATGATAGTTTATAAACTGTAATACAAATCAAAAAAATAACAAATAAAATAATCTATGCGACACTCACCTTAGTTGTAAAGAGATTTATATCTTGTAGAGCCATTACTGGCCATCTTGTCGATAGCAAAGATACTTTTTACCTTTTCAGCAAACTATTTGGGAACATTACCCGTATTTAGATGCTAAAATTTATTCATCGGTTACTCTTTTTAAATCGGCCTCGACCATCATGATGATTAGATCTTCAAGGCTGGTCTTAGGCTCCCATCCCAGCTTTGCCTTGGCCTTGTTCGGGTTACCCATCAAGATGTCAACTTCTGCGGGCCTGTAGAATTTAGGATCAATAATTATATAATCCTCATAATTGAGGCCTAAATGGGAAAAAGCTATCTTGCACATATCCCGCACAGTAGTCGTTCTTCCAGTGGCTATCACATAATCATCAGGCTCATCCTGCTGCAACATGAGCCACATGGCCTCCACATAATCTCCGGCAAACCCCCAGTCGCGCTTGGCGTCTATATTGCCGAGGCGCAGTTCCTTTTGCTTCCCGAGTTTAATCCTTGCAGCGGCATCTGTGACTTTTCTGGTAACAAACTCTATGCCGCGCAAGGGAGACTCGTGATTGAATAGAATCCCGGTACATGCAAAGATATTGTAGCTTTCACGGTAGTTGACGGTTATCCAATGCCCGAACATCTTGGCAGCGCCGTAAGGGCTCCGGGGGTGGAACGGCGTATCCTCATCCTGCACAGGCTGTTTTATCTTCCCATACATTTCGCTCGTAGAGGCTTGATAGAAACGGATATTTGGGTCTATCATACGAATTGCCTCAATACAGTTGAGAACCCCTATACCGGTTACTTGAGCAGTTAGAATCGGCTGGTTAAAAGAAGTGTGAACAAAGCTCTGAGCAGCCAGATTATAAAATTCCTGAGGTTTTGCTATCTGAATAGCACGGACTATAGATGCGATATCTAATAGATCACCCTCAAGGATTTGAATCTTGTTCTCAATACCAAGGTGCTTCAATCTCTCTGTAGTTATAGTGCTCGTGCGACGAGCCAAACCATAAACTTTATACCCCTTATCAAAAAGCAACTTGGCCAAATACGCCCCGTCCTGTCCTGTGATACCAGTAATCAAAGCACTCTTACTCATTAATCTTTCATCTCCAATATTCTAATATGTCTTCCAACGTCCGCTCTATTGGGATTTCTGGCTTCCATCCTGTTTCATTATACAGTTTTTCATAAGAACCGAAAACCCTGCGCTGTTCAGACGGCCTCAGTCGCTCCTTTTCCTGCTCTATCCTTGCATCAACGCCGGCCGTCTCGATCATCTGCTGTAACAGGCCGCGAATAGAGTATTCATTGCCAGAGCATACATTATATACTTCTCCATTTTTCCCATTCTCCAATAACTGCTGATAAGCCCTCACCACGTCGCGAACATCTGTAAAGTCTCTGGTGACGTCGATATCCCCGACGTATAAAACAGGTTTGCGCATCCCCGACTTTATTTCCGTTATCTGCTTTGCGAAATCAGAGACCACAAACCTCTCGCTCTGCCCAGGCCCGATATGGCTGAAGGGACGAGCTATTACTATATCAAAACCTACGGTCTGGCTCCACTGATAACACAGCGCCTCGGCAGCCACCTTGCTCACGGCGTAGGGGCTTCTCGGTTTTAACTCCATCTCTTCAGAAGCAGGCAACTTTTTATCGGTAACCAGACCATATACATGGCTGGAACTAATATAAAGCATCCGTCCTTTAAATTGTTCTTCATTTAATGCAGTAAGGAGGTTAAGTGTGCCGATAAAATTAACATTGTACGTTCCATAAGGATCATTAAAAGATTCAGGGATTGAACTGATTGCAGCTAGGTGCACGACAACATCTGGCTTTGCAGTTGCAATTACTTGTTTTAACTGTTTTTTAATCCGCACATTAGTATTGCATCCAACAGCAATTACATCATAATTCCTTTGCAGATATTGATGCAGGTAAGTACCTACAAAACCTGTTCCACCTGTTAAGAATGCCATTTTTTTCATTCTAACCGTTCATTGAAATCACGTCAATTGCTTGGATATCAAAGACCTCTGTGATACTGTTCTACCGTCTGCCGAATGCTTTTTTTAAATGAATTGACGCTCCATTTTGAGGCATGCCTGGCAAGATCAGCACTGTTGAAAGTATACGTTTCAAACTGATGTATCGCTTTGATCAAGGAAGCCGCCGTCTGCTCATAGAAGAAAACGGCTGTCGGAACATCATCTTTCTTCAAACACTTAGCTACTGGAATCATAGTTTCTGTAACTCCACCCTTTCCATAACAGATAACCGGAGTGCCGCTTGCATTAGCTTCCAGCGGGATCAAACCATACTCTAAAAATGGTGTAAAAATAACTGCACGAGCCGCGCTGTACTCTTGCACAAGGGTTTCGTCATCTACGGCCCCCAAGAAGGTAATATTTGATTTGGCCATGGAGCGCAACATAGGCTCTTCTTTACCTGTACCAATAATCTTCATGGGCAAACCTAATATATTGAAAGCCTCCACTGCATAATCAACCCTCTTCCAATGTTCGAGTCTGGAGACTATTAAAAAATGATTTCCACGATTATTCAAAGGACGGAATTTATCTGTTTCAATTGGACAGTAAATGACATCTGTATCACGGTTATAATATTGCCTGATATAATTTTTTGAGTCATTTGAGATTGCGATAAAATGACTTACCCTTTGTGCAGCATTGTAATCTCTTTTAAGTAAATAAGGGAGCAACGGCTTAATTAGTTTAGCTTTGACACTATTACCGAAATACAGATCAAAATGCCAAAGTGCCCGTGTCGGGAAATAACAGTAACAAATATGCTTGCCGTTAGGAACCAATACATACTTTGCGACAGTAGCAGAAGAACTTACTACCATATCATATTTTGAGAGGTCAATAGACTCCATCGCATATGTAGCAAGCGGGAAAGACCATCTGAAAGAATCCATTGACTGCACAAAATTATTCAGCCATGTGGTGTGTATATTGCGTGTTAAAAAGAAAGGATAAGTTTTCTGTGGATTATATGCAAGAGTATAGATATCTGCTTCAGGAAACTCTTCGCAGATATATTGAAAAAGGCGTTCCGCCCCTCCAATGCCGCATAGATAATCATGAACGATTGCGATTTTCATAATAGATATAGTAAAGGCTATCGCTTCACAATTTCGATAGTGGGTAGAGGGAATATCATCCCCACACCTCTCTCCAAAACCTCTTTCTCCCGTTCCAAAAATTCATTTTTAAAATGCCATGGCAATACCAAGTAATAGTCAGGATTCATAGCCCTTGATTCAGTTTCGCTTATTATTGGTATATTTGTGCCGAGTGTATGAGCGCCATGTTTATCGGGATTTCTGTCTGCCGCATAATCAATAATGGAACTATCCAGCCCGCACCATTGCAAAATTGTATTTCCTTTAGTGGAAGCGCCATAAATATGAATTCTTTTACCTTCTTTCTTCAGTTTTTTTAGTAAAGAAGATAATTCATCCCGATGGACATTGATCCGTTCCTGGAAGTTTCTATAAGGCTTGTCTGTATCAAGTTCCAGATCAAACTCTTTTTGCCGCAGGTTTTCTAATGTCTGCAAAAATTCATATTTTTTGAATTTGAAATTCAGAGTGTGTGTAGCATAACATCTAATACTGCCACCATTACTATCATTCAAGCTGACCTTTATCATTTTCATGTCGGCCCTTCTAAGGATATTCTCAAGAACTGCAAGGCTGTAATATTCCAGGTGCTCATGACAAATTGTATCATAAGAGTTCAGCTTCAACATAGAGGGCATGTATGACATCTCAAAGATCCAGAGACCATCGGCTGAGAGAGCGTTCTTGACGTTTTTTACAAAAGCAACCGGGTCTTCAAGATCATAAAACATGGCGATGGAGGTAATAATGTCAAACTTCGCCCCTTTACATTCATTAGCCAACTCCTCGGACGGGAATATATCTTGAATAACCTTGATGTTGCCCTTAACTTCCTTGGCCACATCAGATGGGTCTACACCGAATTTGACAAATTCATCAGAATAATAGTTCAGTAATGTGCCGTCATTACAACCAATATCCAATACCCGAGCATTCTTCTTATCTACGATATCAGCGGCCTCGCCTGCAATCCCTTTCAGGTGGTCACGCATAGTCTGGTTAGTCCCTGACCGATACCAATAAGCAGAATAAAGGATATCTGCTGGAACAGAGTATGCCATCTGCAACAGTCCACATGCCTTTTCATCTTTTTTAGGGTCGCAGCGAAGCAAGGTTGTTGGTATTTTCCTCATTTGAGGCAATTCCTTATCTGGTTTAACAAACGAACCCTGGAGATATTGTTCCCCCAAGTCAATAACCTTTGTAAGGGCAGATGAGCCGCAAACGCGGCACGTTTTACGGTACACTAAATGCATAAAATCTCCTCTCAATTACATTTGATCTATATCATTGGCAACTAAGCTACTTATCACATTGCACGTTTCTATGCAACATTTTTCCCAGGTAAACTTATGAGCATGAGCGATTCCTTTATTTCTTAACTCATTCCGCAACGATTCATTATTTAAAATTTCCATAATTTTTTTTGCTATATCTTCATATTTATATGGGTTGCAATATAGTACAGCATCCCCACATACCTCAGGCAAGGATGCAGCCTCAGAGACAATTACGGGACAACCCGCAGCAATTGCTTCGAGAGGGGGCAGGCCAAATCCTTCATAAAGCGATGGGAAAACAAAAACATCAGCATGAGCAAAATACTGTCGCATGAGCTTGTCTTCCAAATAGCCAGTAAAATGAACTCTATTGCCTAACTTAGCTGCTTCCGAAGCCACTATTTTATCTCCGGTTATGAAACCTTCCTTTTCCCCTATTATAACAAGATCGTGAGGTATCTTATCAACGAGCGATCCATAGGCTCTGATAAGGGTACTAAGATTCTTGTGAGGTTTGACATTGCCAACATATAGCAAATAAGGTTTACCATATGGATTATTAGCCCTTTGTATATTGAACCACGACTCGTCTACACCAAGATGAATGGGGTGTATTTCTTGGAGCCCTTCGCCAACAAATCGAACTAATTCCTTTTTTGTGAAGTGAGAAATAGTAATAATCGCACTCGCTTTTCTGCGTACAGCATTAAACATAACTTTTGCATATAACCCTTTATGTAAGCCGCCAACAAGTTTTGGCATCGCCAAGTGAAACAGATCATACACTGTTACCATCATCCTTCCCCGATAAAGCAGCGGAATGTTGTAATGTGTCGCCCAAAATAAGCTTGTCTCCTTAGGAATTTTTCTTTTCAATTCCAACTGCTCGGCCAGGGAGTACATCGGTGCATTCACCTCCACTAGGCGAACATTATTACGGCTCGCTCCCTCCAGCGTGGCTAAAACCGACTCGGTTCCCAAAAGGCAGAACTCTTTTTCAGGAAATGCCTCAATCACACCTGGCAATGTATTCCTTAGATATGTTCCAATTCCGGAAGTCTTGAGCCATCTTGCGTCAATCGTGATCATGCAATCCCTTTCTCCATAGCTACGCACCCATGCAGCTTGAACGTTGAATAACACGCTGCCAACACTGCAATATGCATCCACAAATAAGGTCTCAGAATAACCTGGTTAAACTGTAAAATGGCAAACTCGAAGATCAATGATAAAGTTAATGCTACAAGGATTTTAGATTGTTCGGACGTCAACCTTCTTGCAAGCAAAAATGGCTTCCTGACAATGTGCAAAACAAACATGACGAACGGTATAACCCCGAATATCCCACTGGCAGCTAGTACCTCCATAAATATTGAGTTACCCTCAAATACCTTTACAGTCTCAAAATCGATATTCGTCACTCCGTGCATTTCGGCGATAGCTGGCCCGATTCCGCCGAGACTATATCCCACAAAAGGACTATTCATGAAAAGTGAAAGTGTATCCATCATGCTATCTGTCCGAATATCAACTGAATGAGATGCTCTCCCGAATATGCCAATTCCGTCAAATAGAAACAATATTTCATCAAAGCCAACTGAATAAATCACAACTCCAATAAGTAACATCGCCATGCCAAACAAAATCAAAGATATTCTTGCAAATCGTTTGTGAACAGAACCAGTGGCTAAGTAGCCAATAAAGCGCAGCGGGTACTGTGAATACCATATTAACATCATCAATATCCCCATACGAGAAGAACACAAAACAAGCGAGAGAGATATTATAAAAAAATAAAACTGCAAATGAGTTCGTGCAAATAAAGTGGCCTTGGACTCCATCAAATAGGCACATACCACCCATCCCATCAAAAGATAAGTAGAGAAGAAAGAGGGCTCATACGAAAATCCATTGATGCGTGGCAGAATATCGGGAATCCACCATTGTGTAACCAGAAGAGTGTCACCCAACCCGGCCAGTGGCGAGACGAATTGGACCAACCCGAAGGTCGCAACAAAGACAAAGGAATAAACGTACCATCGCACGAGGCTTAAAACCTTAGTTGGCGTGGGAAAAAGCTGAACGCAGGCAAAGATATCAAATACATCGAACACCAACCACGCCGCATAACCCATGCTTCTCACAAGAAAGCTGGTATTAGGCACAAATGCAATAATGAATATGGTCCACAAAACCAGCCAGCCGAAGGCCAAAGGCCAAATCACCCTATGGTGGACAGCCTTAACTATGGCAAACCCAATAGGAATGAGCAACAAAATCTGAGAAACCCTGAAGTTGAACCCTATTTTAAACACCAAAAAAATGTCAAACGATGAAGTAAATGCAGCCGCGATGAAAAAAGCACGAGCAAAATCGAGGCCATCATTCTTTACATATCCCATGCTATTACTCACTTCCCTCATCCGCCCCTTAGTAAGTCCGCGTTGCGAATTTCCTGGCAAGGTCAGCCAATGAAATTAACTTGCGAAACCTTCCTAAGAAACCACATAACGCCAGAATTTGTGGTGAATATCCAATATCGAGCAAAAGCTTTTCAAGCTTCAGCCAATCCCCCACGTCTCGAACATGTGAACGCAATTTAAGAAGTCTGTACCATCTGTGTTCACGGGTCATTACCTTGAGGAAGACCTCTCGCATTCTATCGCCTGAGAACAATTTATTTGCAATACGCAGATACCCCTGGAAATCCAGCAAATAGCGACTCACCAGGCCGTTGCTGGAAAAGCTGTCATTGTCCATGCGACAGAGCACCAATGAAGAGCTAATGTACTTTAGCTTGCATTCCTTCTTAATGATTGAAAATAGCGTGTACACATGAGCATAGCCCGTGCCAAAAAATTCTTCCGATCCTTCAATCGACAACCACTCCTGTCTGCGAACAATGACACAAGGTATATAGCTAAATAGGGCGCCAATCATGTTCGTAGCACCAAGATATTCGCTCAGCTCATCCTCATTCAAGAAGTCGAAAAATCGATCATTGAATTTTCGTGGAAACCAATATTGCTCCTTTATAGGCACCATTTCTTTCGTGCACTCGGTCCTATTGCATAAGTAGATTCCGCACCCACCTTCAATTTCCGCTAAAATTAAATCAATCGCCCCATTTGTAAGCAGGTCATCGCTAGACATCAGCCAACAGTAATCTCCCTGAGCCAAACTAATTGCTTTTGCCAAATCCGCATCCACCCCCATATTTTTCTGGCCACAGTAATAGCGTATGTTAGGGAAATGTTCTTGAAATTCATGCACGACAGATGCAGTATTGTCAGTCGATGCCCCATCCATGATCACAATTTCCACTTGATCTGATGCTTGTGAAACAATGCTTTCAAGAGTTTCTCCAATAAACGACGCGCGGTTATAGGTAGGAATGCAAATAGATAACTTAAAAGTCATTTCATTACTCTCTCAATCTTCTAAAAATACCGACCAATCGTTTTGCTAATCGCACTAACGAAGCTGGGACATAAAGAGCTGGGATTCCCTTAATCCAGAATAACAATTCTTTTTTGTAAAGTGGTAGCGTCAATTTCAGGACAATATTACTATCAATTGGAGTGCCAAGCTTCATATATAACATTTGTGGAATTACAAGCTCCCTTAGCGTACGTGCCTTGGCAGCTTGTACAGCACTCTTCGTATACCCTTTGGTTTCAAGCTCATCAAATGCCATAGTGCTACCAACAACGAAATACTTGTACCAATCAAAGTAGGCACCCGAATTTCCGGACCTGAAGCGAAATATTGGTCGGTCGACAAATACGGCGCGGCAATGGTCAATCGCACCAGCGTATATTGCGTACATGAAAGACATTCCATATTCCGAATATCTGTCATAATCTGAAAATGGGGTCTTAAGAAAAAACTCCTTCTTGACAATAACTGACGATACGAGATCTAAATGTATCCCAAAATCTTTCATTAATTCACCAGCATCATCATAACAGCGATCTCCAATCCAACTGATAGCCCGCCGCTTTTTCAAGAAGCGGAAATCTCTTGTCCATATGGAATAGTTGTTAACTATGATGTCGAATTGCTCCTCAATTTTTCTTAGGGCAATCGCGATCGCATCCGGTTCCATCTTGTCATCATCGCCAAAAATCCAAATATATTCACCGGAAGCCATCAATGCCACGGCATAGAAATTTCGTTCAGCACCAATATTTCGATCATTTCGATGATAACGAATCTTGGGATGTGTTTCTTGAAATACTTGGACAATGTCTCTAGTATCATCCGTGCTGGCGTTATCTGAGATAACAACCTCAATTTCGCTCTCGTGGCCAGTGATAGAGGTCCCGAGCGAAACTAAGCATTCTTGCAAACATTCGGCACGATTGAAGGTAGGAATACATATGCTAAGTTTAATGCTCATAAATTCTTAATCAATCCATTCTTTAAATGAAAGCCAACTCGTTTAGGTAACACCCAAGCAGCAGTAAAAAGTAAAGATAGAATTATCCCAAGGGTAATACCATGAATTCCAAGAATAGGCGTCAGAAAAATTTGGAATGAGATACTTAATAACGCCTGTATTGGCGATATTGCCAAAATGATTCTAGTATCACTCATGCTTTGCAATACTGTTGCAAATCCCTGTAATGTTCCAGAAATCAGATAATAGCTTCCTAATAGTAATATAAATGATTTCGGTATAGCCAAAACTTCTTTTGGTGATAATATCTTTGCAATATATGGCATAAATAATAAAATAATTATTGTGGATACAGTTATTATGCCTACGGTAGAAAAAATAGCATTCCTTAAATGTAAGCGTACGCCTTGCCAATCATTGACAGCAGTTAACTCAGAAAACTTTGGCCAAAGGGCAGAATACAGCGAAGTATAGAAAAAGGCCATGAATCCAAATATCTTTGTTGCCATGGAATAAATTACTATTTCAAGAGGCGATACTAATTGCGACATAATTATGTAGTCTAAATTTAAAATGATTGTTGCGAAGATGGTAATAAGCCAAAACGGTGTTGCTCTTTTTATTATTTTGGAAAAAACAGCTTTGCTTATTTTAAAATTCGAACGACATATAGCCCGGATTTGTACAACAAACGATACTACAGATAATACAGATGACGGCAAGATAAAGGCTACAATACTATAGTATATTTTATTTTGTAAATTTATGTGCATTATTATCTCTATCATGATAAGACCGATAACTGAGGCTACTGTAGGAATTATATTAGATAAATAACCTTTCTGCTGAGCATACCACACCTTATACGCGATACTCCCGATACTTGAGATAAGAAACAGTGAACCCGAAACAAAAAAAAGCCGCGCCTTATCATTTTCAGAGAGAAAATTGAATTGTTTAAGAAAAACTTTAGCTATATAAGGGCTCAGAATATATAGCGTTCCAACGGTTAATACTAATACTATAACTGTTACCATAGCACTTACAGCTAAATAAGGAGCGTAGCTCCGATCATGTGCTCGGCATTCAGATATGTGGTTCTGTAAGCTCATGCCAATACCCATATCTGCTAACATATACCATGACATTAGCGAAGTTAGGAGTGCAAAAAGTGCATACTGCTGACTCCCAAGGCCTTCCAATAATATTTTGATTATCAAAAGTTGCGTTATCGCAATAATCGGTCGATTTGCCCACGCTGTAATAGTAACAATTGTATGAGTAGAGGTGCTTTTAAGGATCATGTTGAAAGTTTTTGATCTTTAGTTTCTCTTTTCAATTTATCTAATTTATTAACGGATCTTTTTATCAAAGGTTTAATCTTTGTTATTATTTTTTCTCCCAGATTATAGATAATTACCTTAAGAGGTCCAATAACACCAAAAAATGTTAATAATAATGCGTTATTAATTTTATATAACTTACTTATGAGAAAGAATCGATGGCGACATTTCCTGCAATATACCATCAAATTAAACCATAGCCTGGACAGAATAAAGTAATTTTTATATTCCATTTCCTCATGGCAATGGGGACATTTTACCAATATGTTGTAAGTTCCTTCTTTAGACCTACTTAATGAAATAGGTGTGGTATGTACTCTGTGTTTTAATTCTGCCTCATAAACATCAAATTTAAGTCGACTAAATTCTTTATCAGTCATCGCATCAGTCATATTGATAACATCAGAGATATGATTTTCAATAAAGTCAAGCTTATCTTTAATAATCCCCTTTTTTATACAGTTATTGTAAAGCTCTGTGCCTGGGTAAGGACTAATAAACCCAAGCATTATCCCTGCATTAATATTACCTTTCCAGTAATCAAGGGTTTCATTTGCAGTTTGCACAGTCTCAGTCCTGTCGCCAAAGATAAAATTTCCCTGAATGCTTATATTGTTTTTTAATGTCAGTTTAACGGCATTGTCTATCTGTTCCGGGGTTATATGTTTTTTCATTGCGTTTAGAACCACTGGACTATAACTTTCAAAACCATAGCTGACCATATAACAGCCCGCATCCTTCATGGTTTTTAAGAACTCTTCATCCAGCCCATCCACACGCATTTGACAGGACCATTTAATTTCCCATGAAACTTCTTCCTGAAGTTTTTTAAAGCGTTTACAGAACTCGTACACTCTTTCCTTATCGTGTGAAAACAATTCATCGTAGATGGCTATAACATTTAGCCTATATCGTTTTATTGCAAACTCAAGCTCCTGCATTATTGAATCCATGGACCTTTGTCTATACTTGTTCCCCAGAGGATGAAAACAAAAAGTGCATCTATATGGGCATGATCTGCTGCATACCATTGGATATACCCTTGGGAAATCATACAGATCATAGAAATACTGATCGGTCGGTTTTAGATTATCTAAATAAGTCTCGAATTCAAAACCTTCAAAATCCGGCCAGGGCAGTGCGTCTAAGTCCATAATAGCGGGCTGTGGTTGGTTGCAAATAACCTTACCGCTTTTATCACGATAACCGATACCGAGCACCTGGCTAAAATCCGAATTATTTTCTATGCACGACAACAATTCTACAATTGCTTTTTCACCTTCCCCAATAACTATAAAATCGGGATTTAAAGCATTAAACATGAGTTCGGGTTCACTGGAGATCAATCCGCCACCCAAAATTATGTCTGTATCCGATTTATGGCTATGCACAGCATCTACTATTTCTTTAATTTGACGATAATATGGAGAAAGCCCACCGGTGCAAACAAAATCGTATTTACCACCGGCATCTAATGTTTCATGAATTATATTTTCGACAATTCCTTGACGATGATTAAGATTAAGAATATCCACGTTATGGCCAGCTTGTTTCAAGACTGATGAAATATATCCCAATCCCAAGGGGAACATGTAGCTGTAAGCGATATCGTCATTTCCTAAAGATCTTGTGAATATTATTAATATTTTCACTCTTATACTTCCTTCTATATGGATTCCAAAATGGTTACTGACTCTTCCATAATACTGTCCATGGAGGTAAATTTAGGCTCATAGCCAATGTCTTTAGCCTTTCTATTTATCGAATAATAATTATCTTTAGTTCCGGTTATTGCAGAAATTTTTATGTCATCTTTGACCTTATACTTTAATCCATACTCAGCATTAAAATAGTCTAATATTTCAAATTTCGTTACAGGCTTTAAACTATAGGCATCAAACACATCATTAATAATTTTTCTCTCTATGCATCGTTCAATTAATGCAAAAATGTCGCGTGGATGAATGTAATCACGGATTATATTATCTGGGCTCGTAATAAACTCTTTACCATCTCTTATACAAGAAATAATTTCCGTTAATAGAAATCTCGATTCAAGATCGATGAACCTGCTGAAATAACCAAAGACCCTCAGGTCAACTATATTCAGATCTTTTAATGCCCTGTGTTTGGCCTCAGAGTTGAGTTTTGCGATTCCATAGTAATCAGCCTCACTGATATGGTTTATATCCCACTTCGAAAATGTGGATTCATCGGCAGGAACGCTGAAATCCGTCCCGTAAGCAGCGCCGCTGCTGAAGTTTATATAAAGCGTATCAGGATGCTCATTGATGTAATCAAGCGCAAGGTTATCAAATTGCTCGGTCAATCTAAAGTATGATGAAACTCTCTCTTTAAAGTCTGAGGCGCTACTTATGCCTATGCAGTTGATGATAACGTCATATCTCTCTTTGTTAAGTTCATCAAACCCTTTAAGATGGAAGCCTTCTCCGCACTCGATGCTCTGAAGAAATTCCTGCAAGCGGTCTATTGAACGGGCAAAGAGGAAGAGTTCGCTGTTCTCTTTCTTGTTAAAACTATATATCAATCCCTTTGCAATATGGCTGGTGGCGCCGAGCACAGCAATTTTCATATATCCTTTAGATATCCTACAGTTGTATTCATTTAGGCACCTCTCCCTCATCCACCAATTCAATTAACATCTCTTTTCTAAGCTCTTCCCTATCTATAAATGGGGACATATCCTCTATGGGACGGTTCACCACCAGCTTTGGATTGACGCAAGTAGTCTGCTCCAGCCTGACATCGACAAAGGCAGGACCATCACCAGCAAGAGCCCGAGAAATAATCTCCTCAGAATCGTTAAAATTGTCAATGACGTAACTGGGGATACCATACGCCTCTGCTATTTTAACCAGATTCGGACAGCCGTAACCGATTACCGTAGATTGGCGACGTCCCCCAAAGTACATGTCCTGGAACTGCCGCACCATACCCAGGCAGCCGTTGTTGAGAATGAATATCTTTATCGGAAGGTTATGGTTAACTATGGTGTCCAGTTCCTGGATGTTGATCTGGATACCTCCATCACCAGAAATAACAATGGCTCTCTTTCCCGGCACCGCCTTAGTTGCTCCCAAAGCAGCCGGGAGGGCAAACCCCATTGCACCCATTCCACCGGAAATTAGCATTCTCTGATCTTCTTTGAGGTGGAAGGATTGAGCAGCCCACATCTGATTCTGACCCACGTCAAGACATACGATGTCCCCCTTACCGCAGCAGAAGGATAGTGTTTCCATGAAGCGGTTCGGATCAATGTTCTGAAACTCTGTTGATTCAGAAAGAGTTGGATATTTTCTCCGATATCCCTCGATAATACCGTACCAACTTGAAAGATCGGGCCTTGCATATCCTGTCAGCTTCCTATTAAGTGCGGCCAGAAAATCTTTTACGCCGCACTGAATAGCAATATCCACATGTACCTTGGCATTTAATTCATGAGGATCAATGTCCACATGAATCCTTTTCGCACCGCGGGCGAAGGTGTCCGGACGAGTACCAGTCTGCCGGCTGTCCAGCCGGGAACCGAGAATGAGGAGAAAATCGCTATTGGCCAGGGTGAGGTTACTGTAACGATTTCCGTAAGAACCGATCATGCCGAAAAAGGCGGTATTATCAT
>CAYHRT010000042.1:0-20954 GCA_964359085.1 uncultured Bdellovibrio sp. | reverse complement strand
AGATAAATCTATGGCATTTTAATCATCTACTTCACCGCGCATATCGAACTCTCAAAATTATTTCTGTATCCCTGAGGCGTTTTGCGAAAGGTGGCGCCGCATATTCCATACATATTCATGACTCGAATAAATTCAGTGTCCCCATCTCCCGTATTGGCATTCTTGCAAGATTCACCATCTTTAGTTCCAAACATATGCAATCCATAGCATGGAGCAAAAGGAATAGGTCCATCGCGATAGTCAGAATATCCCAGCGCAAAAAAACCTATTATCTCCATTCCAGAAAGAGATTCTATATCAAAATTTGATTCGATAATTGAATTGCCTTTGAGGACATTGTAATAATAACCGCGAAGCGCTTTTTGCTGATTGATTCCACCATTGATCGAAGCCGAAATGGAAATCATGAGAGACATTAATCCAAGAAAGAGTGGTGCAAAGATTATAAATTCGAAAAGAGCTTGCCCTCTCGTGTTCATCTGACTCCTAAATACCTTGCAGAACTAGCAACCATTATCCTCAAGTGTGACATTCTTCGTACACTCTTCCAAAGTCCCTACCAACTTCATTGCCTCGCAAACCCTATCGACGCATTCGCTCATAGTTGGGGTTCTACCGATATATGATTCTGAAACAAATGTTACTGGTTTTTTCCCACCAATAACGTTAGAAAAGGCAAGTTTTTGGATAAACTGAGCACGTACCCCTAAAAATACGGATCGATTTGCAACAGAATCAATATTCTGAGGTGTCACCGTTACAGTATTACCAGCGACTATTTTTTTAAAAACATCACGGGCCTGGTTTCCTGCTTCATCATCGCTCCCTCCTGGTGAATCTGAGAAGATATCAACCACCAAAAAGGTCCGACTTGCAGCGAAAGTTGCATAATGAACAAGAAAACCATTCGTGACATTTAAAGAAATCTTTACCAAAACAAAAAGAAGTATGAGCGTGAAACCAAAAGTAATTAGAAATTCAATGGTGGATTGCCCTGTACATTTTTTCACACAACACATACTCCATCTATTCAGGATACTTGCCTTGAGACATAAAAATTCTACTCGTATTTTTAGCAGTGTTATAATAAGTTTCATGTTTACCAAAATCGGGAGTGCGTGGGGTATTGTCCCCGGCCCCACTCACACCATGTCGATATGTAAACTCAAGTCGCTGCGCAAACTTTTTAAAAATCTCACTTTCTGCACCTAATGTTTTCTTAAATCTCTCTGAATTTAAAATCATCGCCGCTAAGCTGGCCACTACGGCCAACATGAGAATATATTCTACGGTACTTTGACCTCGATCTCTACGATACTTCATTTTAGAGATAAAAGTTCTTTGTTTTGTATTCCAAACCATATCCATGACACCAAAATAACAGGGGCATAAGCAAATTTTTTACCAAAGGCCTTCCTCAACAAGGTTACGTTTTTCAATATTAACGCTTGCTTCATTTTATCTAAATTACGAACGATTGAGCGAGAGAAGAAAAAACTGCCGATCACAATCGTGGAATATATTAAACACAGGAAGACTTTCTCGTGAATGCTGACTGGAACCAGCAAATAAAATGAAAATAGAAATTTTGAATCTCCTGGTCCCATGATTTTCAGGAGATAGAGAATAAATCCGACAAATATAAATGATAATGAATAGAAAAAAGTGGCCAGTCGCAATTGATATATCTCTGGCATTAAAAAAAGGAAGATAATAAAAAAAGTGAGATTTAAAATTGACCAGACGTTCGCAATTTTTTTTGAAATGACATCAACATATGACACTGCAACGAGTTCAATTAATAAAAATAAATAGACCGATAATGGAATCATTTGTTTCCATAGCCCTGAATGAAACAACTCGACTCGCACACTCCTATTGATAGTTCCTGGGTCAAATGCCATGCGACTTCCCTCATGGTGCCATCTAATGCCTTGCTAACAGCCTTGAGCATCATGATTCCAAAGAGCGCAATAAAGGCAAAAATCAGAATATACTCGAACAAAGCTTGGCCTCGTTCTGATTCACGCTTAGTTGACATATGTATTTAATTTAATTGAAAGCAAAGGAATAACAATGTGAGGAAAATCCTTCCAGATTATATCAAAAGACTACACAAATGAGCGCCAACCTTGCCTGCGACCCTGTTATTCGGCCACTAGACCATCTGCTTTATTAAAAACGTTGTTCGTTAGCTGCTCAAGACGTGCCCCTGCAATGCTCTTAAACTTGAAAATGATCATCGCAACAACTGCCACCAGCAAGATATACTCAGTGGAGGTTTGCCCGTCTTCGTCTCTCAAAAAATCAAAGATCTTATTCTTCATACCACTTCCTCCTAGGCCTCCCGAATCACAATTTCAAATGCCTATCGGATTAACTCCTTAAAACCTTTAACTTATAAGCATTTTCAGCTTACTTCATACTATTATAGTCTAGTTTGACGCTGATAGCAACGTGCGTCAAGTTAATAAACATACATTATTTATAGATGTATGGATTAATAAAATCATTAAAATCTGCTATGATCGGTGTGGGGTTTTTGGTCCGTAACAGTTGTTCTGCCCTATAAAGAAAGATTCGGAAGCGGTCCCTGGCCATGGTGTGCGGGCCCACGGCAATGAAAGTTGCCATAGTGGGAGGCCTAAAGTGGTTAATTACTGCGTCCACCTGTCAAATGACGGGCGGAACGAACGAAAAACGGGCCAAAGGCCCTCTTTTCAAAGGGGCGCCACTGAGATGCCATTTGTTCTCCTTCGTCCGCGCTTTTTCTTATTGTTAATTTTTGGATGTGTCTTGATCATTCTTCTTATTGGTGCTGGACACTACTCCCCTGACCCTGACATCTGGTGGCGTCTCAAAACCGGAGAATGGATTTTACAGCATGCTCAAGTCCCTCTCATGGATACTTTTTCAGAAGGAGGAGCTGGACGTGTTTGGATTGAGTACAACTGGTTATTTGATGTATTCATCTACCTCTTTTATAAAATCGGCGGCGGCTACAATGGGATCATTTTTTACACTGTAATCATGTCATCGCTCATCTATCTAAGTCTGTGTGCTTTAATTAAAGACCAAAATATAAGTCCCTTAGGTATTCATGTCATATCTGGCATTGTTGTCGTCGGCCTATTGCCAGTCCTGACACCAAGACCATGGCTCATCAGTATTTTTTTATTTATCTGCGTGCTAAAACTTCTGCTCAAGTATCGAGAAGCTAAAAATAATCGTCTTCTTTTTTTTCTGCCTCCCATTTTTTGTCTATGGGCCAACATCCATATTCAGTTTTTAAATGGTTTGGTTGTCTTGGGTATTTTCGCCTTCGGAGCAATCATGCCGAAACGCTGGACAACCCTGGTACCGATCATCTTAGCGCTCTGCGCATGCAGTGCAGCCACCCTAGTCAATCCTTATGGGTATCACCTCTATTCCGTGGTAACACAACTTAATGATCCATTGTATTTTTCACGAATAATCGAATTTACAATGCCAGACTTTTCAACGCCATCCTATTGGACATTTCCCATCCTTGCCATGGTAGCCATGGGTTTATTGGTTCGCCAATGGCGGCAGCATGGAAAGCAATCTTTGGATTTTTCTTATCCTGATCATCTCTCTTTCTTGTCTCTCTTGTCTCTCTTGGGCCTTATCTTGGCCTTCCGCGCTCGACGTGATATTTGGCTTGCCCTCATTCCGTTGGCTGCGCTGATCGCCAATTTGTTGCCCAAATATAATAGCAATACTAATCCAGAGCTAAACTTAAAACATAGTGTAGTGGTCTTGGGCATACTCGTGGCATTCCTCACTATCTTTACCCCATCAGTATCCATGAACGATATTTCTAAGCATTTTCCAGTCGGAGCTGTAGAATTTCTTAAGCGGCAAAAATTAAAGGGGCCGATCTATAACACGTACGACTGGGGTGGTTATTTAATATGGAGTCTTCCCCAATATCCTGTCGCTATCGACAACCGTAATATCGTGTATGGCCCGGCGACATTTTTGCAATCGCTCAATACCTGGCGTGGCTTAGGAGACTGGCAATTGGATGCTACACTTCTACGCTCCAATATTGTCATTGGACCACCACACTTGCCTTTAAGTCATTTATTGCGAAGCGATCCCCATTTTCAACGCATCTACGACGACAAGATTTCCGAAATTTACACCCGAATAAGACCCTGAATTAAATAATATTGCAATTGACGTGCATCAAAATTTCATCAACACTTATAGGTATGGAATTATCACAACAGTTAGCTCAGACAAATTGGATTGAAAACCTGGCCTACGAAGAACTCAATATGGATGAGTCAGGCGTAGTAATCATGAATCAGCACCTTGATCCAAATATTCTCCTAGAAGAGTCTTCTGTAAATTTTATGAATGCGCTTCGAGATAAAGTGGAAATCTTTATCAGTAAATTTAATGAATGTCGGGGCGGTCAAAGTCATATCAACCATGTGAAAATCTTTAAAATCTCAAATACTGTCAACGATTTTATGCTTTTTCGTAATTCTCTAAGGATGGTGTTTGCCAGAAAATCCAATGATCAAATTTCGATTGGCTTGTTAGTGAATGGGAAGGATCTGTATGCTCCACGCTTGACCGAATTTGATGCGTTCGGGGCCAGTAATCAAACTCATGATCTGAAAGCTCACGTCGGACCTTTTAATCGCATTATTTGGAAATTCCAAGGCGAGGAAATTGATCTCGATGCCATGGTTCGCCACTATCTAACAGAATTCATCAGACATTCCGCTAAATGAAGGTAATGCCCTTTCCTTTTTTGTGTTGTTTTTTCTCACCATGAAATCGATAGAATGTAAGTTTGAGCGAATCCTGAATAGAAGGAAGTTTTAAACTCAAAAAACCTTCAGCATTAGATATCTCCAACTTAAACGACTTTTCATCGCCACTGGATTCCGTACTACTCACTGAGGCAATTCTGGGAAAATTGAATCTCCCTTTTCCTATTAGGGTTTCATTTTCATCAAAAATCGAAGCATAAAGACGACCAAAATTATATATGCTCATAATGTCATTGCTGCAAATCTGGAACAATCTATTCGTCACTCCTCTCTGAAACGCCAGTTTTATAATCATGGCCAAATAATAGATATCCAGATATCCCGTCAAAATCAGATTATCCAACTGAATATTTTGACCAAAGTGAAACGCCTTTTGTAATTTTTCAAACCAGTTCATAAACAAGGGATTATGACCACGGCCATATAAGCGACAACAACGAAAAATGACATAATTTAGCGAGGTCTTTTGAATGTAAAACTCTGAAGCCGCAACTGTTTTTCCATACGTTGTGCTCGAATCAGGAATATCCATTTCAAGGCAATCACGATTATCTCCGTTAAAAACAAAGGCCGAAGAAATATAACAAATCTGTGCCTTATAACGCTGACAGTACTCCGTGACATTAATCACACCAACTGTATTCAATGCATCCGCTAAATCAGGAGCTTCAGCACAATCCTCAATTGAACTCAGACCGGCTGCATAGACAACGATGTGCGGCCGTAGAGTGTATAAAACAAGTTGTATTTCCTCACGAGATAGGACATCACAGGGAAGGGTCAATACACCAGGAATATGAGGTTTTGTTTTATGATAGGTGCCATACACTGCATAATCTTTTTTGAGAAATTCTGCCAGATTTGATCCGACAAAAGAACTTACTCCAACTATAAGAATAGTTTTCGGGCCTATCGAAATTTCTTTTTCCTCAAACTCATCGGGATTATCTTGCTCAGTCACCATAAGGGTATTTTAGATCAAAAATGAAAAAAAAAATATGCCCATGCTCTATTCAAAGCTATGGGCATATACGGGTAGATTAAGCTGCGATCAGTTTTAGCGCTACGTTTGGTAACGCGTTTGCCTGAGTTAGCACAGAACCGCTCGACTGAACCAAGATGTTATTCTTGGCCATCTCTGCCGTTTCACTGGCAACATCGACATCTCGAATCCTTGAATTGGCAGCATTGAGATTTTCATCACCAATTGCAAGGTTATTGATAATCGACGTGAGCCTATTCTGAGTTGCTCCCAGATTAGCGCGAACACCGTTAACTTGTACGAGAGCATCATCCAATTTTTTAAGCGACTGCTGCGCTCCCTCCTTGGAACTAATAGATTCCATTCCAAGACCAAGGGCCGCAAGGGTTGCGTTAGTATTGGTTGCATCGTACGTAAGGCGGTCCAAAATCGGATCATTTTTTGTTCCGATTTGAAAATCCAATATGCCACCAGTTCCATCAAGTAGCTTGGTCCCATTGAACTCAGAAGACCGGGAAATACGATCAATTTCATCTTTGAGCTGTTGGAACTCAATATCCGAGAATCTTCGTTCTGTTTCCCCGATCGTATCAGAAGCTGCTTGGATCGAAAGCTCTCTAAGTCTGATAACGATACTAGAAATTTCATTTAAACCACCTTCTGCCGTCTGAACCAGGGAAATAGCATCCCCCGCGTTTCTTCCGGCCTGCCTCGTTCCTCTAATGTATGCCTTCAAATTTTCACTAATTGCCAATCCAGCGGCATCATCTCCAGCTCTTGTCACACGCTCACCTGTAGATAATTTTCTCAAATTATCAGTCAGATTAGACATGTTCTTCCCAAGCGACCTTTGCGATGCCAAGGCTGACACATTTGTGTTTATTCTCAAACTCATAATTAATCTCCTCTATAATACATATCAAACCTCCTGTTAAATACTCAGACTTCCTGTCTGAAAAATTATTAATAAAAAGACCCTGACCTGATCGTAACCATCGATCTACCCGTCGATATCGAGATCAGACAATTGGCCATTGCAGAGTGGTCAATTGTTCAGGTTCATTAAGTCATTCCCTCTTTGATATTCATAACAACCTCCGTCTTCACCAATTACATGATTAAACTTGTGATGCAGCTTGAATCAAATTCAAGGCGTTCTTGGTCGAGGCGTTGGCCTGTGCCAAGACTGAAGTACCGGCCGTTACAAGAATGTTATTCTTGGTAAGCTCGGCAGTTTCAGACGCAATGTCGGCATCTCTAACCCGCGAATTGGCGGCAGAAAGATTTTCGACACCTACTGCAATGTTGTTAATCGTTGACTGCAACCTGTTCTGGAGCGCGCCAAAATCTGCACGAATTCCGGAAACAGAAATAATTGCTTGGTCAATGGAAGACAGTGAGTTCTGAGAGGATATTTTATCCGCTACTGAAGCTAGGTTTAATCCAAGAGCTGCCACATTCACGTCCGCGCTGGAAGCATCAAACGTCAAGCGATCGCTGACTGGATCATTTCTAGTCCCAATCTGGATGTCAAATACCGCACCAGTTCCGTTAAGAAGAGGTACTCTGTTAAACTCAGTCGAATTTGCAATTCGGTCAACTTCCGAGGTCAACTGTTCAAATTCAACATTGAGGAACTTGCGCTCAGTGTTTCCGATAGTATCAGAAGCAGCTTGCACAGAGAGTTCTCGAAGTCGAATCAAAATGTTGGACACTTCGGCCAACGCACCTTCCGCGATCTGGACCAGGGAAACACCATCTTGAGCATTTCGCTCGGCCTGTCCCATACCACGAATTTGCGCTTTTAAGTTCTCCGAAATCGCCAGTCCGGCGGCATCATCCCCGGCCCTGTTGATCCGCTGCCCTGACGACAGCTTCTCCAAGGTCTTGTCCATCGCCAACTTCGTCTGCGACAAATTTCTTTGCGCATTCAATGAGGCGACGTTCGTGTTAATACGAAGTCCCATATATATCCTCCTTGTAAGGGACCGATCAATCATCCGTGACTGACCGGGACGCTTAATGACCTCACACAAAAGTCAAAAAGCACCTTCGTCATACGTATCGAGTAAGCATTTCTTTTCTTTACTAATCAGTTATTAAATCGTCCGTGCGGCAATCTTTACCCTGAAATTGCGGTACAATATTGGCCATGGCCCAGATTTTATCTCTCAAACAGCGCCCTGATCTCTATTCAGCAGTCCTGCGCTTAGTGGAGCATTCTTTTGGAAATGTGTCTCATCACAAAATAGAAATTGATTTCTACCCGCTCTTTCAAGAATCAAATTGGGAACATTGTTTTATTATGATTGATGACTCCGGCACGCTCCTCGCTCATCTGGGGGTCAAAACAAGACAGATGATCATTGGAAATGAATTAGTCCCTGTCGCTCTCCTTGGTGGAATTGCGGTTGAAGAACAAGAGCGAGGTCGCGGAAACTTTCGCACTCTATTCCAAGAAGTCATCAAAAAATATGAGAATTTTGTCGCTTTTTTTATGCTTTGGTCAGAGAAAAATACTTTGTATGAAAAATTTGACTTTCATCAAGTTGGTGAAGTTTTTGAAGGACAATTTCGCATTAGTAACAAGGACATTCTTACATCAAGCACCCTCGACCAGATCCCCTCTTCTGAGCAAGACGTAATAAAAAATCTCTACGCTCTTGCCTATGAAGAAAAATATGCATGCCTCAAAAGAGAGCATGATGACTGGAATGCCATCAAAAAGATTACTAGCGCTCATCTCTTATTCGTTAGGGATCGCGCAGGAAAACTTATTAATTATGCCTTCAAAAATAAGGGTATGGATCTCCAAAATATCGTCTACGAATGGCACAGCATGGAATCATTGAAATCTGAATCGTTGGGCACGGATAGCAAAATTTGGTCTCCAGTTCCGCTCGATAACGATTTCAAAAATTTAAGGACTCTTTTTCTTGGTTTGGCGAAAATTGGAAATTTCAATCTCTTTCAACATTTTTTTAACTGCATCTTTAAAGATCGACTCCATCTACAAGGACGAAAGCAATTATTTAAAATCCGAGAACACGGGGAACAGGAGTATAGCGCCCAAACCATTTTAGAGATGGTCTTTTCCAACTCTCTACCCAACAAATGGTATATCTACGTCTCAGGAGTAGACAGCATTTAGCAGGCCGTTGAAAAAGGTGCATCTGCCGCGTTCTCGTCTTCAAATCGCCCTCGACGTACTCTTCAAGTACGCCTCAGACGATTTGAAGGCTTCGGCCTTGCATCTGCACCTTTTTGAACGGCCTGAAATTGTTTTTTTCAGCACCCTGTTAGGCTTTTAGTATTATCCGGCCACGAATAAAGACCACGATGCCCATTGCCCACACTAACCAGGCGCTATTTGGCACTTCATGAAAAGTTTTAGCATTGGTTGAAAAAACGAAGAGAAAACCGGCAGCAATAAAAATCCCCGCAATAAAACAATACGCAAGAAAGATTAAAGCATCTGACACTGATCGAAGTTCAGCTTGGTAACCCGTCTGTTTAATTTCAAGTGCATATTTATTTTTTGCAAAATCCTTAATAAACCATTTTAAATGTCGAGGTAACACTCGCATAATTGGCAGAATGTCCCTGAGTGACCAAATGGCTTCCTCCATTACAACGTCTTTATCAAAACCTTCCTTAAGAATATTGCGAATATCTTTTTCTATCATGCCAAAGAGGTCAAAATCGAGATTCAATGACCGCCCTACGCCATCAAGAGTAATCAAGGCCCTGAACACGATGAACCAATCGCGTGGCAAATAAAGTCGATGTTTCGAGAGCGTTGAGATAATAATTTGAAAAAGTTCAGAGTAGTTGGTTTGTTGGACGGTTAGTCCCACATAAGGAGTTAAGGATTCTCTGACGTCAGCGATTAATTTTTCTATATCAGGTATTTGATCAAATTCTGATACATCCAGAAATTCATAAACTAAATTTTCAAAATTAAATGTAATAAGAGCATATAAGATTGCCAAAAAATTTTGTCGGCTTTTCCGTCCCAAATGTCCCATCATTCCATAGTCAATGATGCCAATCTGATTGTTTTCTAAAAGAAAAAAGTTTCCGCCGTGGAGATCAGCATGGAAAAAACCTTCTTGCAGAATCGATAAAATAAATATCTGAAGTCCCTTGGTGAGCTTTTCCTGAATAACCGGTAAATGTGGTTTAATTCGGGTAGCATCCGAAAAGGGAATCCCCTTGAGAAATTCCATCACAATGGTGCGTTCCGTTGTATATTGTCCATAAATCGACGGAACGTAAAACGTCTTTCTCTCATCAAGCTTGAGCAGCAACTCACTAAACTTTTTACAGTTTACAGCTTCAACCTGAAAATTTAACTCTCCATTGAGAGTGACACCAAAATCCCTTAATATTCGAGTAAGTCCAAGATATTTAATCTCAGTGCTGGCCTTTTCTAATTGGCCGGCCAAGAAAATCATAATTGAAAAATCTGTTTGAACTATCTTTTTAATGTTGGGACGGCGGACTTTTAAAACAACTTCGGTACCATTAAGCAAAACTGCTTTATAAGCAATTCCTATCGAT
Organism: uncultured Bdellovibrio sp.; assembly: GCA_964359085.1. Classification (GTDB taxonomy): domain Bacteria; phylum Bdellovibrionota; class Bacteriovoracia; order Bacteriovoracales; family Bacteriovoracaceae; genus GWA2-49-15. The sequence goes on along the minus strand of CAYHRT010000042.1, from coordinate 10,598 downwards.
GCCGTCCCAATGGGACGTTCATCAATATTTAGAAATATCTTATCAAGACCTACACCGAATGCCTGTTCAACATCTCCTTTAACTTCTACAAATGAAACCTCTTTCACGCGATCGCGAAGTTGTTTCATTTCATCAATAAAGGCAGGTTCAAAAATATCTTCTCGCGAACTAAGTAATTGCCCAAATTTAATAAATGTCGGCCCAAGCTCCTCAAAGCACTTCCGTAGACGAACTCCGACTATTTTACTCCACCCACCGTCGCCGACCTTGGCCACCTCTTCATGAATACTCGAATCTGACCTTGGCAGAACAAAGTTCGGAATTTTTGATAAAATTCCTAGATTGATAAATTCATCAAATCCATTGCGCGCAAAAACTGTAACAATTTCTTTTAACCGCCCAACATTGCGAATGGCCTTAGATAAATTAATTCCAGTCTTTACCAGATCCATATCCAACCTGTACTAGTGGCGACGTTTTAGTCTGGCCACATGATCAAGAATAAAAGAAAATCACCTCTATTATTTAATTAAATCATTGTTAAGGCCATTTTAATAATGTTGAAAAATCTAGCCGCTACAATCTTGATCACAGTTGGTATATTTTGTACTAATGCATCTTTTGCTCAAGAAACATGTAGTCGAATGGCCCTCATTAACCACCAAGAAGTTTTGATCGACAATAATTCTACCCAAAAAGGCGATGGGCTTCGCTATCACATCGAAAAAGACCCCATAGCAAAAAGTTATCTGGATATTTACCAGGAGGGCACGCGTACTCGCCTTGAGACGACGGTAATCGGCACTATCGGTTCTTCTCTGATTCTTGCTGGGATTCTCAGTAATAGTTCATCTGGAGATAACTCAAGACTTATTCTAGGTGGAATTTCTGTTCTTATGATTAACTTTCTTATCACAAGAACACTTGACTATCAAAACGAAGATAATCTAATGAAGGCAATTGATGAATATAATAAAAGGAATCTACCCAAAATACAGTTTATGCCCGAAGCGAGAAATGAGTATACCAACGAGATCGAAGGTATCCGTATTGGGCTTTCCAAAACATGGAGCTTCTAACCATGACAAAACTTAATACGACTATTCATTGCTACAAATGCTCTCATGCGCTGGATTTTGAGAACGGCGAAAAGATTTTACGTCACGAAGAGTGCCCATACTGCAAAGTGTCGTTGCGCTGTTGCAAAATGTGTCATTTTTATGATATCCAAGTGTATAATGAATGCCGTGAGCCATTAGCTGAACGCACTCTAGAAAAAGAAAGTGCTAATTTTTGTAGTTATTTTGTGTTAGCAGATGGCGGCAACAAAACTGGTCAAGAGAAAAACAGTTTGCTGGCCAAGGCCAATTCTCTTTTCAAAGATTAACTTAAGATTAATTTTGATTAATTTAAAAGATTTACTACTTTAGGACAATCGCATGGCCGAACGAGAATTAATGACCATTCATGGTAAAAAACAAATTGAGCAAGAATTATCACAACTCATTAAGGTGGAACGAGAAGACTTAAAACGGGTTATTGCAGAAGCCCGCGCCTTAGGTGATTTGAAGGAGAATGCCGAATATCATAGTGCCAAAGAAAAACAATCGATGGTGGAGGGCCGAATTGCACAGTTGCAGGATATCATAGCTAGAGCAGAAATTATTGATCCTAGCACTCTTCGCTCTACCAATATAATTTTTGGTGCTTCGGTAAAACTTTTTGACACTGAAAAGGAGACTGAAGTTCTCTATCAGATTGTAGGCAAGACAGAAGCTAACCTAAAAAATGGAAAGATTTTCTATCTTAGCCCCTTGGGAATAGCTTTATTAGGAAAAGAAAAGGGAGATACCGTCACTGTGCAAGCACCGAAAGGTGTTATAGAGTATGAAGTGATTGATCTCTTTTTCAAATAAGCATTGTGAATATTCTAACTCTTCCAATAAAAGAGATTTTTAAAAAAAAGAGTCCCTCGACTTTAAAAAAGCTCCATGATGAAGGTCTGCGCTCATTAAAAGACCTCCTTTGGGTATTGCCTCTTCATCAGATTCCTATCCCAGAAGAAGCGCCATTTCCCAATAACCCTTCCTCTGAATTATTTTTAGGAAGAGGCACCATAATTAAGTTCAATTCACGCCCAAATTTCTATGCCAAAGGCAAAGGCCGCGCCATGCTTTATAACTGCACTGCGCTTGTGAAGGATGTGCATAGCGAAATATTTCTGGAAATTAAATGGTTCAATCTTTATCTCAACTACAAGGACAAAATTTCACAACTTAAAGAAATTATTTTCTTAGGCGAACCGCAAGAGTATCAAAGAAAAATACAATTTACTAACCCTCAACTAGGGCCATTCACTGAAAAAATAATAGTCCGATACCCACAGATTAATGGTATTCAGCCTTATCGATATAAAGAAATTATTCAAAAAATCCCTACTACTTACTGGGATCAAATTCATTCTGAGGCTGATGTCTTTTATCCAGGGCTTTCTCTAAAGGAGGCTTTGAAAACACTACACGGCATCAATATTCCAGCGGCCCACCCCGATCAAGATCACATAGAAAATGCCCGTCGCAGACTGGCCTTCGAAGAGTTTATCCATGAACAGCTCATGATCTTAGCAAGAAGGGACCATAATACCAGCAAAACGGCACCAGTCATCAGTAGTTCGCTTGATCTCTTAGAGCAATTTACCAAGCAACTGCCTTACTTATTAACATCTGATCAAACACTGGTTATTTCTGAAATTATGCAAGATCTACGCTGCGGTCATCCCATGATGCGCTTAATTCAAGGCGATGTTGGCTGTGGCAAAACCACTGTCGCTTTTGCCAGCGCATTTATCGCGGCAGTCAATAATTATCAAACAGCAATGATGGCCCCAACTGAGTCTTTAGCACTCCAACATTTTACAAAATTCAAGGAACATTTCTCCACAATTCCTGCAGATATTTTGCTTGGAAGTACGTCAAAGAAAGATCGACAGGCCATTCTTTCACGCCTCGCAAATTGCACTACGCTTGTTCTCTTTGGGACGCACTCATTAATTGAGGATAGTGTGTGTTTTGAAAATTTGGGATTAGTCATAGTTGATGAACAACATAAATTCGGTGTCGAACAGAGAATACGCCTTTCCAGCAAGGGAGAGGTGCACTCTCTCATCATGACGGCAACTCCCATTCCCAGATCCCTAAGACTCACTCAATTTGGCGACCTCGATCTCTCTATCATTCGTACTTTCCCAAACGCAAAAAAATCAATAACGACAAAGATAGTCTCTGCAACCAACTTTGTAACATTTCTCAACTTCTTAAATTCAAAAATCAGAAATGGTGAACAGGCGTTTATTGTCGCTCCGGCCATAACTGAAAGCATTTCCTTGGATCTTCTTCATGTAGAGAAAATTTATAGTCGTTTTCTAAAAATCTTTCCGCACCTCAGATTGGCTTGCCTCCATGGCCAGATGAAAACAAGCGAGAAAGAAAGTATCTTCATTCAATTCAAAAAGCATCAACTTGATATCCTCATCGCAACTACGGTTATTGAGGTTGGCATTGATGTACCGAACGCCAATATTATGGCGATCTTTAATCCCGAACGTTTTGGGCTAAGCTCCCTTCATCAGCTTCGCGGTCGCATCGGTCGTGGTACTATGCCCGGCCACTGTTTTTTAATCGTCGATCAAGCCCTTTCCGAAAACGCCGCTAAAAGAATTTCTATCATCGAAAGTACCCTCGATGGGTTTCTTATTGCTGAAGAAGATCTTAAGATGAGAGGCGAAGGCAATCTTTTTGGGGAGGCACAATCTGGAGAAATCTTGACCAGAAAAGTTGCCGATCTTATTCTTGATCAGGACTTACTCGAGTTGGCCATCTCAAAGGCCAGTGAAATCTGGAAAACTTTGCCAAAGGACAATAATAAATTTTCCACCTTATATCAGAATCCCCTGGTTGAGCTTACAATATAGCCATCATGCTTACACTAGAATTTACCTCTTCTCCTGATGAATCCATTATAGGTGACTATCTTACGTATAAAAAGATACTTGTTATTGGTCGATCTCGTGCTGCAGATATTGTGATCCTCGATAATAACATCTTAAAGATCGAGCTTACGGTTCGCTTGCAGCACGAAGGCATTATGGTTGAGTCAAAAAATATTAATGGATTTATCACAAATTCAAAAAAGATTTTGGGAGGGAAAATTCATCAAGTGGGCGATGAAATTCGCATAGGCGATACTTATTTTAAATTCAAAGCTTACCAACCACCTCAATTTTTTACTTATGCTGAAGAGATTGCGCAAAAAATTGAAGAAACTATAAAAAAGGATACAAAATACGAGGAAGTTTTTTATTTTTTAGAAAAAGAATTACTTTCTCTTGAAAAGGAATCTTCTCTTGAAAAATAGTTTTTCTAATTACTATTACACATCAGAGAATACTCGTATTTTCTATACTACCAACTTCAGTCGCGACACAAATGACGTTATCAGCAAACCGATCGTGTTCATTTACGGGCTGGTATGTAGTAATCATCAGTGGTTTTATCAAACTCCTTATTTTGATGAACATGGCCATAGAGTTATTACTCATGATTTTAGGGGGCATCACGCTTCAGGCGGTCAGGATGATCTTGATTCGATTACATTTAAGAACATCACCTACGACTTGAATGGTTTACTGACTCATCTCAATACTGAAAAAAACATTCTCGTTGCTCATAGCATGGGCGTAAATATTGCCCTTGAATTTGCCCGACTTTTCCCAGAAAAAGTCGAAAAATTGGTGCTTATCTCTGGATCTGTCTTAGGGCCAAAAGAAATTATGTTTAACAGCAATATCTCGGATTTGGCATTTCCAGCATTGAAATGGCTGAGTCAAAAAGCGCCGCGCCCCTTTGATCTTTTTTGGAAATACTCCTATATGAACCCTATTCTACGCAAAATTGTTCATATGGGTGGTTTCAACACAAAAACTGTTGACCAGAAATTTATCACTGCCTATCTCAAGCATGTAAGCGAATTATCCTATCAACTTTTTTATAAGCTAATTGAGGAAATGACTGATCATGACATCATTAACTATATCGAACAAATCAATGTCCCAACTCTTCTTATTAGTGGCGATCGTGATAATTTGATTCCACAGAAACACCAGCTCATCCTCAAAAAACATTTGAGAAACACAGAACTTTACGTCGTGAGAAACGGGAGCCATGTCCCGCAAGCCGATTTTCCTGACTTGGTAAATAAGCGCATTGAAAGATTTATTACAAAATAACCTGATTTCGGGATTTATAGGCGAGCAACTTTTTGAATAATCTATGCATTGCATGATTTAATTGAGACTTCTTATACTCCTGGTGAGACGCCTCGCCTTCTGTATTTTTTTTCTGTGATTCAATATCTACAATTTGAACTTCAAAGGGATAGAAGAAAGTAATCTCCTTTGTCACGGCACCAAGATCAAGGGCCATCAATTTTTGTGCGAGCGGATTACTATCCTTCAGACTTTTAGCTTCCTTTCGAATCTCATTAAATTCTTGATAAAAGGGGTTTTTGTATTTGATAAGTTGGCGACAAGTAAACTGAACCGCGTGATAAGACTCTATCGTGTGAATATTTTTTGCCATATCCAGTGCATTAATTGGCACACACTCATTGGCCAATATATGCAGCCGCGAGAGAAATTCATCCTCACGCAAGTTCGACTTCATGGAAAGTTTTAACAATGCGTTGTACTTGCGACGAAACATCTCTATATATACCAACCTATTTATAGAACGACTTGGTTTAATATTATGCGGAGTCACAATACTTTTCTTAATCAAAAATTGAATTACGCGAACCACATCCAATTTGTTATAAGTTACAATCCGCATGCCCACTCGATCGAACAATTCTTCTGCCACATTTTCAGGCTTGTGCAATAATTTTATCAAAACACTCTCACGCGTTTTCTTCGATTTTGTTTGAAAATCACAGAGAAGAATGGAATCAGCTCCACCCTTCGGCCCTAAAAATAACTGACCTGCTCCTTCCCTTTGCAAATGTTTATAGAAACGATCAAAAACTTGGGTTTGAACAGCAGAAAAATACCCGGCACGCAAATCTTTATCCACATGGATAATCGTATGAATGACCTTAAGAATTAACTCGGCCCAAAGTCTCTCTTCTCGTGTTTCTCCGTTCCCCCCACGAGTGGCCATGATAAATAATTCAATAATATCGGTCACCATATAAATCGAGTTTGGGATTTTTAGATCAAGGCCTTCGGGATTACCCTCTTTTAAAAAATATCTCTTAATAAACTGTAGGGCCTCTTGGAAATTTCCAAACAGTTCAGCACGATTGACTGGATCATTATAGTCAATGCCATAGCCACGCAAGAAATTTATTATTTCATCTTTTGTCTCTAGCGTACCAAGAAAATATTTTGCATCGAGCGCCGACTGGCCATTGGTGACGACCTCAAACATATCCCAATCAAAAAGGTATTTGGACAAATAGCCCGGTCTAGTCATTTTTGCCTCCAGGCAAAAATTAGAGCATTAGAGTTACGGCCGATCTTGGGCGTTTCTTTAAGATTGTTTTTCTGCGAAAAACCGTGCTTCATAGAATACTTATAACTATATTTAGGATAACAATGAATCAAAAAAACTACCCTTCGCTCTTTCGGGCTGATGTTATAATACTTTCCTACTTTGGAATAGGTTTTTTTCCTTTTGCGCCAGGTACCTGCGCTAGCATCGCTACTCTGCCAATTTTGTACTTCCTTACTATCTGGAAAATTCCAAGTATTTTCCTCTTTCCTGCGATTATTCTGTGCATTTTAGTTTGCAGCTTTCTGGCCCATCGAGCACAACAGCGCTATCAAATTTTGGATCCAGGCTGGATTGTCATAGACGAGGTTCTGGGAATGCTTTGTGCGTGGCCCTTTTGCCAATCAGACAATGCACTACATCTTATCTTAATCCTCGTCCTTTTTCGTTTTTTTGATATTGTAAAAGTTTGGCCAATAAATATCATTGATATTCGCATTAAAAATGGCGCAGGCGTGATTCTCGATGACGTTGTTGCAGGTATTTTTAGTGGCCTGTCTTATCGTTTTATTATTTTCATCGCAGCTTTGCTTTACCCTTGACTTACGCACAACTTACGCATACGCTTTTTATATTGTGAAGAATGGTCAAGCGTAAAGGGAGTAGGCCGCTCGCTTTAGGTGTCTTTTATTCATAGGTTGAAAAATCTGATTAAAAGACTCACTTGCAACCATTTTTTAGTATTCGGACCAGTTCAATCTGGTTAAGACTTTATTATTAACTATTGCAACAGAGGAGTTAAGCAATGTATCGGCCCCAAACAGATGCACCATCCAGTGAAAACAAAATGAAGGCGCTTGATATCGCTTTATCGGCTATTGAAAAACAATTCGGAAAAGGCGCGATCATGCGCTTAGATGGGTCTACGCTAACAAAAGTTCCTGCCACCTCAACCGGCTGTCTAGGCCTTGATTTGGCGCTTGGCATTGGTGGAATCCCTCAAGGCCGGATTGTTGAAATTTTTGGGCCAGAGGCTTCTGGCAAAACAACTCTTACGCTCCACATTGCCGCCGAAGCCCAACGGCAAGGGGGGACAGTTGCCTTTATTGATGCCGAACACGCCCTTGATACTCATTATGCAGCGAAACTGGGCGTTGATATTCCCAACACTCTCATCTCTCAACCGGACAGTGGTGAACAGGCGCTTGAAATTGCCGATATGCTTGTTCGTTCCGGTGCCGTCAACCTACTCATTGTTGATTCAGTCGCGGCCTTAACTCCCAAGGCAGAACTCGAAGGCGAAATGGGCGATTCCCATATGGGTCTACAAGCTCGACTAATGTCACAGGCCCTACGGAAACTAACAGGTTCTATTTCACGCTCCAATACTACTGTGATTTTTATCAATCAACTTAGAATGAAAATTGGGGTCATGTTTGGCAATCCTGAAACTACGACGGGCGGTAATGCACTTAAATTTTATGCCTCGGTTCGCATGGATATCCGCAGAACTGCTGCTATCAAGGAAGCTGAGACTGTTATTGGAAGCCGCACCACAGTTAAGATTGTAAAAAATAAAGTTGCTCCTCCATTTAGATCTGTTGAATTCGATATTATTTACGGGGAAGGTATTTCTAAAAGTGGTGATATTGTGGATGTGGCCAGCGATGCCGGCATCATAGAAAAAGCGGGAGCCTGGTTCTCGTATAATAATTCAAAAATTGGGCAAGGACGTGACAATGCCAAAAAATTTCTCGAGGAGAACCCTCTCATTATGGAGGAAATCCGTCAGAAAGTGCTGAAAAAGCATGGCATCTTAGACGCAGATGTACCTGCAAGTATTAATACACAGACGGGAGAAATTGAAGAGAAAGGCAATGATGATGACAGGGATAATAATCATACAACCAAAAAGACCAAGAAAAACGTGCAATGATCGATCAGAATTTTGAGCTTGAGCGAGATACAGAGAATTCTGCCTCTCTGCTCAAGTTTGATTCCGCTCTTAAGCGTGCCATTAAGCTTCTTAGTGTTCATGATTTTTCCATTTCAAACATGAAAGAAGCTCTTTTGCGACATGGTTTTGACGATCAATGTATTTCCGACGTAATTGAACACCTATTGCAGTTGCAATATCTAGACGATGAACGACTCGCGATAAATCTTTTGGAGAAATACGTCAGCAAAGGCAAAGGCCCTCATTACATTAAAAATAAATTCCTAAAACATGGGCTTACTTTTTCAATTGAACTCTATAGGCAATTCTTCTTAGACCAAGGCCTTGCTTCCTCCGATCATCTGGCGATCACCATTGAGCGCGCCTCCAGAAAATATTTACATCAGTGCGATTCCCCAACTAACTTTGAACGCAAGGTTTTATCATACCTGTTCAGACAAGGTCTTATCCAAGATCAAAACGAAATTGATCTTTATAAAAGCACTATGCGTCAACTCTGGGATTCAAAACAGATTCACGGTTCCAACTAAAGGTATCTCGATATATTATGTACTGGAAATGTACGTAACTCGTTTCGCCCGTCTGGCGTATTTTTTTGGATAAAATTATGCAATCAAAAGAAATTCGTAAACAGTTCACAAATCTTTTTCTTTCGCACGGCCATAAAAAGATTTCGTCCAGTTCCCTAATTCCAGAGAATGACCCGACTTTGCTTTTTGCCAATGCTGGCATGAACCAGTTCAAAGACTTTTTCACAGGCAGAGCGGTTCCTAGTCACCGCCGTGCCGTGACCATTCAAAAATGTGTTCGTGCTGGCGGGAAGCATAATGATCTAGAGAATGTCGGTTATACAGCTCGCCATCATACTTTCTTTGAGATGTTGGGAAATTTTTCATTTGGTGATTATTTTAAAGACGATGCCATCGCTTATGCATGGGAATTTCTCACCAAGTATTTGTCCCTTCCCAAAGATAGGCTTTATATTACCATTCATCAGAACGATGATGATGCCTTACAGATTTGGCACAAAAAGATGGGTATCCCTCTTGATCGCATTTTTAAAAAAGATAATAAAACAAATTTTTGGGAAATGGGAGAATTTGGACCCTGCGGCCCATGCAGTGAAATCTTCTATGACCACGGTGAAAAGTTTGCAATTCCTAATTTCAGACCAGGCCCAGGACAAGATTTATTAGATGATGATCAACGTTATGTCGAAATTTGGAATCTCGTCTTCATGCAGTTCGAGAAGGATTCCAAGGGGACTCATCCTTTACCTAAACCCTCAATCGATACGGGTGCCGGTCTGGAACGCATCTCTGCTATCATGCAGGGAAAATACTGGAATTATGATTCTGATTGTTTTTTACCAATTATTAATACTCTCGAAAATATTTCTGGCAAATCATATGCTGATGAGAAATATCAGACTAACTTTAGAGTCGTTGCTGATCATATTCGCGCCTCTACCATGCTTATTACAGATGGTGTGATCCCTTCTAATGAAGGTCGTGGGTACGTGCTTAGAAGGATCATCCGTCGCGCCATTAGACATCTTAGCGAGTTAGAGGCACCCAAGATCTCTTTTTACAAACTAGCAAAAAGCGTGTTTGAAATTTTAGGTGAGGAATATTCACAAAATGCTGCAAATCTTGCGTTGGCAGAAAAAATGCTCGAGATCGAGGAGAAAAAATTTATTGAGACGCTTGATACGGGCCTTAAATTTCTTAAGGAAGCAATCATGCGCGAAAAGCTCGACCCAAAATCAAATCCAACTCTTAAAGGTGATGCCGCCTTTATGCTCTATGACAGCTTTGGCTTTCCTCTCGATCTCACGCAGGCAATCCTTCGTGACAAAAATCTCAATGTCGATAATGAACGATTTGATCAATTGATGAAACTGCGTCGCGAAGATTCAAAAAAATCTTGGAAGACTGCCGGCAGTGTTGATAAATCTATTTTCTTCCAAGCAAAAGAAAAATTCGGAAAAACGGAATTCCAAGGTTATACTCACACAACCTGTCTGGCAAAACTTTTATCTAAAATAGAACTTGAGACAGAACTCGGTGAATTCAGCGCTCTCATTTTTGACCAAA